>JAGSHC010000437.1 GCA_023954745.1 Deltaproteobacteria bacterium | reverse complement strand
GAGCTCGCCCACGAAGACCGCATCGTCGTGGTCAAGGAAATCAAGGTCATCGAGGTCGAGGGCGAGAGCACCGAAGCCATCATCACGACCGAGGGGGAGGAAATCCTCATCGAGCGCGAGGACGACGATGCGAACAGCAAGGCCGAGCAGGGGAGCACCCTGCCCGAGAACGACACCAAGACCCCCGCCGTGGAGACGGAGGAGGAGGTCGAGATCGAGGTCGAGGAGTAGCCGTCCTACGCCAGCATCGCCGGACCAGCCGGCACCCTGATGTAGGTGTCTGCCTCGTCTAATGCCTCGATGACCCCGAGAGCAGTCGTAGCGAGCCCGGCGGGTCGGGTGCTTCGGCCTGCCGCCACGACGAACAAGAAGCCCCGGAAGGAACCGGCCTCTAGCCCCGGGAGCATCACAGAACACGCGGTGAAACGGTTCCGCTGAGGGCTCGCTCATGGGCCAGATGTTCGGGCCGTTCTGACCGCGGCTCAACGCCACTCACCCAGCCGGGGCCCAGGACGGGCTTCGGCGTGAGCAGGCTCCTTCGACCCAAACGGGCGGAATTGCGTACAACACGTCCCCGACATCCGAAGTGGCCCGCGGACAGGCTCCAGACCCCTTCCTGCCACCAGCGCAGAAAAAGCCAAGCAATAACGTGCAGTTAAACAGCCGGGCCGTTTCGGATGGTCGAGTGTTGTACGCGCTTTCGCCCTACGCCGACGTAGGGGCCCCGGACGGGCCCCGATTCCCGAAGGGCCGTTTCGGGCGTGGCCGGAGCGATGTGCAGGCGCGCGCGTCGTTCGAGAAGCCTGATGTGAAGGCACTGAGGGAGAGACTCCACCCGCGGGACCGCTCCGTCTCGCTGGAAATACACCCCCTCGCTTTCAGGCTGCCGTATCCTCTCGCCAGATCGGGAGGCCTCTTGAGAATCCTCAGCGCCTTTTGCGTCATGACGTTGCTGGTGGGTTGCCCCGGCGCCGGGTTGCTGCCGTCGGATGCGGAGGGGGATGACCCCGGCGAGTGCACTGACGGGGCGGACAACGACCTCGATGGGCAGTTCGACTGCGACGACCCGACCTGCGCGAACTCGCCGGACTGCCAGGGGGACGACGACAATGTCGTGGATGACGACGACTCCGGTGACGACGATGACGTGGTGGATGACGACGACTTCGGCGACGACGACGACGTCGTGGATGACGATGACTCCGGGGACGATGACGACGTCGTGGATGACGATGACTCCGGGGACGATGACGACTCTGGGGACGACGACGACGATGTCGTGGGCGACGACGACGACGACGACACCCTCGACGACGACGGTGACGGCTGGTCCGTCGGCGACGGCGACTGCGACGACTTCGACCCCGCCGTCTACCCAGGCGCACCCGAAGTCTGTAACGGCGCCGACGACAACTGCGACGGTGCGCTCCCCCCGTCCGAGGCCGACTTCGATGGCGACGGCGTGCCAGCCTGTGCCGGCGACTGCGCGGACAACGATCCCAGCCGCTACCCCGGCGCCCCGGAGCTCTGCGACACGCTCGACAACGACTGCGACGGCGTCGTGCCCTTGGACGAGGCGGACCCGGACGGTGACGGGTACGGAGCCTGTGCAAACGACTGCGAGCCCAACGACCCCACCATCTATCCCGGCGCGGTGGAGGCCTGCAACGGCCTCGACGACGACTGCTCCGGCGCGCCCGACATCGACGAATACGACGTCGATGTCGACACCTTCCTCGGCTGCGAGGATTGCGACGACGTGGACCCGAGCATCTACCCGGGCGCGGTGGAGACCTGCAACGGCATCGACGACGACTGCGACGGCGTGCCCGACAACGGCTTTGATCTGGACGGCGACGGCTACTCGCCCTGCATCGACGACTGCAACGACGCGGACGCCACCATCCATCCCGGTGCCATCGAGGTCTGCAACGGCATCGACGACGACTGTGATCCGAGCACCGATGAGAACGCAGACGAGGATGGCGACGGGCTGAGCCCCTGCGACGGTGACTGCCAGGACGACGATCCCCTCACCGTGCCCATCGGGCCGAACAGCGGGCCAGTCGCCGACGCCGGCGCCGACACCACCGTCTACACCTCGGTGCAGTGCGTGCCGGATGCGTACGCGGGGACGGTCTGCCCGCCCTGCGCGCCGGTCTCGGTGATGCTGGACGCCTCGGGCTCGATCGACCCGGACGGCGATCCCCTCGGCTACCTGTGGACGGTGGCGCCGGCGGGGCCCGGCTCGGGCTACGTGATCGACCCCACGCTGCCCCAGGCCAGCACCACGCTGTCGGTGGACGGCGCCCCCCCGGTAGGTGGCACGAGCTCCGGTATTTTCGTCCTCAGCCTCACGGCCAACGACTGCCTCGCCAGCGACACCGCGTTTCGGGTGGTGCAGGTGGTATGCGACGGCCTCCCCTAGGGCCTTTGGGAAGGCCTTCAAGCGTCGCTACGGAGAGTCCCCCGGGAGCTGGCGGAAGGGCGGCGCTCGTACTCCAGCCAAGTCTGGGGGACAACGCGCAAGCTAGAGTCGCACAACCCGCGATCGCGCCCAGAGCCAACGACGCCGCTCCGAAGAGCATGGCGCTCCCGTTCCGGCTCAGCCGGTGCTGGCCTGCCGTAGACGGGGACTAGCGGCACTCGCCAGCCGGGGCCCCGGACGGGCCCAACGGCGTGAGCTGGCTCCTTTCGACCCAAACGGGCGGAATTGCGTACAACACGTCTGTATGCGCACGCTGTTGCGCCCTCAGCCACTCCGGGCCCCAGGGCCCACTGGGCCGGAGGTCTGCTGCACAACCGACGATGGGGG
>JAGSHC010000077.1 GCA_023954745.1 Deltaproteobacteria bacterium | reverse complement strand
TCTCAAACCAGCCAGGGCCATGCGCCACCCACCCAGCCTGGGCCCCGGACGGGCCCAAGGCGTGAGATGGCTCCTTCCGACCCTCGCGGGCGGAATTGCGTACAACACGTCTGTATGCGCACGCTGTTGCGCCCTCAGCCACTCGGGGCCCCAGGGCCCACTGGGCCGGAGTTCTGCTGCACAACCGACGATGGGGGGTGGGCCGGGGATTCGGTGGTGACCTTCCTTTTGCCTGATATGCGAGGGGGCTCTGTCGCGCATCGGGTGAGGGGCAGGGTGAATGGCACGAGGCCGGTCGCTCCGGGGAGGGGCACCAGTGTTTCGGGTGATTGCGTCGGGGCGATGAGGAGGCTGATTGGGCGTCGTGTGGCCGTCTTGGACGAGATTGCGGGGAACGTGTGGATGGGGGGCGTTCTGCGCTGGGTGGGTGGTCCTCTCGTGAAAGGTGATGGTTTGGGGTGGTTCTCCGATCCCGGAGCGCCCTTGGCGAGCTCGATCGGAGGGCGAGCGGGGGCCCGTGGGGGCGCTCAGGTGGGGTTGCTTCGGGTGGGTCTCCGATCCCGGGCGCCTCGGTCGGGGGCGGAGTCAGGGCGCCTCGGTCGGGGGCGGAGGCATGGCGCCTCGGTCGGGGGCGGAGGCATGGCGCCTGGCTCGGGCTACAGCGGGCTGCGGATGACGAAGCGGTGTGGGTCCCTCATGTGGGTGTAGCGGGTGGTGGTCCGGATGTCGGCGTGGCCCAGGAGCTCCTGGATGATGCGCAGGTCGGTGCCGGCTTCGAGCAGATGGGTGGCGAATGCGTGCCGAAGGCTGTGGGGCGTGACGCGCTCGGCGATGCCTGCCTTCTTGGCCGAGCGACGGACGAACTGCTGCACGGTGCGGGTGCTCCATGCACCACCCGCCCCTGAGAGAAAGAGCGGCTCGTGCCGTGGCCGGTCACCCATCTGCTCCTCGAGGGCAGGAATGACGCGCTCGCTCACCAGGGTCAGGCGGTCCTTCCGCCCCTTCGCCTGGCGGACCCGCAACACCTGCCTCACCAGGTTCACGTCCCCCACCTGGAGCGCGGTCAGCTCGGACACGCGCAGGCCCGAGCAATAGATGAGCAGCAGCGCCGTGCGGTGCTTCCGGTTCGTCAGTGCCCCGGCCATCTCGAGGATCTGGGCACGCGTGGGGACGAAGGGGAGGTGCCTCTCTCCCCGGGGCCGCGGCACATCGAACCGGGAGATGTCCCATCCGTAGAGCCGGATGTAGAGGAACTGCAGCGCCGAGACGGACTGGCTCACCAGAGACCTCGAAGCGCCGAGTTCGAAGAGGTCGAGCAGGTAGGCACGCACCATCTCCTCGGTTGCCTCGCGCGGGTGGGTCGGGCGGAGCCAACCCACGAAGCGACGGAGGCACGTGGAGTAGCTCTTGATGGTGGCGGCCGCGTAGTGGCGGAGCTCGAGCTCCTGCGCGTACCGCTCGAACAGCCCTGACGACAGGGTGCGAGAGGTCGACGGGCGGTCGGCCTTGGAGGATGGAGAGGGAGCGGGCCACGGCACGGCCGCACCCCCGGGGTGTTTGGGTCGGTCCATGGGCACTCGCATTGGGGGAGGGGGCGGGGGGGCCGCGCAGCGAGTGGAGGGTAGAGAGGGGGCGGGACAGAAATCGTCCCTTGTTGGTCAGGTTGCGCCGGAGTCGCCCCTATGGTCCCGTCCGCCTCACGGTTACCTGCCCGAGAAGCCAGGGGCAGAGGGCCTCGCAGGGGGCTAGCTTGACCACATGTCGTTGTTTGACCGCCTTCTGTCCAACCGCACCTCCAGTGCGGGCTCGTCCTCCTCGCGCCCTGCGAAGGGACCGCTTCTGAAGCCCGATGGCTCTCCCTATGAGCTGGCCCTCTACGCGTACGATGGCTGCCCCTTCTGCCAGCGCGTGTACCGGTCGCTCGATCAACTGGGCATCGAGGTCGAGCTGCGGAACACGATGCGCGACCGGCAGCATCGCTCGGACCTCGTAGCGGCCACCGGACGGGGGACGGTCCCCTGCCTCTTCATCGACGGCAACCCGATGCACGAGTCCGCCGACATCGTTCGGTGGCTCAGCGCCCGCAAGGCAGAGCAGCCCGCGTAGAAGCAACGGCCCCAGCGGTTGGCCGTCCCGCCCTACGGCGCGACCACCACCGCCCCGACGCTCCAGCCCTCCCCCGCCTCCGGCAGCGCCAACGGCATGCGCCCGCCGAACGCTCTCGTCTCGGGCACGCGGACCTCGATCTGCACATCGCCCGACGGGACGGCGCCGTCCAGCGCAATCGCCACCACCCGCTCCGTGGACTCGCCGCCGTCGAGGGCCCCGACGTTCACCGTCGCTTCGGCGACCACGCTCCCGCCGAGGTCGACGAAGCGCACCTCCCACGGCCTCGGCTCCGCCGTCGCCATCCCGGCGTTCACCAGCTCGAGCTCCAGGTCGAACTGCCCCAGCTCCACCCAGTTGCCCGGCAGACTCACCGTCCGTAGCTCCACCCGAGCCCCCACAGCCCGCCGGTCTTCCGACGACCAGGTCCACTTCGCCAGCTCCGACCACTCACCGGCTTGCTCGTCACACGAGCTCCCCGAAGGCGCCGCCGCCACAGCCCAGGCGGACAAGCACGCTGTGTCTCCCAGGCTCATCCACCTCAGCTCCGCGTGAGCCTGGGCCACGGTGAGCGCGCGGTCCAGATGCTGCGTGACCGTCCCAAACACTGCGTCGTCCCAGCTGCCGGACTCCTCCGCACGCCTCCAGCCGCCTACTCCGCCGAGCCCTCCGCCCGCCACCAGGCCCACACCGCTGCCGCCCGGCAGCCATCCACCGAAGGGCTCCTCCGAGGGGTATGGCTCTCCCGACTCCCCCGGGAATCGGTCCCAGTCGAACTCCTGGCACCCTCCGAAGCACCCGTCACGGAACGCCACGTCGTCGCCGTCCAACGTCCCGCGAAGCGCCTCCGCGTTGACCCCCGCATCGCGGACCACCGTCCAGGCGATGTGGGCCGGCACGTCGTCGAATGCCCCCCGATACAGCTCGGTATACAGCCCGACGGTGCTGAACCAGGTCGCCTCCGTGAACAGGCCGTTCCCCACGGGGCCGACTTCGTCGGGCAACCGCCACATCCCCTCCGCGCCCGCGCCTCCCACCGTCACGAACGCGAGCCCCGGCCCGTCCGCAAACCGGTCGCCGAGAGCCTGGACCACGGCGCCGTGGAGCTGGAAGAAGTCCGGGTCCGACCAATCGACGTACTGCACGACGTCCCGGCTCCCGCCGTCGACCGAGTCCTCATCGTTCCTCGATGCGTCGTCGTCATCGCCGGCCGAGTCGTCGTCATCGCCCGCCGAGTCGTCGTCATCGCCCGCCGAATCATCGTCGTCACCCGGCGCGTCTCCATACTCCAGCAGCGAGATCACCCCGTCTGGAACGAAGCCCGGCGGATCCGTCGTGGTCGGCCAGGCCGAGGGCAGGTCCTCGGGGCCCTCCGCCGTGATGCGAATGGCGGCATACCGCTCGTTCGCGATGGCCTCGGCTACATACCCCGCGAGCGTTCCGGTGGCTGCCGCCGAGGCGTCAGCCCCGTCTCCCGGCTCGAGCCACTCCGCCAGCGTGCCCACCACCTCCACCGCCGACGCCAGACCAAAGACCTCGCCGTCGGTCAGCGCCTCGAGCTCGGACCAGGAGCGCCCGTCGTTCGTCGCGATGAACCCTCCATCAGGCTGCCGCAGCGGCACCTGGGCAGAGCCAACCGTCACCACCACCGGCGGCGCGGGGGTCACCTCCGGCTCGGGCGTGCTGTCCCCGAAGGGGTCTCCGCCGGCGCCAATGGGGTCGAAGGACACCGCGCAACCGGCCAGGAGACACAGGAACACGGCGAGATGGCGCGTCTGGAGCATGGGCAGATGCTACCGCCGGCGCGGGACACGGAGGGGTCACACCTGGCGCCCGCCCCCCCGGGCCCAGCTCAGGACGGGTCCACCTCAGGAGGGCTCGGGCTTGTAGACATCCGGCACGAAGCGCTGGTCCGACATGGGCGGGCGGATGTAGCCGTGGTCCATCTGTCGCGGGGGAAGCTCGATGACCCTTGGGGGCACCTCTTCGTAGGGCACCTGACTCAACAAGTGACTGATGCAGTTCAGTCGCGCGCGTCGCTTGTCGTCGGCAGCCACCACCCACCAGTGCGCCTCGGGGATGTCGGTGTTCTCGAACATGACGTCCTTCGCGCGGGAGTACTCCACCCACTTCCTGCGCGACTCGAGGTCCATGGGGCTCAGCTTCCACCGCTTCGTGCGGTCGGAGATCCGATCTTGGAACCGACGCTCCTGCTCCGTGTCGCTCACGGAGAACCAGTACTTGATCACGATGAGGCCGGAGCGAACGAGCATCCGCTCGAACTGCGGGCAGGAGCGCATGAACTCCACGTACTGGTCCTCGTTGCAGAACCCCATGACCTTCTCGACGCCCGCGCGGTTGTACCAAGACCGGTCAAACAGGACGATCTCGCCCGCGGCAGGCAGATGAGGCACATAGCGCTGGAAGTACCACTGCGTCTTCTCCCGCTCCGTCGGCGTCCCCAGCGCCACAATGCGACAGACACGCGGGTTCATCCGCTCGGCGATCCGCTTGATGGAGCCCCCCTTCCCCGCTGCGTCGCGACCCTCGAAGATCACCGCGATGCGCAACCCCTTGTGCTGCACCCACGCCTGAAGCTTCACGAGCTCGATCTGCAGCCGGCGCAGCTCCGCCTCGTAGGCTGCGCGCGGCATCTTGCGACGCTTCTTCTTCACCCCGGGGTCGGTGGTGGCGGAGGACGCAGCCAGTGCCTCGCTCCTCGACGTACTCGGGGTCTCTTCGGTGCTCATCGCTCTTCTCCGGGCGGCGGCCTGTCCACCAGGGGGTCGACACGCCGCCGTCGCCTGTCGGACGTGTCCACTCCGCATGTTGCCCGACGCGGCTGGCTCGGCGATGAGCGATGCCAGTAGCTACCCTCGCTCCGTGTCGTCCGTCCGTCCCATTGCGCTCCTCGCGACCCTCCTCTTGCTCGCGTGTCCCGCGTCGAGACCTGCGGCCCACGAAGCCGCGTCCTCGAAGGAGCTCGATGCACCGCGACCGCCAGCTGAGCTCCGCGGTGACACCCTCGAGGGCGCCCTGACACCCGGCGAGACCATCCCGGCCGTGAGCTTCACCACCCTGGATGGCCGGACAGTGCAGGTCCCCGACCCCAGCGGTGGCTACGTGGTGCTCGAACTCATCCGGTCCGCTGACTGGTGACCGTATTGCGTCGCGCAGGTGCGCGACTGGGACCGGGCGTCAGACGACGTCCTCGCTGCCGGGGCCCAGCTCCTGGTTCTGTCTCCCGACGCGCCGCGAGTCCTCCAGGACGCCGTGCGCCTCAAGGGCCTGAAAGCCGCCTTCTCCCCCGTGGACCCTGAGCTCTGGGGCCAGTGGGGGCTCACCAATCCGAAGCGGCCGAACCTCCCTCACCCGAGCACCCTGGTCGTCGGGCCCGATGGGACGCTGCTTCTCCGCGAGACTCACGTGAACTACCGCACCCGGGCCGGCGTGTCCGAGGTCCTGGCGTTCATCGCGCGCCACCGGGACTCGGGCGAGGCGGGGGAGGCGGAGCAGTCCGCATCAGGCGAGGCGGGGCAGACATCGAGGGGAGCCGAGACGAGCGCCCGCGCGACCGACTGGGACCGCGCCGTCTCCCTCACCGTGAGTCGCGAACGCAAGGAGCTCACGGTAGAGCTCACGATCACCCCAGGCTTCCACGTGTACGGAACCTTGGAAGAGACTGGACGCCCTCTCGCAGTGCGGGTCACGGGCCAGCCCCAGGCCACGGCCCTCGTGCCGGAGGGTCGGAGCAAGGAGTTGGGCACCCTTGGTGTCTCCCACGTTCTCGACGGCGTGGTCCGCCTTCCCGTCACGCTGACTCGGGACGGGCCCGCCGAGGGGGAGCTCGACCTGCAGCTGTGCACCGAGTCCCTGTGCAGTCGCCCCCAGACCAGGAGCTGGTCCAGTCCGTGACGCCGTGAGGGGCGTCATCGCCGAAGCCCGGCGCGGCCCATCGCCAATGCCCCACGCGGCGGCACCTTCTCGCTGAGGTCTACCGCCTCGGCTTGGACGAGCCACTCGTCGAGGGGCCCTCGGACGCCTGCATTCTCGGGAATACGAACTTCCGCAGATGCGCACCCAGGGGCACGTCGTTCTCCGACAAGTGGATGTTCTCTCCGCGCACGAAGTTGGGCGCGGCGGCCCCGGTCCACACGCGGTCCTCCCCGTTGAGCAGTCGCGTGGTCACGGTCCGAAAGGTGGCGCGGGCGAGCAGATTCACCACAGGGTTGCGAGACCGCGGCCGGTAGCACTCCCAGTACGTGGTCTCCATGGCCGAGACCGGGGTCACGAAGGTCTGAAAGAAGTTGACCGAGTCGTCGTCCATCTCGGACGCCGTCGCGTACATGTGGATCGAGCGGTCCGCCTCCTCGATACGCACGGTGATGCGGTGGTCCTCCTCCGACGCCACCTTGCTCGGGAACGCAGTCCCCGGCGCATGCTCGTTCCGTCGAAACGCGCTGTAGATCTTGTACGCCGGCTTGTAGCCCGTGTGGTAGGGGAAGTGGGCGTAGTCCACGGAGCTGAACAAGGCCAGGGGCCAGGGGCACCGAAAGGTCACACGGAAGAGGCTGAACCCGTCGAGGACCTTGGCGGGCAGCCGCTCACGGATCTGGGTGGCGTCGGCCTGGTCTCCCATCCAGCCGAACACGAGCCCGCCCGCGATCAGCGCGCCGAACCGCTTCAGCTTGCACGGTTGACGCTTGTGCAGTGTCGGCTGGTCCACCACCTGACCATCGTCGGTGTCGAAGGCCCAGCCGTGGTACCGGCATCGAATGGCTTTGTCCTCGAGGGTCCCCAGGCTCAGGGGCAGCCCCAGGTGAGCGCAGCTGTCGGCGAAGAGGCGCGGCGCACCGTCGTTCCACACGACCAGCAGCTGCCGGTCCATGGCCCGCACCTTCATCCGTCCGGCCTTGCGGAGCTCACGCACGGTGGCCACGGGGAACGGAAGGTCTGGGAAGCGGTCCAGATCGAGGGCGAACTCCTTCACGAGGCGGCCTCCAGGCGGGGCAGCACGAAGCGACGCAGGTGCGCCCCCAGGGGAGCGTCAGTGGCGCTCAGGTTGATGTTCTCCCCGCGGAGGAAGTTGGCGGTGGACTGCCCCGTCCAGCCCTTGTCCTCCGTGTCGAGGAGCGCGACGACGACGGTCTTGAAGACTGCGTGAGCCGCCGCCCGCACCACCGGATTCTCCGTGCGGGCGCTGTACACCTCCCAGTACTCGGTCCGCGTCGCCGAGTGGGGGGTGACGAACGTCTGGAACCGATTGATGCCGCCCTCATCCGTGAACTCGGCGCAGGTGATGTACATCCGCAGGTCCCGGCGCGCCTCGACCAGGCGGAGGTGCTCGCTCGCGTGGTCCGCGCCCGTGTGCTCCCAGCGGAACGGCTGTCCTGGCACGTGCGCGTCGCGTCGGAAGCGGCGGTACAGGGCGTAGACCGGCGCGTACAGCGAGTGGCGCGCGAAGTGTGCGTAGTCCACCGCGTTGAAGAGCGCGAGGTAGAACGGCGTCTCCATGGTCACCCGGTGCACCGAGAAGTGCTCGGGGATCGTCGGCGGCAGCTGCGCGCGGGCCGCGGCGTGGGCCGCGGGGTCGCCGATCCATCCGAACACGAGCCCTCCATGGATCAGAGCACCGTGACTCTCCAGGGCGCACCGGTGGGGCTTGCGCAGGGTTGGCTGGGTGTCGAGCGAGCCGTCGTCCGCGTGAAACGACCAGCCGTGATAGCGGCAATGCAGGCTTCCGCCACTCACAGAGCCGAGGGACAGGGGGAGCCCCATGTGCGGACAGGCGTCCACGTACATCCGAGGCTGCCCGTCGTTCCACAGCACCAGGAGGTTGCGGCCCATCGCCCGCACCGCCCGGCGACCGTCGCGACGAAGCTCACGCACGGTCGCCACCGGGAAGGGCACGCCTTCGTAGGCATCCAGATCGAGGACGGGGGGCTGCACGGCATCGATGATAGCCGGCGTCGCCCCTCGGGCACCGACTCGGGAGATGCGCGAGATCAAGCGGAGCCGATTGATCCAGGACGGAGCGAACCCTCGCCTGGCTCGTTACCTTCCGGGCCCAACCCGCAGTCCTTCCTGGAGACCGCAATGTCCGAGCTCGCTGTCGGCGACATCGCCCCCGACTTCACCCTCCCGTCCGACACGGACGGCGACGTCACCCTCTCCTCGTACCGCGGCCGCAAGGTGGTCCTGTACTTCTACCCAAAGGACAGCACCCCAGGCTGCACGACCCAGGCCTGCGACTTCCGGGATCGCGCCGCCGCCCTGGCCGCCAAGGACGCCGTCGTGCTCGGCGTGAGCAAGGACAGCCTCGCGAGCCACGAGCGCTTCCGCGCGAAGCACGAGCTGAACTTCCCCCTGCTGAGCGACCCGGACCTGGACGTCCACAAGGCGTTTGACGCCTACGGGGAGAAGACCATGTACGGCAAGAAGCGGATGGGCGTGAAGCGCACGACCGTCGTCATCGACGAAGAGGGCATCGTGACCTTCATCAAGCACAACGTGCGCAGCAAGGGCAGCGTCGACAGGGCCATCGACCAGCTCTAGCCGGGGCGATCGAGGTCGCCCAGCACCGTCGCGAGAGCCTCCAGCAGACGGTCGAGGTCGGCCTCGGTGTGTTGGGCGCCGAAGGAGATCCGTACGACGCCGTCGGGGCTCGTGCCCAGCGCGACGTGGGTCTCTGGCGCGCACTGGTGCCCTCCCGACGCGACGACGCCATGGGCTTCGAGGGCCCTGGCGATGGTGCCCGGGCCCGTGCCCTGCACGGTGAAGGCCACGGTAGGCAGGCGCCAGCCGGGCGCCCCTCGGCCATGCAGGATGATGGCTTCGTAGGTGTCGAGCCAGCCCACCAGCCTCTCCGCCAGGGCGAGGGCGCGTCCCAGGCGACCGCTCTGGGCAGGCTGTGCGAGCCAGTCGACGGCGGCGACGAGTCCGGCGAGAGCAGCGCGATCGACCGAGCCGACATCGCACCAGCCGGGCGTGGCGAGATCCGGGGCGACGTAGAGCCCTCCGATGCCCCACACGCCGTGCAGCGCCTTGTGCCCCGCGAAGGCGACGAGGTCGGCGTCGAGGCCCGAGAGGTCCAGACGCTCCCACCCGACGAGCTGCGCTGCGTCGACGAGGCAACGGGCGTCGTGCTCGTGAGCGAGGTCGACGATGTCCTCGATGGGCAGGCGCTCCCCGGTGACGTTGCTCACGGCGGTGACCGCCACGAGACGCACATCACCGGCCCGCAAGGTCCGCTCGAGCGCTCCGAGGTCGAAGGGCTGCGCTCGCCAGCGCGGGATGACGGTGCGACGCACGCCCCGCTCGGCGAGGGCTCGGATGGGCACCGCCAGGGCCTCGTGCTCCATGGCGCTGGTGACGACCCGATCGCCGGGCGTCCACTCCAGGCCGCCGATGGCCGCGCTGAGGGCGGAGGTGCCTCCCGGCGTGAGCAGCAACCGCTCCGTGGACGAGAGGCCAAACCACTCCGCGACCGCGAGGTGCGCCGAGGCGAACGCCTCGCCCCAGAGGGCAGGGTCCTGAACCAACGCGTCGGCCACGGCTTTCCGTACGGGCTCTGGCTTCGGCCAGGAGGTCCCCGCCTGGTTGAGGAAGAGAGTGGGCTCAGGCAACTCCAGACCTCAATCGAGTCTCAGGGGCGTCGAGGGCCGGGAGCCGCCGGGGACGCGCGGCGATGCGCGACCGAGCGAGCAACGAAGCCATCGGCGTCCTTGGGACTCAATTCGCAAACCTGGGGAGCCAGGTCGGAGTGTGGTTCCCGGCGCTGGTGAGCTGTCCCGGGATCCAGGCCGGGGCCAGGCTCGGGTCGTTCCCCGCGGACGCGGCGCTGAAGTCGATGGCCGTCACCCACAGCTGCGCTCGGTCATCCACCTGATGCCCGTAGGCGCGCTTGCTCGAGACCGCCAGCCACGCGAAGTTGCCCGTGTTCGGGGCCCAGCGCGGCCAGCTGTTGGTGAGGTCTCCGACCCCGTTTGCGTTGACGAGCTCGATCTGGGACCCGCCCCCCGCGGCGCTCACGATGAACATGTCCGCCGAGGGGTTGTTGTTGCTCCACACCGTGTCGCCATCGGAGTCCGTGAACGGGAAGCCGCGGTTGTAGGCCACCCACGCGGAGTCGGGGCTGAAGGTGGGGTAGTACAGCGTGTCCCCCGAACCGTGAGCGGCGATCTGCGTCTCGTTGGAGAAGGTCTCCGTGGCCGCGTTCCAGTCCTGGGTGTAGAGGTCACACTCCGCCGCGCTGAGGGCCGAGGCGCCGCCGTCACAGCCCACGTACACGAGCTTCGTGCCGTCGGGAGACCAGTTGGGCATCGCCGCGTTCTTCGCGGTGGTCAGGGTGTTCACCAGCCCCCCGGTTGTGGCGCTCATGAGCTTGAGGACCGAGCCCGTGATGCCCGACTCGCCGACCACCACGTACGCGCCCGTGGGGTCCGGCGCCCCGTAGTCCACCAGTGGAAAGAAGCCGCCCCACTGCTGCAGGATGGTCCCCGGGGTCGCGAGGTCCACGAGGGCCGTCGTGCCCGGGAAGCCCGGCCCGTAGGTCATGAGCATGGGGTTGGCGAGGTTGTTCGTGTGGCACCCGTGGCACACCGCCGTCGCGAACGGCACCGGTGCGTTGGTGGTGCCGAGGGTGGCGTCGAAGCTGATGGCCTTCGTGATGGGGGGCTCCCAGTAGACGATGGTCCCGTTCAGGGAGCCGTCCGTGACCTCGAAGCTCGTCGACGCGGTGGACGTGCAGGGCTGACCGGAGAAGCCGCTGCCTCCCCAGACCCCCGAGGTGAGGGTCAACGTGATGGTGTTGCCCGGATCGAAGATGGTCAGGCCGTTCCAGGTGGCCTGGGCCGGCTGGTACTGGTCCGCGCTGGTGTAGACGGTGATGGTGGTCCAGGTCGAGGCGATCTCCAGCATGTGCATCGTGTTGCCCGACGCCTCCCACTGGATGAGGGGCGCTTCGAAGCTCGCCGGCATGGCCGACAGGTCCAGCGGGTAGACGATCTCCGAGGCGCAGCCGTCGTTGGTCATCACGGTCGCCCCCGAGAAGGCGCCGGGGACCGCGCTGTTGCCTGTGTCGTTGACCTCGCCGTCCATGGTCATCTCGATGGTGCAGATGGCCGACTCACCGTCGAGGTAGGCGAAGATCTCGGTGAGGCCACCCACGTCTGCCGACGAGGTGTAGAGGCCAGAGAAGGTGTCGATGCTCCCGGGCCCCGAGAGGACCGACCACTCGACCCCGGTGGCCGGCGCGGGGCCGCTGCCCTGGTCCAGCGTCGCGCTGAAGGCGACGGTCTGGGTGACCCCCTGGCTCAGGGCGAGCTGCGTGGAGCCGGGCGTGCAGTCGAGGGCACCCGGAGGGGTGCTGTCGTCGTCGTCTGCCGCGTCGTCGTCATCGGATGCGTCGTCGTCGTCGGATGCGTCGTCGTCGTTGGACGCGTCGTCGTCGTTGGACGCGTCGTCGTCGTTGGACGCGTCGTCGTCGTTGGCCACGTCGTCATCGTTGGACGCGTCGTCGTCGTTCGAACTCGCGAAGGGGTCGAGGCACCCCGACAGGGGCAGCGCGAGGGCGAGGAGCAAGGCAGAAAAGACGGACGATGCACGCATGGACTCTCCGGGGTTCAGCCGGGCCACGATGCACCGGATGCAGGCACGGGTCCAGTGCATCGGCGTCCAGCCGCCGGGGTGTGCCAGGGCTGTGCCCCCCTGCGACCCGAGCCGCCGCGCCGCGAGCCGCTGGCCCCCGGCTAGAGGACCAGGGAGAGCGTGAACACCACCTCCAGCACGGTGGTGCCGCCCCACGGGAAGAAGTGCACGACGGGCTCGGCGGCGGCAGGCACGAGGCCGCTTAGCGCAGAACCAGATGGAGATCTGCGACGTTGGTCCCCGTGGCGCCCGCTGCGAGCTGGAGCCCCGCCGTCCGAAACCAACGGCCCGTGTCGTTGTCCTGAAGCGCCCACTCCACCGGGCCGGCCAGGGTGGTCCCCAGGCGCACGCCCGCCGCGTCGATGAGAGCCCCAGCGCCCCCGCCAGGCCCATCCACCCCGTCTGTCGCCAGGGAGAGCAACAGGTGGTCACCCAGGTGGCGGATGGCGCCCGCCACCAGCTCGCCGTTGCGCCCCCCCTGCCCTCCGCCCATCACAGTGACCGTGGTCTCCCCGCCCGCCACGACGCCGTCGACGCCCTGGTCTTGGTCCAGGAGCGCAGCCGCCCGCCGCATGAGTTCCTCTCCCGCCACCGCCGCCTCACCGCTGATCACATCCCGAAACCGCACGAGGCGTAGCCCCAGCGCCGCCCCTGACTCCACGAGGGCGTCCTGCGCGCTCTGATTGTCTGCGGCGATGACGTGTTCGGCGTCGTCGACCCAGGTCGGTCCCGAGGCGATCACCGAAGGCTCGGCCCCCGGGACGTCCGAGAGCAGCACGTTGACGATCCGGGCGGGCGCCATGGCCGCCGCGAGCTTTCCACCCTTGAGCGCCGAGAGTTCGATGCGCCGTCGATTCAGCTCCTCGATGGGCATCCCACCGCGCAACCCCCGCTGGGTGGTCTCCCGGATCTGGGCGAGGGAGGCCCCCTCCGCGGGCAGCTCCAACATCGCGGAGCCACCGCCCGAGACGAGGCACAGGGCGACGTCCGCGGGCCCGAGCGCGCGCGCGGCGTCGAGAACGACTTGCCCCGCGAGCGCGGCGTCCTCCCGCGGGAGCGGATGCCCTCCCACGAACGAGGTGAAGCCCGGCACGTCCACCGCCTCGGGCCCCACCACCACGCCCCGCGCCTTCGGGAGAGCGCGCGCCGCGGCCCGCACCATCGGCACCGCCGCCTTGCCGACCGCCAGCACGAACGCGTCCCGAGGAAGATTCAGGTCCCGCAGCGCCTCCGCCGTGGCCCCCTCGGGGTCCACCGCCCGCAGGGCAGCCTCGGCCAACGCCAGGGCACGCCCCCTGCGCTCCTCCTGGGCGGTCGCCACACCATCCACCAGTCGCAGCGTCACGCGTCCTGCTCCCCCGTCTGCACCGCCCAGAGGCGCCCGTAGATGCCTCCCAGGGCCACGAGCTCGTCGTGGGTGCCGCGCTCGGCGATGCGCCAGGACGCGAGCACCACGATGACGTCGGCGTGGCGGATCGTGCTCAGGCGGTGCGCGATGACGATGGTGGTGCGGTCGCCGGTGATGCGAGCCAGGGACCGCTGAATGGCCGCCTCGGTCTCGTTGTCCACGGCCGAGGTCGCCTCGTCGAGCACCACGATGGGGGCGTCCGAGAGCACGGCACGAGCGATGGAGAGGCGCTGCCGCTGTCCTCCGGAGAGCAGCTGTCCCCCCTCCCCCACCTCGCTGTCGTACCCGTCGGGCAACGCCGCGATGAAGGCGTGCGCCTCGGCGAGTCGGGCCGCCTGCTCCACCTCCTTCGCGCTCGCCCCGGGGCGGCCGTAGGCGATGTTCTCGCCCACCGTCCCGGGAAACAGGAAGGTGGCCTGGTCCACGAGAGCGATGGAGCCCCGCAGGTCTGCCAGGACCAGCTCACGCACATCCTGACCATCGACCGTCACTCTCCCCGCGCCGACGTCGTGGAAGCGGAGAAGGAGTCGGACGAGGGTGGTCTTGCCCGAGCCCGTCGTCCCCACGAACGCCACCGTGCTGCCCGCTGGGATGCGCAGGGAGAAGTCCTCGAAGAGCGGGTCGCGGCCGGTGTAGGCAAAGGAGACCCCGTCAAAGGCGACCTCGCCACGGACCTCCTCGCGAGGCAGCGCGCGCTCCCCGTCCGTGAGAGTCACGGGGGTGTCCAACAAGTCGAGGATGCGCGCCGTCGACGCCATGGCTCGCTGGTAGAGATCGAACATCGATCCGAGGCGCGTGAGCGGCCACAGGAGCCGCTGCGTGAGGAACACCAGCACCGAGTAGGCGCCCACGGCGAGGGTGCCCTCCACCGTGAGCCAGCCGCCGTAGACCAGGGTCGCCACGAAGCCGATCACGATGGCCATGCGGATGAGCGGCGAGAAGGCCGCGCTCAGCTTGATCGCCGCGCGATTCGCGGTCCGGTACTTCTGGGATGCCGCCTCGACGCGCTCCACCTCGCGGTCCTCCGAGGTGAAGGCCTTGATGGTCGCGATGCCCGTGAGGTTGTTCTCGAGGACCGCGTTCAGGGCCCCGACCTCCGTGCGCACGGCGGCGTAGTGGGGCGCGATGCGCTTCTGGAAGGAGAACGAGAACCACAGGATGATGGGGATGGGGATCATGGCCAGCCCCGCCACCCCCGCGGAGATGCCGAAGAACGCCAGCGACACCGCGATCACCGTGGTCGCGAGCTGGAGCAGGTCGTTGGCGCCACCGTCGAGGAAGCGTTCCAGCTGGTTGACGTCGTCGTTGAGCACCGACATCAGCCCACCCCGGGACTGCTCGCTGTACCAGGCGAGGTCGAGGTCCTGGATGTGGCGGTAGCCGTCGATGCGCAGCCCGTGCTGCACGCTCTGGGCGAGGTTCCGCCACAGGACTCCGTAGGCGTACTCGAAGATCGACTCCAGCCCCCAGATGAGCACCGTGGCGGCGGCGATGACCAGGAGCTGACTCTTGACGTCGACGACGCCCCAGCGGGCCAGCAGCGAACTCTCCTGCTCGACCACGGTGTCCACCGCGGCGCCGATGAGGGCTGGGGGAGCGAGATCGAACAGCTTGTTCAGGATCGAGCAGCCGACGGCGAGGCGAACCTCCCGCCGGTGGGGGTGGGCATAGGCCAGCAGGCGGCGAAGGGGTGGACGTTGCACGGCCGAAGGGTAATGCCCCCCCTGGGCCGCGTCAGCCCTTGTCGGGGCTCTCTTGGGCAGCAGGCTCCGCGGGCGCCGTCGCCGGCGCCTTCGACGAGACAAAGTCCAGAGAGGCGGAGTTGATGCAGTACCGCAGGCCCGTGGGGGCCGGGCCGTCGGTGAACACGTGGCCCAGGTGACCGCCGCAGCGCGCGCAGTGCACCTCCGTGCGGGTCATGCCCCAGGCGCGGTCGGTCTCGGTCTCGACCGCGTCGTCGCCAATGGGGGCGTAGTAGCTGGGCCACCCGGTACCGGACTTGAACTTCGTGTCGCTGGCGAACAGCTCCTGGCCACATCCCGAGCACGTGTAGACGCCCTCGCCCTTGTGATCCCAGAGGTCCCCGGAGAACGCCCGCTCGGTGCCCTGTTCACGCAGCACGTTGAACTCCTGGCTGGAGAGACGCTCACGCCAGGCGTCCGCGTCGAGGCTCACCTTGCCGTCGGGGCCCGGAGCCGGATAGTCGGCGCGCGCCTCGGTGCGGGCGGGCTCTCTCGCCGTGTCTTCGCCGGCGCTGGCCCCCCGGAAGGTGAACGCAAAGGCGATGGCGACGAGGATCAGCAGGACGGCGACAGACTTCATGGTTCCTCCAAACAAGCGGACGCGGCGCGCCCTTCATGCACACTCATACACCGCAGATACGAAGCGGTTACCGATTTGGATGAGTCCCGACCGCCGAAACGTCCGTGAGTCGCCGACTCCCTCGACGGAGAGTCAGCGGGGGACCGCCCAGCGGCCCTCTCGCAACATCACGCGATACTCACGGCAGTCCGTGCCCCGGGGCAGCGACACCTGGGTGGTCCGCGACGCGTTGCCAGGCACAGTGTCCAGACTCACGGCGAAGCTGCGGGACGAGCAGGCCACCTCGATGGAGAGGGCCTCGATGTCCGCCCGGGCGAGGTTCTGCGCCGTGACGTCGACCTCGATGCGGCCGTCGGTCCAGACCTTGGCGGTGGAGTCGAGCTCAATCCAGTGCACGACGTCCGAGTAGCGGTCGATGACCGTCCCCCGGCTGGTCATGTCGATCTCACGCTCCTCGTGGTCCAGCGCGATCTGGAACAGTCCCGTGACGTTGAGGCCCAGGAGCCCCGCGACGCCCCCCTCGGCGCAGGCATCGCAGACGGCCACCGTGGCCCACGGGATCTCCTCGACCCCCAGGCTCACGCCATCCATCAGGACGAGGGGCGCATCGACCTGACCGTTTGCCGTCTGCAGCGTGACGACGGGGGCATCGGAAGGCACGTTCAGGCCGAGCTCGGCGAGGCCCTCGACGCTCAGGGTCGTGAGGGTGGCGCCGGTGTCGAAGAGCATCGTGTGAGTGACCTGGTCCGACGGGCCGAGGAAGGTCACCGGGACCCGCATCGATCGTCCGCCGCCTTCGTAGGGCAACACCACCCGCCCCGTGGGCCCCTCGGGCTCCGCCTCGGCCGCCTCGTCCAGGGGCACCGCCTCTGCGATGGGCACCGACCGCGGCTCGCGCGGCGCGTCGTCCTCCAAGGCCATCTCAGACGCTTCGGGAGGTGGTGGGTCGGACGGGACGACCAGGGTGACGAGGGCAGCGCCGGCGTCGGCCACGGCCACCGCCATGTCGTCTCCCGCGGGGGCGGCGATCCAGGTGAGCCCATCCTCCACGCTGGTGCCGAGCTCACCCGGGAAGTAGAGCGGGACGCAGAGCAGGAGGGCCGTACCCCAGATCCAGCCTGCGACGCCCAGGGCGGCGGGCGCGGGTCCTCGGCGGATCGGCGAAGCGAGCCCCAGGATGGGGAGGGCGACCACGAGCAGCGCGGCGAGGAGCGCGCCCTGGGACGGGAGATTGCGCGCGAGACCCACGCCGAGGAGCGCCGCGAGGGCAAAACCCACCGGGAGAAGGGACGACAGCAGCAAACCCCAGGAGCCGAGCCCTGGTCCCTTGCTCCTGCGTCGAGACGAGCCGTCGTCGCCGCTACGAATCACGCCGCTCACGTGGTGATCAACCCCTCAGAGGTGCGCTGGCTTCCCCGGAGTCCAGCGAGCGGCAGGCTACACTGCACGGTCATGGTCGTGGGCACGTTGATCGTCTCGTTGCGTCTGCACGGTGTGCGCTCCCTCAAGGAGAAGCGCAGACCGCGCCGTATGTTGTGCGATCGGGTGCGCTCGAAGTTCAAGGTGGCCGCCGCCGAGGTCGCCGATCACGAGACCTGGGACCTGCTCACGCTCGCCTTTGCGACGGTGGGGCCGGACCGGGCTCCGGTGGAACACGTGCTCCGAGCCATCGCAGACTTCATCGAAGACACCGGCGAAGGCGAGCTCATCGACGAAGGCATGCGGTTCGAGCGCTACTGATCTTCTGACCAGCGCAACACGCGGCTTCTCGGTCCCAGGGGGGGGCGTCAGCCTGCGGGGGGCGCGACGAGCTCCAGCTCCACCGTGAACGGCCCGTCGTTGATGAGCGCGACCTTCATGTCTGCGCCGAAGACCCCGGCCGCGGTGGGGATGCCATGCCCTTGCAGCGCCTCCTCGAAGATGCGCACGAGCTCTCGGGCCTCGTCCGGTGGGCCGGCCCGGGTGAAGGAGGGGCGCGTTCCCTTGCGCGTGTTGGCGTACAGGGTGAACTGGGGCACCACGAGGACCGCCCCGCCGATGTCGCGGACGGACCGGTTCGTGCGCCCGGTCTCGTCGGGGAAGAGGCGATACCCGGCGACCCGCTCGGCCAGCCGACGGGCGATGGGCTCGTCGTCGCCCCGGGTCGTCCCCACGAGCGCCACCAAACCTCTCTCGATGGCTCCGGTGACGTCCCCGTCGACGGTGACGGACCCCTCGAGGCAGCGCTGTAGCAAGATCTTCATGGCAAGGGTCCTTCTCGGCTCACGCCATGCTCGCTCACCCAGGCGGTGATGAGCTCGGCGGGGGTGACATCAAAGGCGGGGTTCCAGACACTCACGCCGCGGAGGCCGGCGAAGAGCTCCTCGGCAGGGCGCTCCTCGATGGGGATGGACGCGCCGTCGGGGCAGCCGGCGTCCAGGGTGCTCGAGGGCATGGCCACGTAGAAGGGCAGCGCGTGGTGCCGGGCCAGCACCGCGAGGTTGTAGGTGCCGATCTTGTTGGCCGCGTCTCCGTTGGCCGCGACCCGGTCGCACCCGACCACCACGCTCCTCACGCGGCCCGCCGCCATCAAGGCGCCCGCCATCGAGTCGGCCAGCAGCGTGCAAGGAATGCCGTCGTGACTGCACTCGTAGGTCGTGAGGCGGGCGCCCTGGTCGTACGGTCGAGTCTCCAGCGCATAGACGTGGATGGCCCTCCCCGCCTCGCGCGCGCTGCGCACCATTCCCAGGGCGGTGCCCCATCCCCCGGTCGCGAGGGTGCCGGTGTTGCAGATCGTGAGCACTCCCTCCTGCAGGAGCGGAGCACCGTGCGCGCCGAGGGCGCGGTTGATGGCGACGTCCTCCTCGTGCATGCGACGCGCCTCGGTCAGCAGATCCGCGCCCGCCCGCAGGAGAGGATCCAGGCGCTCCAGCGCCCAACGCAGGTTGACTGCCGTGGGCCGGGAGGCGAGCAGCGCGGCGCGGGCGAGAGCCATGTCGGCGCCGGCCCCCTGGGCGAGGGCCATGCCGTAGGCCGCCGTGATCGCAATGGCGGGGGCCCCACGCACCACCATGGACGCGATGGCATCGGCGGTCTCCGCGGCGGTCCGGCAGGTGACCCACCGGGACTCACGCGGGAGGAGACGCTGGTCGAGCAGGTGGAGGGCCGAGTCGAAGCGGATGGCGGTGAGGGACACGGGCGGACCGTAGTGGATCGCGCGGTGAGTGCGCGAGGCTGCCGCCCACTGCTATGGCGTGGCCATGTCCACGCCGTCCCACGAGAGTCCCCCGGAGCAAGCGCGCAAGGTGGTGGTCCACCGGGCCGGTGGCTACGGGCGACTCACCCTCGAGACCCACCCGGTGCCGCCCATAGGAGACGGGGAAGTCCGGGTCCGCACAGAGGCGGTGGGGGTGAACTTCGCTGACTGCATCGTGCGGATGGGGCTCTATGCCTCGGCGAGGGAGTATGTGGGATGGCCCATCACCCCGGGCTTCGACTTCGCGGGGGTCGTCGACGCGGTCGGGGAGGGCGTGGTCGGGGTCGAGGTCGGCGACGAGGTGTTCGGTGTGACGCGCTTCGGCGGCTACGCGACTCACGTCGTGGTGCCGAGCACCCAGCTGTTTCCTCGGCCTTCCGAGCTCACGGTGGAGCAGGCCGCCGCGTTTCCGACCATCTACATCACCGCCTGGTACGCCCTACACCACCTCGGCGCGGTGGAACCCGGGGCGGACGTGCTCGTCCACTCGGCGGCCGGTGGAGTGGGAGGGGCCCTGGTGCAGCTGGCCAAAGGGGCCGGCGCGCGGGTTGTCGGGGTGGTGGGCGGGGCTCACAAAGTGGAGACGGCCCTTGCTCACGGCGCCGATGTCGTCATCGACCGCTCCTCCCAAGACCTGTGGGCGGCAGCGGACCGGGCCGCCCCCCACGGCTATCGCATCATCGCGGATGCAAACGGCGTCGCGACCTTGAAGGACAGCTACCGACGCCTGGCACCCCAAGGGCGGCTGGTGGTCTACGGCTTCCACACCATGTTCCGGCGCAACGGCCCCGGGTGGACCAACCCCTTCTCCCTCGCCCTGGGCTGGCTTCGCACCCCCCGGTTCAACCCTCTAGACATGACCTCGAGCAACAAGAGCGTGCTCGCCTTCAACCTGAGCTTTCTCTTCCCGCGGCAGGACATCCTGGCGTCCGCCATGGCGGAGTTGCTCCAGGCCGCCCGGGACGGGGTCATTACGCCGCCCCCCATCCAGACCTTCGCCCTCCACGAGGTGGCCGAAGCCCACCGCGCGTTGGAGACCGGGACCACCGTGGGGAAGCTCGTCCTCCTCACCGCGTCGTCCTGACTCGTCAAGTACTGTCACGCCGTCATGAACGCATCCCGACCCTTCGTCGTCCTGAAGTTCGGCGGCACCTCGGTGGCCACTCCCGAGCGCTGGGGCCGCATCGCCGCCCGCGTCCGCGCCCTCCTCCCCGAACACCGGGTGTGGATCGTGGCCTCTGCTCTCTCCCAGGTCAGCAACCAGCTCGAGGCCGCCATCGAGCAGGCCCTGGCAGGCTCCGAAGAACTCCCTGCCCTGGAGTGGATCGAACAGCGCCACGAGGAGCTGGCCACGGGGATTGGCCTCGACCGCGAGGCCATGAAGCCCGTGCGGACGCTGCTCACGGACCTCGGCCGTCTCCTGCGCGGCATTCGTCTGACCCAGGAAGCCTCGCCGCGCCTGCGGGCCCGCGTGCTGTCCTTCGGAGAGCTGGCGTCCACCTGGCTGGGCGCTGCCGCGCTCGCTCATTACGGCGTTCCCACCCAGCGGCTGGACGCCCGAGACCTGCTCACGGCCCGCCGGCTCACGCAGCAGGACCCGGTCTCGCGCTATCTCTCCGCCGTGGTGGAGCCCGAGGTCCGACCGGCCCGGGTGGAGCCCGTCGTGGGCGACAGCCAGGTGGTCATCACCCAGGGGTTCATCGCTCGGGACATGGATGGGGACACCGTCCTGCTCGGGAGAGGGGGCTCAGACACGTCCGGCTCTCTGTTCGCGGCTCTGCTCAACGCAGCGAGGCTGGAGATCTGGACGGACGTACACGGCTGCTTCACGACAGATCCGCGGCAGCATCCGGGGGCTCGGCTCATCAAGCGCATGGGCTACGCCGAGGCGCGTGAGCTCGCGGCGATGGGCGCCAAGGTGCTCCACCCCCGCAGCGTGGGCCCTGCAGCCTTCGCGGGCATCCCCATCCACATCCGCAACACCGGGGACCCCCACGCCGAAGGCACCATCATCGAGGCTGTCGACGCCGGAGAGCCGGCGCTGCTCGCGGTGGTGAAGCGCGATGGCGTCGTGCTGCTCACCATCTCGACCCTGGAGATGTGGGGCGCGCCTGGGTTCCTGGCCCGCGTCTTCGCTCCCTTCGAGGAGCTGGCGATCTCCGTGGACCTCGTCGCCACCTCCCAGGCCGCCGTGAGTGTGACCCTGGACGGCATCCCGGGGGGAGTCGACGGCAGCGCATTCGCCGCGCTGGTGGAGCGGCTGCGCACCCTGGGGACGGTGGACGTGCAATCCCCGTGCTCGGTCGTGAGCATCGTCGGACGGCGAATTCGCGCCGCGCTCCATGAGCTCGCTCCCGCCTTCGCGGCCTTCCGCGAACAGACCGTGCACCTCGTGAGCGAGTCGAGCGAGGACATGAACCTGTCGTTCGTGGTGGACCCCAGCGACGCCGACGCCCTGGTGGCCCGCCTCCACGGACTGCTGGTCCCTCGGCAGGGCGGCACCGAGCTCTTCGGGCCCACCTGGGAGCTGCTCACGGAGGCTCACGCCGAAGCCGTCTCCAAGAGAGAGGCGGCCCGTCCCGGCCGCTGGTGGGTGGAGCGACGTGAGGAGCTGCTCGCTCTCGTCGAGGACGGGCAGGCGCGCTACGTGTACGACTTGCCCACGGTCTCCGGGCGGGCGCGGGCGCTGCGGGTGGGGGTCCCCTCGGTTCATCGGATCCACTACGCCATCAAGGCGAACTGGCACCCCGACGTGCTCCGCGCCGTGGCCTCCGAGGGCATCGCGATGGAGTGTGTGAGTCTCGCTGAGATTCGCCACGTCCGGGAGACACTGGGCGACGACGTCCCCATCCTCTTCACCCCCAACTTCTGCCCGGTGGAGGAGTACGCCGAGGCCTTCGCCCTGGGGGCCGAGGTGACCGTGGACGGACCGAACGTCCTGCGGGCCCAGCCGGGCATCTTTTCTGGACGCGAGATCGCCCTTCGCGTGGACCCGGGCGAGGGGCTGGGGCATCACAAGAAGGTCCGCACCGCCGGCGCTCACGCGAAGTTCGGGCAGCCCGTGAGTGACCTCGACGCGCTGTGGGATGCCACCGTGGAGGTGGGGGCTCGCGTCGTGGGGCTGCACTCCCACGTCGGGAGCGGCATCCTCGACGCCGGCGCCTGGAAGCGCACCGCCGAGACGCTCACGAGCCTCATCGAGGGCTTCCCCGACGTGCGATGGCTCGACTTGGGTGGGGGGCTCGGCGTCGTCGAGCGCCCAGGTCAGGAGCCATTGGACCTGACCGCTCTGGACCGGAGTCTGGCCGCAGTCCTCGACCTGCTCCGCGCGCAGTGGCCCGGGCGGGAGCTGACCCTTCGGCTCGAGCCGGGTCGCTGGTTCGTCTCCGAAGGCGGCGTGCTGCTCGCCCCAGTCACCCAGGTGCGCGCCAAGGGTGCCGTGAGCTTTGTCGGCGTGGCGACGGGGATGAACAGCCTCCTTCGCCCCGCCCTGTACGGGGCGTGGCACGGCATCCACAACCTCACGCGACACGGCGCGCCGGACGTGGGCTACCACCACGTCGTGGGACCCATCTGCGAGACCGGCGACATCCTGGGCCGCGACCGGCTGCTGCCTGTCACCGAGCCCGGCGACGTGTTGATCATCGAGAACGCCGGGGCATACGGCCGCGTGATGGCGAGTCGCTACAACCTGCGTGAGCCCGCGAGCGAAGTGGTGCTTCCCTAGGAATTTCTGCGCCCAGGGCCGCGGAGGCGCTAGCCCTCCGGCTCCCAGCGACCGCCTCGGCCTGCCCCGTCGGAGAACCGCTGGGCCCCCGTGAGCGCCTCCCCCATCGCCGCCTTCACTCCTCCCGAGAACTCACGGGCCAGCGCCTCACGCAGGTCACCGTCGAAGGCCTGATGGGCGGAGGCTCGGTCCGCCCGCATGCAGGACTGGGGGAAGGACGCGATGAGCTCCGCGAGGGCGAGCGCCCCAGTCAGGGCGTGCCCAGGCACCGTGACCCGGTCCACGAGTCCAATGGCCTTGGCCTCGTCGGCGTGCACGGCCCTGCCGGTGAGGATCAGATCCAGGGCACGCCCGAGGCCGATGAGCCGAGGGAGCCGCACGGTTCCGCCATCGATGAGCGGCACCCCCCAGCGCCGACAGAACACACCCAGGACTGCATCGCTGGCCACTACCCGCAGGTCGCACCAGCAGGCCAACTCGAGCCCTCCCGCCACCGCGTGCCCTTCGATCGCCGCGATGACCGGCTTGCCGAGCACCATGCGGGAGGGGCCCATGGGGCCGTCGATGTGCATGTCCGGGTCGAGGCGGTTCCGCCGCTCCTCGTCGTGCATCGCCTTGAGGTCTGCGCCGGCGCAGAACGTGCCGTGAGCGCCAGTGAGCACGGCAACCCGCAGGTCGTCGTCCGCATCGAAGGCTCGAAATGCAGCCGCCAGCGCGTCCGCGGTGGGCCGGTCCACAGCGTTCCGCACCGCGGGCCGGTCGATGGTGACGACGAAGACGGACCCTCGTCGCTCCGTGAGCACGCTCATGGGAATCTCCTCACCCACTCACGGGTCAGGCTGGCCCAGGCCTAGAGCCCCGAGAACTCGATGCCGTCGAACACCAGGGTGGGGCAGCGGAAGGCCGACCACGGGACGGGGTCATTGCCGACCGTCACCAGGCGCTGGAGCAGATCGAGGTAGTTCCCCGTCACGTTCATCTCGCTCACGGGATCGCCGATCTGGCCGTTCTCGATGAGGTGGCCGCGCATCCCGAAGCTGAAGTCGCCGGTGGTGCTGTTGGCGTTTCCGCCGAGCCAGTTCGTCACCAGGATGCCTTCGCCCACATCCGCGATGAGTCCGTCACGGTCCTTGTCGCCATGCTCGAAGAGGATGTTCGACGCCGAGCCGGAGGTGGGCTCCCAGCCGAGCTTGCGCCCGTAGTAGGTGTCCACGAAGAAGCTCTCGAGCACGCCCTCGTTGAGAATGGTGCGCCGCTTGCTCGAGATGCCCTCGCCGTCGTACAGGCGCGAGCCCATCCCCCGGGGGATGAGCGGGTCGTCCGTGAGCGTGAGCACCTTGCTGGCGATCTGCTGCCCCTTCTTGTCCGCCAGGAAGCTGCGCTTCTGCTGGATGGCGCCGGCGCTGAGGGCGCCGAAGATCCGTCCAATGAGACCGGCCCCGGACTCCGGGTCGACGATCATCGTGGCCTTGCGGGACTCGGCCTTGCGCTGGCCGCGTCGAGACAGGGCCCGGCGCAGGCACTCGGCGCCCACCTCCTCGGGTCCCTGGAGTCCGTCACGGTGCAGGCCACCGATCCAGCGCCACGCCTCGGGACGCTTCTCGCCGTCCTGGATGGTGCACTCGGCGCCGAACCAGAGGGAGGTGCGCTCCATGGTCCCCTCGAATCCGTTGGACGTCACCCGCGCGGAGAGCGAGTGCGAGTCCATCATCCCCGAGGTGGCGGAGATCACCGACTCGTCGGCGTGAGCCGCGTCGTGCAGCCGCTGGATCCAGTCCAGGCGCTGCTCCCGAGTCATGGCGTCCGTCGCGTCCACCGTGAGGTTCGGGTCCACGAGATCCAGCTCGGTCTCGGGGCGGTTTGCGTAGAGCTCCGCCGGCGTGATCTTGCGGAAGGGGTCCGGCTCGATGGCCCGCGTGAGGGCGACCGCCTCACCGACGAAGTGCTTGAGCCGCTCGGGATCGAGGTCGTTGGTGCCGTGGGAGCTGAAGCGCCCGTCCACGTAGAGCGCCACCCGCAAGGCCTTGCTGGTGTTCTCCTGGACCTTCTCTACCTTGTCGTCGCGCCACTGGAACTCGAGGGACCGCCCCCAGCCGGCGGATGCGACCACGTCGTCTGCCCCGGCCGCGAGGCCCATGGCCACTGCGTCCTGGGCGCGCTGAAGAAGCTCGTCACGCATTGGTGCCTCCCACCGTGAGCTTGCTCACGAGGCAAGTGGGCATGCCCTGGCTCACGGGCACACTCTGCCCGTCCTTGCCGCACGTCCAGCCGCCGGTATCCAGCTTCATGTCGTCGGCCACCATGGTGATGCGCTTGAGCGCCTCGGGGCCGTTGCCGATGATGTTCACGTCCTTGATGGGGGCCGTGAGCTTGCCGCCCTCGATGAGCCAACCATTCTTGATGTAGAAGGTGAAGTCCCCAGCGCCGATCTGCACCTGCCCGTTGGTGAACGACTCGGCGACGATGCCGAAGTCCACGGACTCGATGATCTCGTCCCGGGTGTGCGGCCCGTTCTCCATGTAGGTACAGCGCATGCGGGGCATGGGCACGTGACGGAACGACTCACGCCGTCCCGAGCCGGTGGGCTTCACTCCGTAGTGCTGCGCGCTGATGCGGTCATGCAGGTAGCTGCGCATGACCCCGTTCTCCACCAGAGCGGTGCGCTCGGTGGGGTTGCCCTCGTCGTCGACGTTGAGGGCCCCGCGCTCGTAGGGGTGCAGGGCGCTGTCGACGACGGTGACGAAGTCCTCAGCGACCTTCTGGCCAATCATCGTGGCGTAGATGGAGGTGCCCTTCCGGTTGAAGTCCGCCTCCATCCCGTGGCCGATGGCCTCGTGCAGCAGGATGCCGCTGGCCCCGGCCGCGAGGACGACCGGCAGCTCGCCGGCGGGCGGGCGCTTGGCCTCGAAGAGGATCATCGTGCGAGCCACCGCCTCCTCGGCGAGGTTCGTGAGCCGCTCGTCGTCGTACCAGTCGATGCCGTGACGGCCCGCGATGTTCCAGCCGTTGGACTGGGTCTCCCCGTCCTTCTCGGCGGTGACGGAGCACCAGAGCCGCGACATGGGCCGCACGTCGCCGGTCAACACACCCTCGCTGGTGGCGATGAGCATCTTGTCCTCGGCGTCGCCCCAGGCGATGACCACCTTCTCGACGGCCGGGTCCTGGGCGCGCGCCAGACGCTCGGTCTTCTGGAGGAGCGGGATCTTCACCGCCACGCCCACGTCGCCCCAGTGCTTGTCGATTGCGTAGAGCTGCTGGTGGCCCTTGGGCGTGAGGTCCTGGGGGTTCACCTCGGTGCTGCCCCGCGCGATGCTCGAGGCGGTGCGGGCGGCGCCGAGCATGGCGGGCAGCGAGAGGTCCTCGCTGTACGCGTACCCCGTCTGGTCGCCGACGAGCACCCGGATTCCCACCCCCCGATCCACCGAGGTGGAGGCGCGACTGATGATTCCGTCCTCCATGGCGATGGAGGAGTCGGTGCTGTGCTCGAAGTAGAGGTCGGCGTAGTCCCCGCCGTGCGAGAGCGCCTCGGACAGGACGCGTGAGAGGAGGGCCTCGTCGACGCCGAACCAGTCCATCAGCGCGCGAACCGACGCGGGGTCAGTCGATGGCATGTCGTTCATGGGATCCCTGGGCTTGCAAAAGGTGCCGGAGTCTAGAGCAGAGAGTGCAGAGGTGGGCGGTTGTCCTTGCGATCGATCGACCTGGGGCATACACCTGTAGCCCCTCATGGCGGCACCTCCAAAGAGCAAGCTCTCCCGCATGGCCCGTCTCGGCGGCCTCGCGAGCCGTGTGGGCTCGTCCTACGTGGGCAACAAGCTCAAGTCCGTCGTCCAGAACAGCGACACGCGCAAGCGCGCCATGGAGCGTCTGCACCTGGACAACGCCGAGCGCATCGTCGCCACCGTAGGCCGGCTCAAGGGCGCGGCCATGAAGCTCGGGCAGTCGCTGGCCCTGGCGGCCGACACCCTGGACCTGCCCCCCGAGGTGCAGGCGGTGCTCGGCAAGCTGCACGACGACGTCGAGCCCGTGCCGTTCGACCAGATCACCGCCTCCATCGAGCGCGAGCTGGACGCGGGCATCGACACCCACTTCGCCTGGCTCGACCCGGAGCCCCTGGGCACCGCATCGCTGGGCCAGGCTCACGCCGCCCGCCTGCACGACGGCCGCGAGGTGGTCATCAAGGTCCTGCACCCCGGCATCGACCGATCCGTGGACTCGGACCTCGCTGCCCTCAAGACAATCCTCGTGGGCAGCCGGGTCTTGCGCCGCAGCAAGGCCGAGATCGACGCCATCTTCGAGGAGATTCGCGAGCGGCTCACCGAGGAGCTCGACTACTTCCAGGAGGCCGCCAACCTCGTGGAGTTCGGGCGCCTGTTCGCCAACGACGGCCGGGTCCAGGTCCCCGGGGTGCATCCCACGCTGTCGTCGGAGCGGGTGCTGACCATGGACCGCCTGTTCGGCGTCCCCATCGACGAGTTCGCGCGCACTGCGAGCCCCGAGGCGCGACGCCGTGCCGGGCTGACCCTCGCCGAGCTGCACCACGTGCAGGCGTTCCAGTTCCGACAGCTCCACGCCGACCCCCACCCGGGCAACTACCTCTTCGCGCCGGATGGGCGGGTCGGGATGCTCGACTTCGGGTGCGTCAAGCGCTTCGACGAGCACTGGATCGCCTCCTACGCCCGCACGGCCCTGGCGGCCTTCGACGGTGACCGCGAGGGCACGCTCCGAGGCGCCCGCGACGCCGGCGTGTGGCAGGGCGACAACCCCCAGGCCGAAGATCTGCTCTGGGAGTTCTGCGACACCCTGGCCTACCCCTTCCGCCAGGAGTCGTACCGCATCGGCGGCAGCGACGATGACGTGCTC
>JAGSHC010000315.1 GCA_023954745.1 Deltaproteobacteria bacterium | reverse complement strand
GCGCGCCCGCTCACGCGCGTGAGAGGGTCGGGTCGACTTGCGCTGATCCCACGCCCTGCGTGCACCTGTCGACAGCTCGTGGGGGGCTGGGTGGCCCCGCACGTGGAGGAGGAACCCATGAATCGATCCATCGTCACCCTGGCCATTGCTGGGGCTCTCTCGCTCACTGCGCTGCCCGCCGAGGCCGCGGTCATCAACGGCGTCAACGGCCAAGGCGCGCTGTGGCAGATCAACGTCCCCGACACGGGCTGGAACGGCGATCTCGTCGTCTACGCGCACGGCATCGAAGAGCCGGGCAAGGCGCTCGTGGTCAACCCCGACGGCTTCCCCTTCGAAGTTCTCGGGAGCTTTGGCTACGCGACGATCACGAGCAGCTACAGCTCGACGGGCTGGGCGGTCAAGGACGCCTTCTCCGACGTGCACGACCTCCAGGCCGTGTTCCAGGCAGAGGTCGGCGCTGCCAACCGGGTCTACATGCTGGGCGCGAGTCTGGGCAGCATCGTCGCGAGTCAGCAGGCCGAGCGCTTCGGCTCCCAGTACGACGGCGCGCTCTATTTCTGTGCTCCGCTGAACGGGCTGGCGTACTCCGAGGGGTACTTCGCCGAGATCTCGTTGCTCTTCGACTACTTCTACCCCGGCGTCCTGGGCTTCGACCCGGCGAACCCACCGGTGTACGGCACCTTCGATGTGGGCTCGATGTTGCTCGGGGTCCAGTACGCGCTGCTCCTCGATCCCCTCGGGGCTCTGCAGATCCTCAACGTGATGGGCGGCGACGTCGCTGGGACGAACCTCGGTGAGTTTGCCGAGTCGATCGTCAGCGCGATCGCGTTCCTCGCCACGTACGGCGAGGAGGCCAACGACCGTGCCAACGGTTGGTCGTTCGACACGAACACCACCGTGTACGCGGGCAGCTTCGACGACGCTGCGCTCAACGCGAGCATCGGTCGCATTACGTCAGCGAACCGCGCCGTCAACTTCTCGAATCAGTGGTACACGCCGGACGGAGACCTGCACGTCCCGACGGTGCTGCTGACCACGCTGCACGATCCTGTGGTTCCCTTCGCGAACGCGGTGGACTTCACGGACCTCGTGGACTCGCAGGGCAAGTCCAGCCTGTTCGCGCTCGAGACCGTCGACCGCTTCGGTCACTGCGCATTCAGCGCAAACGAGATCCTCGGCGCCTTCTTCGACCTGGTCGCGTGGGTCGAGTACGGCGTGCCGCCCGCCGGCGGCGACGTCACCAACCCCTGATTTTAGACGGGTCTCGTCGGAGCCGCGCTCACCGGTAGCGCGGCTCCGACCGCTCCTCGAGCGCCCAGAGCTGCAGCACGCCCACGTCCTGCACCCGCGGCGCCACCGTCACGACCCTCTCGAATCCCATGGACCGCAGCGCGGCCTCCTCTTGATCGTTCAGCGTGCGGTTGCTCAGGAAGTGGGTGGAGCGCTCCAGGTCGAAGGCGCACGCCTTCAGGGTCACGTCGGGCCAGCTGGACCGGGACAGCACCGGGTTGGCGTTGCGGCCGTACAGCTCCCACTGCAAGAACGTCAACACGGGGAAGATTGCCTCTTCCCGGAGCGAGAACGTCACGACGGTGCGCTCCCGCTCACCCAGGGTCGGGTGGGCGAGGATGCCGTCGACGCCGTAGTCCTCGTCGATGGGGGCTGGCAGCACATCGGTCCAGTTGTGGTTCGTCGCCGGCTCGTCCAGGAGGGGGTGGATCCAGCTGCCCCCCAGGCCCACCAGCAGGATCAGGGTGAGCGCGAGACCCCCGCCTCGGAGCGGCGCCAAACGAGCCGCCGCGCCGCCGAGCAGCGCGCACAACAGCGGCAGTGCAGGGAGCAGGTAGCGGGTCTCCTTGTGGGGAATCGCCAGGTGGGTCAGCCACAGCGCCAGCACGGCGGCCCCCAGAATGCCGGCCTCCACCCGGGGCCGCGGCGCGGCTGAGCCGAGCGTCGGGGAGATGCCTCTCCAGAGGCCGAAGGCCGCCGCCACCAGCGCTGCCCAGCCCCCGAGGCCCAGGCTCCGACCCGCCAACTCGGAGAGGTAGTACCCCGCGCCGGCCTGGCTTGCTTCGCCATCGGCTCCTTGGGCGAAGATCTCCCCGAGATCGGCGAAGCCGAGCGCCCACGGCCCGAAGATCGCGGCGGCGAAGCCCCCGGCGGCCAACAGGCCCAACCCCAGCCGACCGAGGCCCTCTCGCCCCACCACCAGCACCGAGAGCACGAGCGGAGGCGTCACGTAGGCCACGAAGTTCCACTTCATGAGCGTGGCCGCCCCGATGCACACGCCCAGCCCCACGCCACGCACCACGCAGTCCGCCGCCGCCCCGTCGCGCGCGCTCTGGACCAGCCCCACCAGCAGAAGCAACGAGCCCACGAGCAGGGCGGCGTGGGCGGGCTCGACTCCGATCATCGCTACCCGCCAGGCGATCCCCGGGAGGACCGCGCACAGCGCCGCCGACACGAGGCCAGCGATGGGGCCGCCGAGGCGTCGTCCCAACGCGAACCCCCCAAGCACCAGCGCTCCGGCACAGAGCGCGTTGGGGAGGAGGTAGTCCAGCCGGTGAAGGGAGTCGTCCCAGGAGTACAGCAGCGGGACGCCGCCGTACCAGAGCGGTGGCTTGAACGCGTCTCGCGCCACCTGTTCGGCGAACGTCCAGTCGAGGTGTCCTCGAAGACCGTAGTGGTAGAACATCGAGCGCTGGAGATCCGGGGCTTCCCAGCCTCCGTAGAGCGGCCTCCGATCGAGCAGACCGAACACCACCACCCGCACGGCCGACACCGCCGCGATGGCGAGGGCCGCCAGCAAGGGCCTGGCCGCTTCACGGGGTCGGGGCACGGCGTCTCCAGCGGCCAGCGATGAGCGTTCTTCGCTCCCGGCGCTCCGGGGAGGGTACGATCGATCCATGCTCTCGCGCCTCTTCCTGCCCGTCGCCCTCCTCACACTCGTCGCATCGCCCGTCCTGTCCGGCTGCAACAACCCCCTGTGCGACAACGACGGCGATGGCTACTGCGCGCCCGACGACTGCGACGACTCCGACGAGACGCGGTACCCGAATCGGGCGGAGGTCTGCGACGGCCTCGACACGAACTGCACGGGCCGGTTGTCGGACGAGGAGGTCATCGACGAGGACAACGACGGTGTGCCGCTCTGCATGGACTGCGACGACACGTTGCCCGAGGTCCAGATGCAGGCCCCGGAGATCTGCGACGGCTTCGACAACGACTGCGACGGCGTCATCCCGCCAGAGGAGCTCATCGACGAGGACGGTGACGGGGATCCCGGGTGTACCGACTGCGACGATCAGGACCCCGAGCGTCACCGCGACGCCGAGGAGATCTGCGACGGCATCGACAACAACTGCGACAACGCTTTGTGGTGGGACGACGAGGCCGGCAACGGCGAGAACTCCGACGACGACTTCGACGGCTTCGCGCCCTGCATGGGGGACTGCGACGACTTCGAGCCCCTCGCCTGGCCCGGCAACTACGAGTACCTGACGGACGGGGTCGACAACGACTGCGACGGGCAGGGGGACAACAAGCCGCTGCTCTCTCCCGAAAACGACTTCCCCGAGATGCTCCAGATCTTCCTCGAAGAGGAGTGTGAGCGCCACGACCGGGTCGCGGTGTGGGAGACCTTCGAAGACGGCCTGGCAGGCGACCCCATCGGGCCCACCTCCCTCATCGGAATGCAGATCCGCGGGAACACCAACGGCTCGGGCAACTACAGCTTCGCGGACTCCGCCACGTCGCCGGGCCCCTTCGAGGGCAACATCTTCGCCCGGCCCGACTCGCCCGTGGACGGGGTGTCGCTCCGGTTCGACTCTCCGCAGACCCTGGTCATGTGGAGCATCGTCGGCGTCGAGCCCAACTACGGTGACCAGTACAACGCCGACATCTTCTGGGACGGCATCAATCTGGGCGGCATCGCCAGCATCTTCGGCACCACGAACCCCGACTTCACGTGGAACAGCAGGGGCTTGTACTCCTACGAGAACGTGGCCTTCGAGGAGATCGTGATCTACGACCCCGTGCCCGGTGGCGAGTACGTCGCCTTCGACAACATCGGGTACTGCGACTGACACGACCCAACCCGGGGGCAGGTGGGGTCATCCTGTGCCCCAAACCATCGCTGTCACCGGAGCGCTGAAAGCTTGATGCACACACGTCACACTGGGCTCCTCGCTCTTGTCGCTGCTCTTGGGATGCTGTCTGGTTGTCCTGGAGGGGACGACGACGACGTCTCCAACGATGACGACTCCGTCTCCGACGATGACGACGCGACCCCCGACCTCGACCGCGCCATCACCCTCGATGGGGGCTGCGACCGGGCCGACCTGTATGGGGTGTTCGCCCTCGAGGGCCAGGAACTCTTTGGCGTCGCTGAGGGCACGGTGGCTGATGGCGTCGTGCCCGTGACGATCCTCGAGGAGCTGGTCGCGGAGGGCGCGTGCCGCCTGCTTCGGCGCAACAACCCGTTCTGCGACCCGGCGTGCAGCCCCGGCGAGACCTGTGACCACGACGGAAGCTGCATTGCCTTCCCCGAGAACCAGGACCTGGGCACCGTCACCCTCGATGGGGCCCTGGAGCCGCTGACCCTCGAACCGGTGCAGCCTGGAAATCGCTACTTCGGTCTGGGGCTGGAGAACCCGCCGTTTTCTCCGGGCGCCGAGGTGCGCTTCGACTCGCTGAGCGCCGGGATCCAGCTCGAAGGTGTGGGGTCCGACCCGCTCGTGGCTCCCGAAGCCCCCCTCCTGGTCGAGGAGGGCGAGGACCTCCTCATCACCTGGGACGAGCCCACCACCCAGACGGACGCCGTCCTGCACCTGGAGCTGACCATCGATCAACATGGCGTCTCCCCGGTGCGGGTGGCGTGCACCTTCGAGGACACCGGCTCCGTGGTCGTGCCCTCGACCCTCGTCGATGGGCTGTTCTCGGCGGGCGTGTCTGGCTACCCCAACGCCCAGCTCTCCCGGCGAACCACCGATCGCGCCGACTACCTCGATGGCTGCGTGGAGCTGCGGGTCGGCACGGTCCGGCTGCCCTCGGTGCGGGTCGCGGGACACACGCCCTGCTCCGGGCCTGACGACTGCCCGGACGGCTTGACCTGCGATCTGCCAACCAACACCTGCATTTGAACTGGTGGAGATTCCGATGACTCACCTCCCGAACCCTCGTCTGGTCGCCGGCCTCTGGTTTGCGCTCCTCCTTGCGCTGGGGGGCTGCACCGGGTCCGGCTCCTTGACCGGGGACGACGACGACACCACGACCGACGACGACGACTCGGCGGTCGACGACGACGACGACGACGCCACGGGTGACGACGACGACTCCACGCCCGGCATCGACTGCGACGCCATCAACCCCGCTCCGGTGGAGTTCGAGACCGTCACCGGAATCCTCTCGGCCGAGGACTTCGTGTTCTCGGCGGACGGCGGGGTCCTGAGCGTCGACTTCGACGGCAATCTGGTGCGGTCCGAGCGGGGCAGTGAGGAGGCGACCCTCGTCGCCCCGGGCGTCACCACCGGCTCCACGGCGGGCATCTCGATGCTGCCCAACGGCGATGTGGTCATTGCGGACGTTGGCGCGGGCGCCCTCGTGCGGGTGGCGGCCAACGGGGGCACGACGACCCTGCTCAGCGGCCTCGGGTATCCCAACGGGATCGAGGTGCATCGAGACGGGTGGGTCGCCGTGGCCGAGCAGGACACCGGTCAAGTGCGGCGCGTGGACGCCGACACCGGGGAGTTCGTGATCCTCGCGAAGGGCTTGCCCGCTCCCAACGGCGTCACCTTCAGCCCTGACTACAACACGCTCTACGTCAACAGCTTCGGCGGCGGCGCCGTGCGCTCGATCGCCCTCTCGCCCGAAGGGGCGGCCGGGCCGCCACAGCTTCACGGGAGCACCAGCGGGGGCACCGAGCCGCCCTGGGGCGCAGATCCGTGGTCGACCGCTTGCGATGGAGCGAGCATGGGAGACCCCTGCGTGCTCATCGACCAGACGGGCACGTGCGAGGGCATCGAGACGGTGCTCTGGTGCCAGGCGCCGGACCCGTTCCAGGCGGCGTGTGACGGCCTCTCGGCGGGCGACGAATGCTCGCTGCTCACAGAGACGGGGACCTGCGAAGGCTTCGCTCCCGGCCCCTACTACTGCGACAACTCCGCCTGGTGGGGGGGCGGCGCGGGCGCCCTGGACGGCATCGCCGTGGACGCCTGCAACAACGTGTACGTCACGGACTTCGGCCAGGGGCAGGTGATTCGCTGGACGGAAGAAGGTGGCCCGCCCGAGGTCGTGGCGACGCTGCCGGACTTCTGGATTCCGAACATGGACTTCGGGCCCGGCACCGGTGGGTGGGACTCCGACAAGCTCTGGGTGATCAGCCGCGATGGCGGGACCATCTACGGACTGGACATCGGGATCCCGGGTCGTCCAGTCGCTCACCGATAGAGGTAGGATCCGTCACACGGGCGACATCGTCCCGAGACCGGGAGTTCACAACCGCTCCCAAGCCCGCCCGGCCTGACCCCCTTCGAGGTACGCCCCATGCGTCCGAACCTGCTCCCGCTCCTCCTGCTGCTGCTGCCCGGCTGTGCGTCCAACTCCATCGTCAT
>JAGSHC010000130.1 GCA_023954745.1 Deltaproteobacteria bacterium | reverse complement strand
GCGACCTCGAGCCCGGGAACATCTTTCTTGCCCGTGGCCGGTGCGGGGACGCCAAGTGCCTCTTACTCGACTGGGGGGTCTCCGTCGTACGCAGCATCGAGACGGGGCCCGGCATGGGCGGACGCCCCGGCGGCACTCCCGGGTACATGGCCCCGGAGCAGATCACGGGGCGGGTCGGCGACCTCGACGCGCGGACCGACGTCTACGGACTGGGCTGCTTGCTCTACGAGTTCGTCGCCTGGAGACCGGCGGTCCGGCGTGGCGACCCCCGCCGCGCCCTGCGGGATGCCCTCCGCGGCAACCTCGTTGCTCCCCACCTTCGTCAGAAGGAGGTGACGGTCCCCCATCAGCTCTCCGACATCTGCATGAAGGCGCTGTCCTTCGCCCCCGAGGACCGATACGCGACGCCCGCTGAGCTCGCGACGGCCCTGCGCGGCCTGCTCGGTCAATAGCGCTCCCGAAGCGCGGGTCGACTGGAGCCATCGCGTGAGGCGCTTCGTGCGTGCTGCGGTGGTCGTCCTTGTAGCGATCCTGACGTTTCTGGTGCTGGATCAGTGGCGGGGCGCAGTCCCGGCAGATCCGCCCTACACCCTCCGCCTCGAGCCTGCGAGCGTGCAACTCATCGAGATCACCCAGGGGGATCACACCTTGGGGCTGCGTCGCGAGGGCTCCGACGCGGGGTGGGAGATCTACCGGGGTGCCGCGGGACGCGTCACGGCGGGGAGAGTGGGGGCGCTCTTCGACGCGGTCCAGGGGCTGAGGCTCGTGGAGGCCGCTGCGGAGGTGGAGACGGTCCGGGGGGACGAGGCCATGCGCCTTGGGCCCCACAGGGTGGCTGTCGGATTCGATCGGGACCGAGACATCCGGCTTCTGCATGTCGCTCTTGGAGACCGCCTCGTGCGCGGGCGTCGAGCGGTCCGGGTCAAAGGGCAGCGGACGGCCTTCTGGAGCGAGCTGCTCCTCGAACAGGACCCCCTCGAACTCGCGCGCGTGGAGTATTGGCTCGACCCCACCGAGCCTCTTCTCTGTGTCGGTGACCCCGCTGTCCTCCACGTAGACGACGGAACCCACCGCCGCACTCTCGTGCGCGAACCTGGCGCTGGCCCCGCCAAATGGTGGATGGACCGCGTCGGCAGCGGCAGGTCCTTGGACGTCGCCGACCGCGACATGGCGGAGGCGGTGGGCTGGTCCCTGACTGCGGTCCCAGGGGGGGAAGTGCTGCCCCGGCCGTTGTCTCCGATGGCCGAAGAGGCCCTCGCGGCTGGAGGGCTCACCGTGGAGTGGATCAGTGAGACCGGCGAAGAGGAGAGGGTGGTGGTGGGGTCTCTGCCCGATGGCCGCGCCGTGGCGCAGACGGATCGTATCGTCATCGCCGCGCCTGCAAGCTGGCGCAATCAGATCCTGCGTCTGTTCGACATCGAGTCATCCGGCACAGCTCCGGGTGAGCGAGGACCGGCGCCATGAGACGTCGCGGCGAACGACGCCTGCGGAGGTGGCTTCAGCGGCATCGGGCTTCTGCCAGGCCTTCCCGGACTGAGCGGCCCCCGGCTGTCCGCTTACCCGCGGTCCCAGACTGCGACCACCCGCCGGGCGCGCTGAGGGTCGTTGAGCGCGACGGCTCCCGCGGCGACCAGCCCCGGTGCGTCGTCGGGTGAGACCAGTCGGAGCCACCCGTTCCTCGCTCCTCGGCCTCTCAGCCGCAGCGCGAGGCGTCCGAACGTCCAGCGCGGATTGAGCTCCAGCATGGGTTGAAGCGCACGGCGTCCGTCACGGGGGTCCAGCGCGACCATCGCATCGATGCCGACGGGGCCGCGATGGCCAGCGTCCCAGAGCGGCTCCGCGAGGGCGGCCAAGCCCGCGAGAACCCGGTCGAGCCATCGGGTGTCCTTGCCGTCGCCAGCGAGGAATCGACGCACCGGGCCAGGCAGTCCTGCGGTGGGGGAGCCGACCCGCGCTGCAAGAAAGCGCCCTCCTCGGTCGGTCGTGAAGGAGACGACCCCGCGCGGGTGCAGGCCGGCGTCGTCGAGGTCGAAATGGAACGACAGGTCCGCCTCCCGCTCCAGCCACGGCTCCACCCGCAGACCGCTGGGACCGTGACGGCGTAGCCACCCCCACTGGGAGGTCGTCGGCTCGGGCTCGTGGAGGAGTCGCAGCTGCCCTCGTCCGCTGGCTCCGAGCCCCTGCTTGAAGACCACGTGGGGGAAGCCTCGGCTGCGAAGCGCCTTTGCGCGTCGCCAGGCGTCGTCCGCGTCATGCACGAGGGTGGGCAGAGCGTCGCCGGGGAGCAGCCGACCGCCGGAGCGCTTCTGGAGGTCGTCGTGGAGTCGTCCCAGCCAGTCCGCCGACCAGCGCTTGTCGAAGACCGGCCGCAGCGTCTCGCTCCACTGGGGGAAGGCGGGGCTGACGCCCCAGGGCGCCACGCGCTCCACCTCCAGGGTTGCGGCCTCCTCGGGAGTGGCGAAGCGAGGGAGCGGCAGTCCCGCGTCGGCGAGGGTCGCCAACCAGGAGAGGGCAGGGGCTTCGCTGACCTGCACGACATCGTCCTCGCTGGCCAGGAGCAGCGGCAGCGTCTCCAAGTCGTGCTCGAGATCGGCCACCACGGCGGCGCGCGCGTGGTGAGGCCCCTTGGCGATCTCGTCCTCACACGCGGGGTTCCACACGTACAGAATCGGCCGGCGTCCCTTGCTGTGGGCGTAGACGCGCACGTGCTGCACGAAGCTCTCGGGGAGCCCCGCGCGGCTGCGAGAGGGGAGATCCACAGTGTTCCCGCGGGCGCGTCGCGGAGTGAGAGGGTCGGGCAAGCTCTGGACGAACGCCTCCCAGAGCGGGGTGTCGGGGTGTGCCCGGCTGAAGTGCTGAACCCCCCGCGCGACGTGTGCGATCTCCTCGCGATGAACCCGCTCCAGGAGGGCTGCCGTGCGCTCGTCGCCCACCGCGCGGAACGCGGCGGCGTACTCCACGGCGAAGTCGAGGTTTGCCTGCTCGAGGGTCAAGCTCATCCCCGCGACGAACGCGTCGACGGTGTCCGTGTGGGCGAGGCAGTCCCAGAAGAAGGGGCTCGTGGCGTGCTCTCCGAACCGCCCCCCGAGCTCCTCGATCCGCTCCAGGTACATCGCGAGATGCCGCTGCTCATCGCGCATGGTCGCGATGAGCTCGCGACGAAAGCGCGGGTCAGCGCTGGGAAAGCGAAGCAGCGCGAGGGCCATCAACTCGAGGGCGAGGAGCTCGTGGTTGGCGAAGCTGTGCAGGGCGGTGACCGCCGCGGACGGATCGCCAAGGCGGGAGGCGTGCGGGAAGCGGACCGGCGGGCGGTCGGAACGAAACGCCAACTGGGGTGGGCGACCTGGGGCGTCCGGAGCCTCCATGGGAGGCCCGGGGTCATCGTCGCGGAGGGTGCCAGCGGGCGGCGCCGCGAGCTTGTCGCTTAGCGACTCTCCGAAGAGGAGCTGGCGGGCGAAGTCGCGGACCTCCACGAGGTCTCCTTCTCCGTGTAGAGCGCGATCAGCTGTTCTTCCATGCTGCGCACCATCGCGATGAGGAGGTCGGCGCTGGAGATCCCCAACTCCTGCTCCAGGAGCTCCTTCTCCTCGTACAGGGCGACGAGCTGAGCTTCCATGTCCCCGTTGTTGGAGGAGGAGTCCATCTCTAGCGCGGCCTCACGAGCAGCCAGTTGGTGTTCGTCCCCGAGTGGCGGAACACGTGGAGCGACACCACCCGGGGCTGCATCTTGTAGGTGAAGGTGTAGTCCATGGTGAAGTCGAAGAGCCCGCGTGCGACTCCTTCTCGGAATCGGCCGTAGAGGAGCTTGTTGTTCGTGCAGGGGGCCACGTGAGTGAAGAAGTTCAGGCCGGCCACATCTTGACGTCGGAGGTGAGCGAACTCTTCCTCGAAGGCGTTGTACTGCAGGACCAGGCCATCGTCGCCCAATTGGACGACTCCGAAGTCGAGGGTGTCGAGCTGCCCCGTCGTCATGGAGGGGAGGCGCTCGTGGATGTCGGCCTTGCTCTCGGAGCCCGGTCCCTCCTCCGAGGAGTTGAGGAGCCGAAGCACCTCCCCCCGACGGAACCTCCGATGGCCCCCGGCAGTGCGGACACAGACAAGAGTGCCGTCGTCAGCCCACCGTTTGATGGATGTCGTACCGACGCCCAAGAGGGCTGCCGCGGCGCGGGTGGTGATGAGGTCGTCGTTCACGAGAGGCAGTGTTGGTGTCCGCCCCGCGCGGGTCAAGACCGTCCGAACCGACCGGGCGATCCTGCGGGGCTCTTTCGGTCCCCGACCTTTCGCGGAGTCACGATGAGCCAGTTGGTCTTGGACGGACCATCGCGTCGCAGCCTCATGCGCACGGGGGTCGGACGCATGCGATAGGTGAACGTGTAGTCGATGGTGCAGTCGAGGTTCTTCATGGCGATGCCGTCCTCGAACCGTCCACGCAGCAGACTGTTGTTGGTGCAGGGCGCCACCTCGGTGAAGAACGAACGTCCCACCGAGTCCTCGACGCTCCGCCCCGACAGCTTGCTCTCGGCCTTGTTGTAGAAGATGACCATGCCGTCATCGTCCAGCTGGATCACGCCGAAGGGCAGCGCGTCGATCTCGGCGGCGGTCAGCTCGTGCAGTGGGGCCGGCAGCCGATAGCCATCAATGTCGAGCATCGCCGCCGGGTAGGGCTTGCGCTCGCGGTCCTGGGCAAACTGCTCGCGCCGGAAGCGGTCTACTTCCACCGTCTCGAAGCGACGATGTCCTCCAGCGGTCCGCACACAGGTGAGCTTTCCCTCGTCGGTCCAGCGCTTCACGGAGCTCACGCCAACGCCGAGGAGGTCGGCGACAGAGCGGGTGGTCATCAAGGAGTTTTCAGTCATGGAACCCATGTCCTCAGTCTCAGTTGCTTGGGGTGGGGGGCGAGCCAGGATTGGGCGCTCAGCCAAGAGGGCTGGGTACGAGCAATCCCGGCGCGCAGTACGGCCACGGGCACAGCAAGGGGCAACAAGCCCGCGGCGTAATCGGAGATGATGTTGGCGAGGCGCGCCTTCTCAGCCGGGAGGCTGTCCCGCTTGAGGAACCCCGCCGCGTGCTGGAGCGTGTTCACCTGGCGGCCCGGGGTCGCGGGCTCAGCCATGGCGGACAAGAAGAGCTCGGCGTAGGCCGCCGCGAATGGGGCGCGCTCCATGGAGCCCACCCGGGCGACGAGGCGGCCCATCTCCCGGTAGACCTTCGGGCTGTGGGAGAGGAGGAGCAGCTTCTCGCGGCTGTGAAAGGCGACGACGTCTCTGGCGCGCCAGGTGCCCGCGTCGAGCAGCTCCCGCAGGCGGGCGTGGGCGAAGACCCGCTCGAAGAACGCCTCGCGAATGCGAGCGTCTCGAAGGCGTCCGTCTTCCTCGATGGCCAGCAGTGGGAAGCGCTCCCGCAGGGCCTGGACGAAGACGCCCACGCCTTCCTTGCTGGGCACTGCGTTCCAGTCGTAGATCCGCACTCGCTCCAGGCCGCACGTGGGGGAGTTTCGACGGACCACGACTCCGGAGAGGTTGGCGGCCGCGAGGCGTGCGGCGATCTCTCTCGACGTGGCGCGCAGACGCTCGGTCCAGTCGTCACCGGTCTTGTTCTGGATGACTCGAGTCTCTTCGGACCTGCTTGCACGCACGAGGCGGATGGTGTTGCGTGGAGTCCCCATGCCTGCCTCCACCTCGGGACAGAACGTGACGAGGTCTGCGAAGGGGGCCACCTGGTTCAGCAGGAACGCGTCCTTGCCGAAGCCGCCGTCGAAGCGCACGGACTCGCCGGCGATGCAGCCGCTCACTGCGATGACTGGACGGGTCATGCGGCGCTCCGGTTCTGGGTGTCCGAGCGACCATGGCGGGGGGCGTCGGGGTTGAAGCGAAGAGTGATTGCCTCGGCTCGCCAGGCGAAGATCCGCTTCAGCAGAGGTGCGACGAGGATGGAGTTCGCCACGCGCCCCAGAGGGCCGAGGGGGACCGTGTAGGACACCCGGTCCACCATGTGGACACCGCCGTCGGGCGTGGAGGCGAAGTGATGCTCGTGCCACCAGAGGCGGTACGGCCCTCGGAGCTGGGTGTCGACGAAGCGCTCTCCGGGCTCCCACTGCGCGATGAGGGTCTTCCACCGAATCGGCACCCCGAACAGGGTGAGGCGGTAGACGATGTTCGAGCCCTGCAGGGTCTCGCCCTGGGGGTGCTCGAGGATGCGGAAGTCCGTCCAGGTGGGGGTCAGCAGCGCGAGGTTCGCGGCGCGGCTGAAGAACGGGAACACCTCGACCAGGGGGGCCTGGATCCGGGTCTCCTGCTCGAGCACGAACTGCGCGGCTGGGCGGTTCGCGAGGGGCTTCGTGCCGCGGTCGGCGCGCCGAATGGTGGGGGTTCGGCCTTGATCGAGGACCTGCGCAAAGGCGTCGGAGAGGGTCGGGTACGCGAAGCGCACGCCCGCCGCCGCACCCCGTCGCGGCAGAACGCGCTGCCCGGTCAAGAGGACCCCCGCCGCCTCGCCCAGAGCCAGTCGCATCGCGACGCCCGGCGCAGGAAGGAGCGCCGGTCGGCCCAAAGCATCGGCGAGGGCGCGGGTGAACTCCCGGTTGGTCGCCGGCTCGGGAGCCGTCGCGTTGAAGACCCCCTCGAAGGAGGTGTCATCGAGCGCCCGCATGATGAGACCGACGAGGTCGTGCAGGTGAATCCAGGACATCCACTGACGACCGTGCCCGAGGCGACCGCCGAGGCCGGCCCTGAACAACGGAAGCATGCGCGCGAGGGCTCCACCTTCGGAGCCGAGGACCAGGCCGGTGCGGAGGATTGCGACACGGGTGGAGTCGGTGCGAGCCGCGGTGGCCGCCTGCTCCCAGGCGACGCAGAGGTCGGCGAGGAAGCCATCCCCGCGGGCAGACGTCTCGTCGAGCTCGCTGTCGCCTCGGGCTCCGTAGAAACCCACCGCGCTCGAGCTGATCAGCACCCGGTCTCGCGGGGGGGACGCGGCCAGGGCCGTGGAGATCCGCCGGGTCAGGTCGACCCGGGAGTTCACCAGTCGTTGCTTTGTGGCTTCGGTCCAGCGACCGGAGAAGAGGTTCTCTCCGGCGAGGTTCACCACCGCATCGGCGAGGGCAACCTCCTCTTCGAGGCGTCCCGGGGAGGCGTCGCTCGCCAGGAGGACCGAAGGTCCCAAGAGGTCCCGCGCACGCTCTTCGTTGCGGGTCCAGGCGACGATCTCGTGGCCGCCACGGAGAAGACGAAGGGCCAAAGCCCGTCCGACGAATCCAGTAGCTCCTGTGACCAACACACGCATTTCGTTCTGCCTCCGAGGGAAGTTATTGCCCAAAGAGACCAAAACGTCCAGAACTAGATCGATAAAAACGCCTAACTCGACCGTTCGGTCAGTAGCAATGAACTGGTCGGCCGCCCGTAAGAACGAGGGCCTGCGAGCTACCAAGCACGGTGCTGATGGGCGATACTCCGGTCCCCGGAGGAGCGGGCGGCGCCGCGCAAGCGACGCGCCCGAGGGAGTGGGATGGGCGACTTTGTCTCGACGGTTCTGAGCCTGCCGACGGTGATCTTCACCGTGCCCCTGCTGTTGTCCCTGATCTATTGGGTCTTCGTCGTGATCGGCGCGGTGGACCTGGACGCCCTCGACGCCCTCGACGGCGCCGATGGAGCGCTCGAGGGAGGCCTCGACGGCGCGGCGGATGGCGCCCTGGACGGAGCGCTAGACGGTCTAGACGGTCTGGACGGTTTGGACGCCCTCGACGGGAACGGATTCCCCGGGCTGGATGCCCTCGACGGGGCGCTGGACGGCATCGACGGCGCGTTCGAGGGGGCCGGAGATGCAGCGTTGGACGGCCTCGACGCCGATGCGGACGTAGACGGGCACGGCCCGGGTCTGCTCGCAGTGATGCTCTCGACCCTCAAGCTCACCACGGTCCCCCTGACGGTGAGCTTGTCGTTCATCGTCCTGTTCTCCTGGCTCGCCAGCTTCCTGATGACGGTGCACGTGGCGCCCTTGCTGCCGGTGCCGGAGCTTCTGAGCGGCGCCGCCATCGCGCTGAGCGCCTTCACGGCGGGCACTCTTGGAGCCTCGGTCGCGGTGCGCCCCCTGGGAGGGCTGTTCCACACGGAACGAGGACGGGGCAACCGCTCGTTCATCGGCGTCGTCGTGACCATCACCACCGGCAAGGTCACCAAGACCTTCGGCCAGGCGGAGGTCACCGAGGCGGGCCATCACAACATCGTGCAGGTGCGCGACCGCTCCGAGCAGGGGCTGAGCAAGGGGGACCGGGCGCTGCTTGTGCAGTGGGACCGGGAAGGGGAGGCGTTTGTCGTCGAGAAGCTCGACGTCAAGGCAGCCGAGGGGGACGTGCAGGCAGCACGCCTCGCGGCCATCGACCGGGTGAGGGCCCGCGTCGCAGCGCGCCGAAAGCAGAGCAACTAAGGCAATAGAAACCCGGGCTTCCGCGTAGAAGCCCGACACACACAACGAAACAAGGGGTACAGAAGAAAATGACCCAATCCGCACTCGCCGTCGCCGGCGCCATCCTGGTCCTCGCGCTGATCGTGGTGGGCTTCCTGGTCCTGGTGACGCGCTTCTACCGCAAGGTCGACCAGGGTCGAGCCCTCATCATCAACAAGGTGCAGGGTGAGCCGGTCGTCTCCTTCACGGGCGGCATCGTCCTCCCCATCATCTACCGCGCTGAGGTCATGGACATCTCGGTCAAGACGGTCGAGCTCGACCGGCGCGGAGCTGAAGGGCTCATCTGCCAGGACAACATCCGCGCCGACATCAAGGTCACCTTCTTCGTCCGGGTCAACAAGACCGAGGACGACGTGCTCAAGGTGGCCCAGGCCCTCGGCTGCGACCGTGCGAGCCGTCAGGACGTGCTCGAGGAGCTCTTCGTCGCGAAGTTCTCCGAGGCGCTCAAGACCGTCGGTAAGTCGCTCGAGTTCGAGCAGCTCTTCACCATGCGGAACGAGTTCAAGGACCGCATCATCGAAGTCATCGGCACCGACCTGAACGGGTACGTGCTCGACGACGCGGCCATCGATTACCTCGAGCAGACGCCCCTGAGCTCCCTGGACCCGTCGAACATCCTCGACGCCCAGGGCATCCGCAAGATCACGGAGATCACCACGGACCAGAACATCAAGACGGAGGAGCGGCGCCAGTCGGAGCGCATGGAGCTCACCCGCCTCAAGGTGGACGCGGACGAGAAGGTCTTCGAGCAGGAGCGCCGCCACGCCGACGCCCTCGCCAAGAAGAACCGCGAGGTCGCCACGGTGGCCGCTCGCGAAGCCGCCGAGACCGAGAAGGTCCGCTCCGAGGAGCGCAACCGCGCCGAGGCCGCCCGCATCAAGGCGGACGAGTCCATCGAGGTCGCCGAGCTGAACAAGACCCGGCAGGTGCAGGTGGCCGACAAGGACCGCGAGCGCGTGGTCGCCATCAAGAGCGAGCAGGTCGAGAAGGACCGCCAGCTCGAAGAGATCAACCGCGAGCGCGAGGTCGAGCTCGGGCGGATCAACAAGGAGAAGGCGATCGAGAAGGAGAAGAAGGAGATCGCCGAGGTCGTCCGCACCCGCATCGCCGTCGACAAGTCGGTGGCCGAGGAGGAGGAGCGCATCAAGGACCTGCGGGTGAACTCCGAGGCGAAGCGCCACGCGGACGTGAAGGTCATCGACGCCGAGGCGTCGGCCCAGGAGTCGCTCATCATGAGCATCAAGGCTGCCGAGGCCCAGGAGAGGGCGGCGGAGTTCCAGGCCAAGGAGCGCGTCGTGCTCGCCGAGGCCGAGCTCAAGGCTGCGGACATCGAGGCGAAGGCGAAGATTCGCCTGGCCGAGGGTACCCAGGCGCAGGAAGCCGCTTCCGGTCTCGCCATCGCGCGGGTCAAGGAGGCCAACGCCATCGCCCTGGAGAAGGAAGGCCTCGCCGAGGCCCGCGTCACCATCGAGAAGATGTCGGCGCAGGCGGAAGGCGAAGAGAAGCTCGGTCTGTCCCAGGCCCTGGTCGCCAAGGAAAAGGCCGCTGCCGAGGCAGCCGGCATCCACGAGAAGGCCGAGGCCATGAAGGCCCTCGAGGGTCAGGGTTGGCAGCACGAGGAGTTCCGCCTGAAGCTGGACACGATGAAGCAGCTCCAGCAGCAGGCGCTTGACGTGCGCAAGGAGATCGCCGAGGCCCAGGCCGCAGTGCTCGGCACGGCGATGGAGTCCGCGGACATCAAGATCGTGGGCGGCGACGGAGAGTTCTTCGAGCGGTTCATCAAGGCGGTGAGCCTCGGGCAGAGCATCGACGCCGTGGCCGGCGAGTCCGAGGTGCTCCAGAACATGTTCGGCGACATGCTCGACGGCGACTTCGACGTCCCCGGCGGCCTCAAGGCCATTGCCGGCAAGGTGATCGACAAGGCGACCGGCTCGAACGAGACGAACAGCGATGCCTGAGGCTTCGGCCACCACGGAGACCCCCGGCGGGACAGAGAGCGCCGGGGGCTCTCCCGCTGAGGGTGGACCGGGAGGCAGCTACGAAGTCATCCGCCAGCGGCTCTCGGGCCAGGGGCGGGGGCTCGCGGACGCCGCCCGGGCACTCAACGAGCAGCGTCAGGCCCTCTTCGGAGGCACTGAGGCTGGAGTGCTCGGCACCGAGCGCGTGCGCACGGAGAACAACTGCGTTCCCGTGGACATCGTGCAGGTCGGCGGGCTCTTGCTCTTCGGGTACAACGTGTTCGTCGGGCTCCGCAAGACGACCACCATCGACGACGTGTTCTCCGTCCAGCACTTCTCGGTACGCGAGGACGGGCTCCTGGAGTTCACCCCGGCGTCCCCGGAGGAGGCGGCCTTCCTGCACGGGGCGGAGTTCCAGCGCGCCTTCACCCAGCTCTACCAGTACTACTCCGACACGCGCCTGGTGGCGCTTCGGAGCGACGGCCGCAAGCTGCTGGCCGTCTTCCAGACCGGCGAGTCCGAGGACTCGGTCAAGGTCTTCCAGTGGGGCCTCGATGCGTCGGAGCACATCGAGTACATCGACGACCGCGGCGAGCGGGCCTTCGTGCCTCCGCCGACCCACGACTTCGAGTGGACTGAGACCTCGCGCGACGACCACATCCTGGGGCGCCATCCCCACGTGAGCGTGGAGGACGTCGTGTTCGTGGAGACGGTCGGCGGGGACCTCACCATCAAGGTCGAGGACAACACCGAAGACGGCCTCGGCGTGTACCGCGAGGACGTGGACGACCCCAACCAGTCGCTCGACGACGCCCACATCCTCTACACGATTCGTGGCTCGCTGGTGCTGCTGCGCATCCGCCCCTACATGGAGGACCGCTACCGCCACCTCGTCTTCAACCGCCGCACCCAGCACGTCCTGCGCATCGACAGCGTCGGCGACAGCTGCGTGGCGCTGCCCGAAGACCACGGCGTCATCTTCCCCGGCGGCTACGTGCTCCAGACGGGGGAGTACAAGGTCTTCCCGGACGTCGACGAGGACCTGCGCTTCCTGCGCAAGGTGGCGTCGCCCAACGGCGAGGACGTGCTGTTCGTCTTCAACCGCCGCCGGGACGGGCTCTACGTGCTCTTCCCCTACAACCTCATCCGGCGCGAGGTGCGCAATCCCATTCGCTGCCACGGCTGGTCGCTCTTCGACGACGGCCGCCTGGTGGTGTTCCGGGCCGCGTCCGACGAGCCCTCACGCGTCCACCCCATGCAGGTGTGGGACACGCCCTTCGTCTCCGCCGAGCACGCCGCGCAGGTCCCCACCGACGGCAGCGCGTTGGCCCGCATCGGCAACAAGGAGCTGGTCCGCGGACTGTCGGACTGCCTCACCGTGGGCCGCATGGTGGTGGAGCAGGAGCCGAGTCGCGGGGTCTACGAGGCCCTGGTGACGGCCTGCCAGCGCGCGCTGGACACGTACTTCTGGTTCTCCGAAGACGAGATCGCCCTCGCCTCGCCCCTGGCGAAGGTGCGCGACGTCGCCGAGCTCATCATCGACGAGTTCGAGAAGGTGCAGATCCTCCAGCGCGAGGCGCAATCGGCCCTCACCGAGGCGCGCGAGCAGCAGCGCACCCTCAAGGACGACCTGCACCCCGACTCCTGGGTGGAGGCGGAGCAGTTCATGGCGGCCCTCACGGGCCTGAGGACCCAGCGCGGGCACCTCATCACGATGCGGGACGTGCGGTACATCGACCGCGCCGCCATCGACGGGATGGAAGAGGAGGTCGCCGGCGAGTTCGAGCGCATCTCTCGCGCCACCGTGGAGTTTCTCCTCGGCGACGACGCCCTGACTCCCCTCACGAAGCGCATCGAGGAGCTGCACGGCCAGATCGAAGCCGTCGAGCGCCTCGTGGACATGAAGCCCCTCGTCGAGAAGCAGGGGGAGCTCATTTCGGGCCTCGAGCTCATGACCGAGGTGGTCTCCGGTCTGGAGATCGACGACGCCACCGCGCGCGCCGCCATCCTCGAGCGGCTCGGCGAGGTGTTCGGCCAGGTGAACCGGGTGCGCGCGGTGCTCACCAACAAGCGCAAGGAGATCGCGGGGCACGAGGCGCGGGCGGACTTCGCAGCGCAGTGGAGCCTTCTGGGCCAGTCCGTGTCGTCGGCGGTGGCGCTCGCGGACTCTCCCGAGGCCTGCGACGACCAGCTCTCCCGCCTGATGCTCCAGCTCGAGGAGCTCGAGGCGAGGTTTGGCGAGTTCGACGAGTTCCTGCCTCAGCTCGCGAGCAAGCGAGAGGAGATCGAGCTCGCCCTCGGCGCGCGCAAGCAGGTGCTGGTGGACGAGCGGCAGAAGCGGATCGGCAGCCTGGTGAAGGCGGCGGAGCGCATCCTCAGCGGCGTGGCCCGCAGGGCGCGCACGTTCAAGGACCAGGACGAGCTGAACGCCTGGTTCGCCAGCGACTCCATGGTGCTCAAGCTGCGGGACCTCGGGGACAAGCTGACCTCTCTGGGCGACGCCGTGAAGGGCGAGGAGCTGCTGGCCCGCCTGCAGGCCGCGCGGCAGGACGCCCTACGCGGGCTGCGTGACCGCCTCGAGCTCTTCGACGGGGACGGCGCCAACCTCATCAAGTTCGGCAAGCACCGGTTCCCGGTGAACACGCGCCCCCTCGAGCTCACGATGGTGCCGCGGGATGGCGCCATGGCGTTGCACCTGACGGGCACCGACTTCTACGAGGTCATCGAGGATCCCAAGGTGGCCGCGGCTCAGCCGTTCTGGGAGCAGGCGCTGCCCAGCGAGGGAGCAGACGTCAGTCGCGCGGAGTTCCTGGCGGCGTCCATCCTCTTCGCCGCAGAGGCGGGTCAGAGCGGCCTCACCGTGTCCGACCTCGAAGACGCCGTGCTCGAGGAGCAGGAGCTGATGACGCTCGTGCGGGAGTACGCCGCCGAGCGCTACGACGAAGGATACGAGCGCGGAGTGCACGACGCGGACGCGGCCACCCTGCTGAGGGAGCTGCTTCATCTGCGGGGGACCGCGGGTCTGTTGCGCTTCCCGCCCCGGCCGCGGGCTGCGGCGATGCTGTTCTGGGCCTGGTCCAGCGACTCGGACGCGAAGGAGCGCTGGCACCGCCGCGCGCGCAGCTTTGGACGCTTGCGAGAGACCCTGGGCGCCACGGGCGGCCTCGCGGATCTCGCCCACGAGCTGGCCGGCGCCCTCGGGACGATGTTGGCGGAGGCTGCGCCCTCGTTGACGCTGGCGGCGTCAGAGGCGGCGATGGCGGGCAGCTATCTCGTCGAAGAGCTGCAAGCCGAGCATCCCCGCTTCTGTGTGTCGTCCGAAGCCCAGACGTTGCACGACGCGCTCGTGCGGCACCTGGAGGACCACGGCGGACGGCGCATCCTCGAGGATGACCTCGCGGCTCTGGACGGGCTCTTCGAGGAGCGCCTCGCGCTGGTGCGCGCCTGGACGGCCGCGGTGTTTGGTCGCACGGCCGAGGACGCGCAGACGCGAAGCGGCGCAGAAGGGGAGGGGCTCGCGCTGGAGACGGCGGCCCGGCTCCTCACCGAGAGCATCCTCGAGCACGAGGGCTCGGCGGCGCTGACGTCGGTGACGGCGACGGGTCTGCTCTCGCAGCATCGGCGCATTCGGGACGGGGTCCTGGAGCTGAGGCTCGACGAGTACCTGGGACGGCTCTCGGGCTGGATCGGCGAGACGGTGCCGGCCTTTGCGGCATGGCGGACGACCCGGCACGCGGTGTTGGAGCGGGAACGACGGAGGCTGCGCCTCGACGAGTACACCCCCCGTGTGATGTCGGCCTTCGTGCGCAACAAGCTCATCAACGACGTGTATCTGCCCATCGTCGGCGACAACCTCGCCAAGCAGATGGGCTCCGCCGGCGACTCGCGGCGCACGGACCAGATGGGGCTGCTCCTGCTCGTGTCCCCACCCGGGTACGGCAAGACCACCCTGATGGAGTACATCGCCTCGCGGCTGGGCCTCGTCTTCATGAAGGTGAACGGCCCTGCCCTCGGGCACGACGTCACGTCCCTCGACCCCGCCGAGGCCCCCAACGCCACGGCGCGGCAGGAGGTGGAGAAGATCAACCTCGCCTTCGAGATGGCGAACAACGTGATGCTCTACCTGGATGACATCCAGCACACCCACCCCGAGCTGCTCCAGAAGTTCATCAGCCTGTGCGATGGCACCCGGCGCATCGAGGGCGTGTGGAAGGGGCGCACCCGCACCTACGACCTGCGGGGCAAGAAGTTCGCGGTGGTGATGGCGGGGAATCCCTACACGGAGTCCGGGGACCGCTTCCAGATCCCCGACATGCTCGCCAACCGCGCGGACACCTACAACCTCGGCGACATCCTCGACGGTCGAGAGGAGGCCTTCGCCCTCTCCTATGTGGAGAACAGCCTCACCTCAAACCCCGTGCTCCAGCCGCTGGCCACCCGCGAGCAGAGCGACGTGTACAAGCTCGTCAACCTCGCTCGGGGGGAGGAGGTGCCGACCTCGGACCTGTCCCACGAGTACTCCACCGTCGAGCTCAACGAGGTGACCGGCGTGCTGCGCAAGCTCGCCCGCGTGCAGGAGGTGGTCCTCGCGGTGAACCAGCAGTACATCTCCAGCGCCGCGCAAGAGGACGCGTTCCGCACGGAGCCGCCGTTCAAGCTTCAGGGCAGCTACCGGAACATGAACAAGCTGTCCGAGAAGATCGTGCCGGCCATGAACGACGCGGAGCTCGACGCACTCCTGCGCGACCACTACATCGGTGAAGCCCAGACTCTGACCACGGGGGCTGAGGCCAACCTCCTCAAGCTGTGGGAGATGCTCGGCACGCTGACGGACGAGCAGCGGGCGCGGTGGGAGGACATCCGCAAGGAGTTCCGCCGATCGATGCTGACCGGTGGCGGGGAAGACGACCCGGTGGCGCGGGTCACCGGGGCCCTCAGCGGGCTGGACCGGCAGCTCGAAGCCATTCGCGAGACGCTGGTCGCGGGCTCCACCGGGGATCTGGAGGAGAGCCTCGAGGAGATTGGGGTCCGCCTCGGCACCCTCACCGAGCAGGTGCAGCGCGGCGCAAACGCCATCGGGCACACGGCGAAGGCGGCGGTGAAGAGCAGCGAGATGCAGGAGGCGCTCGTCGCGGCGACCGAAGCGGCGGCGTCGGCGTCAGCTGCCGCCGCAGCGAAGGCCCCCACGGTCGCCGGTCAGGGCGACCTGGCGATGAAGCTCGACGTCATCGTCGGGGAGCTGGCGTCGGAGCTTCAGGGCATCCGCAAGGGAGTGCAGGGCACGGCCCGCGGTCTGGCGGATCTCAACGTGCTCGAGTTCCTCGCGGCGTCCCCGGACGCCATCCGCAGCAACGAGGACGTCGCTGAAGTGCAGCGGGAGGTGTTGCTGCAGGCTCAGAACGCGTTGGCGGGGAATCTTCGGGAGATCGACCCGGACGACATGACGATGCGCTCGCCACGCAGCGCGGTGCTCGCGGGATCGCTTCCGGTCATCCAGGACCTGTTCGTGAAGATCGGGCAGCTGTTGGGCACCGTCTCGCTGTCGCAGGAGGAGTGGGCGTCGCTCATGGATCAGCTGCGGCGACATGTCGCAGAGGCGGTGACCGACCTCGCCCAGGAGTAGTCGCCCGAGAGGATGGGGCGTGTAGAGTCAGACTTTCGTCTAATCCTGAGCAAAACCTAACTCCCGTCTGTCTCATCCGATGGCAGCCTATAAGTAGCCAGTGACGTCTTCTGCCCAGAACAGGCATTCCCCGACTCAGCTCTTCGCTGGGCTGAAGCTCGAGCGTTTCACGCTGAAGCGGAGGCTTGGGCAGGGCGCCTTTGGGCAGGTCTGGCTGGCGAGCGAGAAGAGCGGCCTCGGGTTCGAGCGCCCCGTCGCCCTCAAGTTCCTGCTCGACCCCATGTCCCGCCACGGCTTCAAGGCGCTGGTGCGGGAGGCTCGGGTCGCCAGCCTGCTCCGCCACGTCAACGTCGTCGCCATCCACTCGGTGGAGATGCGCAACGACGTCCCGTTCCTGGTCATGGAGTACGTCGAGGGGCTCAACCTCTCGCAGCTCGGCAAGGGGCTGGTGCGGAACGGCATGAGCATTCCGCGGTCGGCGCTCGTGGAGCTCGGCATCGGAATCTGCGACGCCCTGGACCACGCCTGGAGCGGCATGCGGCCGGACGGAAACCAGCTGCGCATCGTGCACCGGGACCTCAAGCCGTCCAACGTCATGCTGAGCACCGACGGCACTGTGAAGGTGGCCGACTTCGGCATGGCCAAGCTCCTGAGTGACCTGAGCACGACCCATACGGGCGTGCAGCGCGGCACCCCGGCCTACATGTCGCCCGAGGCCCTCGATGGCCGCCGGGAGGATGCGCCGGTCTCTGACCTCTGGGCCCTCGGGGTGGTGCTCTTCGAGTTCTGCACCGAGAAGCGCTTCGTGGACCCCACCGCCGACCTGCTCGACATGGCCGAGACGGTGCGGAGCCGGAGCCTCGACCTCGAGATCAGTCAGGTGGAGGCGCGATTCCCGGAGATGGCTCCGCTGTGCCGCGAGTTGCTGGTGCGAGACCCCTCGCTGCGCATCCAGACCGCGCGCGAGGCGGGGCACAAGCTGCGCGGTCTGCGCCGGATCACGCCCAGAGGCGGCGATCTCGTGCAGTACAGCCGCCTGCTGGGGCGCGTGGGCGTCATGGACGGCAAGAAGAGCTCACCCGACGTTCTCAACGCCATGAGCGACGAAGCCGGCAAATATGCCCCGGTCCCCCACGCCAACGACCTGACGAAGACGGCCGACCCGTTCAGTCCTCCCGCCGGGCCCGGAACCATCCGGCTGACGACCGACGGCAGCACTCTCGAGTCCGACTAGACGGCTTCGACGCCCGCTACTGGCCCGTCTGGGTTTGGGCCCAGCGGCGCCAGACCGACCGGCGCTGTGCATCGACCGCGTGCCTCGCGAGAGTCCGCGCGACGGTCTGAGTGCCGGTGTGCGCGTAGTAGGCGGTGGAGGCGTCCAACGCGGCCGCGGCGTAGTCGCCGGCCCCGCCCGCGATGCTGAGCACGCTGTTGAGCTGGTCCATCATTCCGCCCTGCGTGATGCCCTTCTCGTCGATGAACCGGGCAACCCAGTCGCCGGTGGTGCCGATGGCGTCGGTGATGAATCCACGCTTGGCGTCGGTGCTTCCGCCGGGGATCTGGTCTGCCAGCGAGCCGAACACCGAGTTGTTGGTGAGGGCTCCGGTGACCTTCGGGTCCGTCCAGGTGTCGAGCACCTTCTGCAGGAAGTCCGCCCCGAGTGGGACGACGCCGTCAATGGTCACCCACGCGGCGATGCGCATCAGGTCGTAGCGGCCGTAGTCCTCCAGAGCGCCGGCGAAGCGAGTCAGCCCGCCCTTCTCGGTGGTGGGCATGCCGTTGAGCAGGCCGAAGCCGACGACCTCGGCGATGAGCTTGAGCCCGGCATCGACGCACTGGGTCGTCTCGGGCTTCGGTGTCACCTCCTTGAGAAACCCGAGCCCCTTGATTCCGCCCAGCAAGCCGCCGACGGCGCTGGCCACGGTGGCTCCAGCGGCGACCTGGTCCATGGTGTCGAGCATGGTGAATACCTTGAGGGCCCGCGCATAGCGGGGGTTCCCCTCGAGCTCGGAGGCGCGGAAGGTCACCTGCCGAATGACCTCGGGGTTCTCCGTCTCGGCGAAGTCCTTCACGAACACCGAGAAGTCGGTGATGTTCTCCCACTCTCCGGGGATGACCCTGTCCAAGGTGCGGAGGGCCGAGACGGTCATCCCGTCGTCGGGGAGGGCAGACAGCGAGGCGAGCACGGACATTGAGGCTCCGAGGGGGCGGGGCGATGGGGACTAG
>JAGSHC010000345.1 GCA_023954745.1 Deltaproteobacteria bacterium | reverse complement strand
CTCTCCAGGACTTCGAAGCCGATCACCCGGCTGTCGGCCACCAGGGTGTCCTCAGCCCACTGCCCTCCCTCGAGGAAGTCACCGCTGTCCACGAAGCGCGACCCCGGCGCGGTGAGAGCTTTGCGGAGGACGCCCAGGCGTCGCCCGGGTTCGCGGCGAGGGTGGCCGAGCTGAAGGTAGGTGCCGACGGGCGTGAGCCAGCGAAACCCCGTGCGGATGTCGAAGGCGTCGAGGGGGCGGGCGTCGGGGGCGGGCGCGTGGGGCTCGACGAGGGCGTTCACCACGACACCGCCGCCCTCACAGCGATGCAGGCGACGGCTCTGCCGGATCCCGTCGGGCACGGGCAGTTGGGGGGAGAGATCGTCGCCAGCCGGGCCAGGCAGGAACCGCTCGGTGGGGGTGCGCCACGTGTCGACGAGGACCCCGTGGTCGCAGGCGCGGTCGGCGCTCTTGGCGAAGGCCAGCGCCGCCGCGAGGGTGCCGCTCTCGGGCCACAGCTCGAGGTCGTCCTGGGCGAGCAGCCCATGAAGGACCTCCACTTCGCCCACGTCGACGCCGGCGGCCTCGAGGGCGGGTCCCATCCGGTCCTGGAGCTCGAAGCGGGCGCTCGTGCGGCTGAACCCTCGGAGTCCGCCGGAGTAGACGAGGTCGAGCTCCGCCCCCTCCGCGAGCCCGAACGAGGTCAGGGAGAGGCCCACCACCACGAGGAGGGTCCTCATCGCTCTTCGCTTTGCGTTTGCCGTCACAGGCGACACCCTACCGACCAGACGCCGCACCACAGCGATCCGGAGAGGGTTTGGCAGAGACGAAGAACCTACTCGAGGGCGACATCGGCACCACCCTGAAGGACCTCTCGGTCCCCATGGGGGTGGGCGTGATCTTCATGATCCTCGTCAACCTCATCGACACCTACTGGGCCTCCCGCCTCGGCACCGACGAGCTCGCCGCCATGAGCTTCGCCTTCCCGGTGGTGGGCATCGTCATCAACGTCTCCATCGGCTTGATGATCGGCACCTCGGTGGCCGTCGCCCGCGTGGTGGGGGCGGGGGACGACCTCACAGGACGTCGTCTCGCGGCCCACTCGCTGATCCTCGGATTCCTGCTCGTCGGCATCGTGACCGGGGTCGGCATCTCCACCCAGGACCTGCTCTTCAGCGCTCTGGGCGCCCCGGAGGAGCTGCTTCCGACCATCTCCCGGTTCATGACCATCTGGTACGGCTCCGCCGCCGTGCTCATCGTGCCGATGATGCTCAACGGGGTGCTCCGGGCTCGGGGCGACGCGAAGACCCCCCGCAACGTGATGATCTTCGCCGCGGTCCTCAACGCCATCTTCGACCCGATCCTGATCTTCGGGTGGGGCCCGATCCCGGGCTATGGGCTGGAGGGGGCGGCCATGGCCACCGCGCTCTCACGCGTGTTCACGTTCATCTACGCGGCCCGCATCGCGCTGAAGCTGAACGTGTTGGACCTCCACATCCCGTCGGCCGACGAGCTGCTCACCTCCTGGAAGGACATCTTGTCCGTCGGCCTCCCGGCGACCCTCACCAACGTCCTCGGTCCCGTCGCCACTGCGCTGCTCACCGCGATCGTCGCCATGCACGGCGCAGCGGCGGTGGCTGCCTACGGCATCGGCGCCCGGGTGGAGTCGCTGGTCCTCATCGCCCCCATGGCGCTCAGCTCGGGGCTGTCGCCGTTTGTGGGGCAGAACTACGGGGCTCACCTCCAGAAACGCGTCGCCGCCGGTTTCCGCCTCGCCACGCGTTTCTCCGTGATTTGGGGGCTCGGAGCCTTCCTGCTGCTGCTTCCCGCGGCGCCCTGGATCGGACGTGCGTTCAGCGACGATCCCGAGGTGGCCAAGGACATCGCCTTGTACTTGCGCATCGTGCCGGTGGGCTATGCCGCGTACGGCGCAGTGATGATGGTCTCGTCCGCCTTCAACGCCATGGACCACGCGGTGCGCTCCACCATGCTGTCGGTCCTGCGCTCCATCGTCATCGCGGTGCCCGTCGCCTGGGTCGGGAGCCAGTTCCTGGGCTTGCCGGGGGTGTTCCTGGGGCTGTCCGTGGGCTCCATCGTGGGGGCGGTCGTCGGCATGCGGTGGATGAACCGCTTCCTGGATCCGGACGCGGTGACCCGCACCGAGGCGTCCCAGAAGCTCGACCAGGCCGGGGCGCAGTTCCTCATCGAGGGGACTGCGGAGTCGATGCGCGAGCGGATGAAGGAGATCCTCGATCGGATGCAGGGCTACGGAGACGTGGAGTTGCACATGATTCGTCGGGACGCGGCGGGCTTCTTTGTGGGCGACCGCCAGATTGGGCACATCCACCCTTCGGGACACCTCGACCTGCCGCTCCCGGTGGAGTTGGGCGATGAACTCGTCCGCCGAGGCATCGTCGACCACCACCGGATTCATCACTCGGCCGGGTGGTACACCCACCTCCTCCAGAACCGTCGGGACCTGAGCGAAGCCAACTGGCTCCTGCGTCTGGGGCACTTGCTCGCAGAGCTGTGCCTCGTGGAAGGCGAGGAGGGCAAGGTGCGGGAGGAGCTCAGCGCCATCGAGCTCGACGCGGAGCTCAGGGTGCATCTGGAGCGGGCGGCTGCGCGTTGGCGGGCAGAAGCCGCGTGAGGACGCCCTGAAGGGTTCGGTCAGCGCTGACGACGTCGGCGCAGCCCGACGAAGGTGGCGAGGAGAAGCAGACAGGAACGGAGGGGGTCTGGCCCCGAGGACCCGCCGGGCCCCGCCTCGCAGCTGCACCCCCCAGGAGTGATCGCGTCGTCATCGTCGTCAGCGCCGATGGATGCAGAGTCGTCGTCATCGCCCGAGTCGTCGTCATCGCTCGAGTCGTCGTCATCGGCCGCGTCGTCGTCGTCCCCCGGCTCGGGCTCGGCCAGGTAGGTACCGCACGCGGCATCGATCGAGAGCAGGCCCTCGCGATGGTTCAGGGCCGCGATGTAGGCGCCAGGGCCGAAGCCCACCATGGGTGCGTTGTTGGTGTAGTCGGCGGAGACCGGGTCGAAGGTCTCGCCGATGGCGTTGTAGTTCGCGGCGCTCTGGGCGGTGATCCAGCTCAGCAGGTCGTCGGCGAGGGCCGTGTCCCCGAGCTCTCGGGCCGCCACGGACGCGCGCAGGTCGATGACCACCCACTCGTCGCTGTCGTAGATGCCTCCCCAGGGGGACAGGTCGTTGGCGTCCCAGCTGTCGTCGTTGCGGGAGAAGCCCGGACCATCGGCGGTCTGGAGCTCCGTCACCATGGCGGCGAGGGTCGCAGGACCCACTGCACCGTCGGGGTCCACCAGGCCCATGCCCACCGCCTCGATGGTGGCTCCGTCGACGTAGCCAGCCCCGAACTCGAGCTCCTCGAGGGTCTGGGCGATGGAGCGATCCGGGGCCTGGAGCTCGTTGAGGAGCCCTTCGCGCAGGGTGTTGGCGCTCTCCCGCCATGCAGTGGCCTGGGCGGCTTCGCCTGCTCCGTCAGCGAGGGTGGCGGCCGCGCACAGCCCCCGCGCGGCGGTGATGGAGGTGTAGGCCCAGAAGCGCTCCTTGCCGAGCCAGTGATGCTCCCAGATCGAGCTGTCCCGGGCGATGAGGCCGAGCTCGGGGTCGATGAGGGGCACCAGGAACCCGGCGACCTCGTCGCGAATGGTGTCCCAGTGCTCGGTCACGAAGGCGGTGTCGCCGCTGGCGCGCACGTAGTGGTCCAGAGCCCACAGGAAGAGGCCGGCCCCGTCGAACTCGAAGTTGAAGTCGCCACCGCCGAGGGTGTCGCTTTCTTCGACGCCGAAGCCATGGTGGCGGCACAGAGAGATGGCGTAGGGCTCCACCGGGACTCCGGCGAGCTCGTCATAGAGCCGGTAGCGGTCCGTCTCGGCCTCGAGCAGGTACCGGAGCCCCTCTCGCGCCTCGTCGTGCATCCCGGCGTAGGCCATGCCGACGATGGCGTAGGCCCCGTCGCGCGGCCACGCGTAGGTCCACTGTCCCGGTGGAAGCGACGCAAGGACCCCACCCGCGGCGGAGTGCTGCACCGTCCCGGGGAGGGAGCCGGAGAAGAACGAATAGCGGTCCTCGCCGTCGGTGCTCAGGAACTCCCGTAGATAGGTCTCGGTCTCTCGGACCTGAGCCATGCGGAGCACGACGGCGCTCTGGCGGTACAGCGCGTCCTCTTCGGTGGAGAGGTTCGGTGGCAGGTCGAGGGTCGCCTGGAACGTCTCCCAACCCACGAGCTCGTCGGCGAGCACGGTGGCCGCGTTGCGTCCCGCGATCCAGGTGTCGAGTTCGGCGTCCGTCGCGGTGTAGGCGAAGGGGTCGCCGTGGTGGGCCATGACGAAGCCGAAGTGGGTCGTCCTGCCGGCGGCGAGGTCCCCGTGGTCCCACTGCTGGTAGCTGACGGAGTCGTCGTGCACGCCCTGGTCATCGGTTGCGGGCGCCAGGTCTGCGGTGCCTCCCCCTTGCACCACCTCGTACGGGTTCCCCTCAGCGGAGCCGGTGTACCAGGCGGCGGTTGCCGCGGGCGGCCGGAGGGGCACGGTGGCGACGACCCCGGCGAAGCCACGCTCTTCGGTGGCGCCCGTCGCCGCGTCCACGACGATGGTCTCGTTTTGGGCGCCGATCTCCTGCGCCGCGCCGGGGCGTCCTTCTCCCAGATGAAGGTTCTGAAGCGAGAACGCGGACAGACCGGCGACGGAGTTGGTGCCTGTGTTCTCGACCTCGAGCACCATGGCGGTCGCGGAGCGGGACAGCTCCCAGGGCGCCCAGACGTAGGTGGTGATTCGTAGATCGCCCAGGGTCTGCACCATGCGGACGACGTGGCTCCCGTCCTCCCAGCCGCTCGCGTCGAGGTCCACGGGCAAGGAGGTGAGCCAGCGCTGGTCTCCGTCCGACCGCAGCCCAAAGTAGGCGTCGAACAGCAGGTCGCGGGCGGCGACGTCCTCGGGTCGGTCATTGGACCAGACCTCTGCACCTGCCGCGTCGATGCGGCCCTCCTCGGTGGCGAAGAGGTGGTCGCGCCAGTGGTGGGCTCGGGCCTGCTGGAAGTCCACGACCACCGCGCCCCACCCGTTGCTCGACGGGAGGTCGTAGAAGCTGCGGTGAGGCTCGGCCGCGTGGGTGCTGGTCGCAGCGCCGCTGCTGGCGGCGATCGCGAGAAGTGCGAGGAAGGTGCGCGGGTGCATGCGCGCGAATGTAGCGCTGTCTGGACTACTGGCCGATGAGCATCGACGGGGCGTCTTGAAGACCGTCGCGGCCGTCCCCCTCGCCGAGCCACGCAGCGACGAACGCGCGGGTGCCTGGTTCCACCTTGTGGGTGAGGTGCAGGTACAGCTCGGTGCCTTCGTCGGTGGCTACGACGTCCACGGCCCGGATGTCCAGGTAGGAGGCGTCGCGGGCGTCGCCTTGCACGGTGCCGAAGCGCACGCGGTGGGCCAGCCACTCGGGGATGAGGTCTTCGAGGCCGGCTCCCACGGGGATCTCGTAATGGCTGACGACGTGCACGGTCTTGCGGTTGTGCAGCTCGTAGGTATCGACGCTCTCGATGAAGCTGCGCACCGCGTGCACCGAGGCGCGTTGTCGCAGGCTGAAGTCGACGTTCGAGGGCAGCAGGAGCAGCTCTGGCTGCGGGAGCGCCTCGAGATGGCGTCGCTGCCTCAGATTCACCCACCGCCGGCGGAGCCGTGCGAACCAACCCCGTCGGGGCGGTT
>JAGSHC010000117.1 GCA_023954745.1 Deltaproteobacteria bacterium | reverse complement strand
CCGCCCGTCGCGGAGTCGTCGTCGTCGCCCGTCGCGGAGTCGTCGTCGTCGCCCGTCGCGGAGTCGTCGTCATCGCCCGTCGCGGAGTCGTCGTCATCGCCGGCGGAGTCGTCGTCATCGCCCGCGGAGTCGTCGTCGTCGCCAACCACCCCGCAGGTCGCGCTCGGATCGAGTGCCTGGACCGACCCGGGGACGAACGTCGCGGCCCCAAGAGCTGGGGGGTCGGCGAGCGGTCCCCACTCAATCAGTATCGCGGCCACTGAGTCCGCCTGGTACGTCCCCGTCATCTCGAGGGAGTCGAGGCCGAGTACATCGACCAGGCCACCAGTCCCCGTCGCCGTGATGCTTCCCGTCATCAGCACGTCACAGGCCTCGACGATCGCGGTCCCGCCGACCGCGAGCTCCATGTCCCCCGCGAGGCTCGCGCTCGCGCCCGCAAGGAACGTGAAGGTGCCCCCCTGTCCACTGGGGGTGCCATCGCCCTGCATCAGCCCCGACAGGACGATGTCCGTCCCGGCGCTCACGGTCAGGTCCCCGCCCTGGGTGCTGGGGCCCTGGCCCGTCAGGTTCAGGGCCCCGCTGCCCGTCACGGAGCCCCCGGCGTCGAGCACGATGTCTCCCGCGGGGTTGCCCTGCGTCTTGATCGCGAGGCCCTGAGGGATGAGCGCGATGTCTCCGAGAACGACGATGCTGACGTCCCCCCCGGGTGCCTGTCCACCGCCGTTTGCCACGAGCACGCCGCTCGTCTCGATTGAGAAGTCGCCGGCGATGATACTGACGGAACCAGAGCCGATGGACGGCTGGGTTAGGTCCAGTGTCCCGAACAGCTGAACTGACGCCGCGCCAAAGTCCAGCAGCGACCCATCATCGATCGAGTGGCTTCCTGTGATCACACAGGGGTCGCCGGTGCAGAGCTGGCTGGCCACAGTGGCGTGCGCGGAGGTCGGTCCGCCGAAGAGGGCGATCGTCACGAAGCCCGACAGCACCGCCGCAATCCTTCTCCCCGGGCGCCCGCGGCGACAGCTCGGACCGGACATCAGGCCAAACTCGGACGTCGGGCTTGGGGCTCTCTCACAGGAAAATCCGCCGTGGAATGACATGTCATCTTCTCCGTTTCAGCCCCCTCGCGTCTGTCGCCTGGTACCTCCGCTGGGGGCGCGAAGAGTCTCACTCGCGCCTTCGTCAGAGTCGTACCCGTCTACCAATGTGGCATATCCGCCGTCGGCGTCGCACAGCCAATGCTCCTCGAGCTTCGTTGGCCCGCGTCCACCTCGACAGGGCCACGCTCCCCGGGGTTCTGGCGGCGAGAACCGGCTAGGAGCAGCGAACCGACCGGGGTCTGCGCCTCCGGATCGCGGCGAGCAGGAACAGGCTGAAGCAGGCCGTGCCTACCGGGCCAGCGCGCGAGCCACTCATGGCGCACCACCACCCCGTCGTCAGCGTCTCGGCGTCGCAGATCCCGGGGACCAGAGAGTCATTGGTCGGGTCTCCCGGGCAGGGGTCCACCGAGCGCCGCAGCCCGTCACCGTCCTCGTCCAGCAAGACGCGCAGGGGGCGCGAGACCGTGGCCACGGGGCCGCGGCGTTGCTCCCCGAACCTCCCGGCCTGATGGGGGATGATCGCGCGAAGTTGCACAGTCTCGCTATCCGCTCCGTCGGCCACCCAGTCCCAGGTCGTCGCGTAGGTGACTCCGCCCTCGTCGTGGGGCGCCGTCTCGAGCAAGACGGGGGGGCTCGCCACGGTGGCGGGACTCCATCGAGCCCCCGAACTCGACCACACGAACGTCGGGTAGGGGACCGGATCGGAGTCCGCGTCGAAGACGGTGAACTGCACCTCGATCGGCCCCGCTTCCACGGTGACGGGCCTGCCCATGTGGATGCCGGCGCCCCTCTCGCCCGGCCCGACCCGGTCAAACACGATCGACGCCGGGTTGTGCGCCCTGATCCTCGCCGGCTGGGAGCGCTGATTTCGAAGCAGGACGTGGCTCCGATCCAGGCTCAAGAGGAGGTCGAGGTCCCCGTCCCCCTCTGCGTCCAGCCATGTGGGAGTCAACGTGGGGGCGATCGCGGCCCCCTGGTAGTCCTCCTCCAGCGACCAACGGCGCAGGAACCCGCCTTGCCCGTCCGCTTCGTACAGTCGGAAGCGCTGCCCCTGAATCGAGGAGATGTCGAGGTCTCCATCACCATCCCAGTCCGTGAACTGGGTTTTTCCTCCGCTCTCCTGGAGCGGCGCGGTCCAAACCACGGTGGGCTGATCGCCCGCGAGCCTCCAGACCCGAATCAAGCCCAGGCTTGGTGTCACGGCGAGCTCCAGTTGACCGTCCCCCGTGACGTCGCCCCAGTTCACCGAGACCGTCTGGCCTGGGGCGGGATCGGACCACGCTTGTTCGAGCCGTCCATCGCCCGGGTTCCGCCAGACCCTCGCGTGTCCGGTGATCGAATCGGCAGCCCGACCGGCAGCGAAGCCTGCGGCCAGGTCCATGTCACCATCGGAGTCGTAGTCTCCCCAGGCCAGCGACACCGCTGGAGACGCTGACGTGGGCGCGCTCCACAACTCCTCCAGCTGCCCCCCCTCGTTGCTCCAGACCCGGAGCGGGGCGAACGAGTCCTGGCCATCCGGAGCCCCCTGGGGCCCCTCCCCGCCCGCGGATGCCAGATCGAGGTCGCCGTCGCCATCGACGTCAGCCCAGCTGACCGCAGCGATCGAGTCGGCGCCGTCGTACCTGCCAACCTGGACGAACTCATCGCCGCGCCTCTCGAGGAGGAGGAGCCCGACAGAGGTGCCGAGGGCGATGTCGAGGTCCCCGTCTCCATCGAAGTCCGCCGTGGCCAGCGCGGTCACCGATGGCTGAGCGGAGGGGTCGTCGGCGGGAGGCGGGTAGTCGTCGGTGTCCATCGAGAACAGATCGCGCGCGGAGAGCCAGTCCAGCCCGTCCGGCTCGACGAAGTACGCCCGGAGCGCGGTGCCGGGGGCGGCACCCAGGATCCGCTCAGCCACCACCAGCGCGGCCCGCCCGTCGAGTTCGATGACGGCGGCTTCGCTGCCCTGGATTCGCTCTCCTGTCGTGTACTTGAGCTCCATCACCTCGAGCCCGCTGGCGCGATTCTCGAAGAGGCGGTTTGCGAACGCGGCCGCATCCGATTCGATCGGCAACTCGTCCGCCCGCCCCTGGGCCACCGCGAGGTCCTCGTCCCCGTCCCCGTTCCAGTCGCCGAACTCGAGGTCTGCGACGAGCCCCTCCTGGTCGGCCCAGGTCGGACCGTCTGACCAGGCGGGATACGGCTCGATCTGGTGGCGGGTCGAGTTGTGGAGCATGTTGGTCCAGAGCTCGATCCGCCCAGCTGACGTGGCCACCGCCAGGTCCAGGTCTCCGTCGAGGTCGACGTCCGACAGATCCAACGCGTTCGGTGGATCGGCCCCAAGGAGGGCGGGGCCGACCTCCAGCCCCGACCTCGTCCTGCGCAGGGGGAGGGTTCCGGCCGTTGTGGTCACCACCAGATCCAGCTCCCCGTCCAGGTCGAGGTCCCCCCAGATGAGGTCGGACGCCACGATGTCCGTCGAGCTGATCCACCAGGGATCGGGCTGGAGCTCCCCGTCCACGTTGTCCAGGACGAACAACTGCGCTCCGGCGGCGACGGTAGCTTCTGGCAGGCCATCACCATCGATGTCTGTCAGCTCGACCGCGCGGACGGGAGAGGGGATCCAGTCGGCTAGAGAGGTCGCCTCTTCCCAGCCCAAGTCCGACCCTTGGACGAGGAGGCAGCCGCCTTCGGTCGCGAGGAGGACATCGATGAACCCGTCACCGTCGAGGTCCGCGACATCGAGGTCGCGGACCTCGAGATCTCCCCCGGGCAAGGGGATGACGGACCTGCTCCCGAATACGCCGTCGAGGTTCTCGAACAGGTGCAGGCCCCCGCCCTCGGGCTCCCATGCGGGAGGGGGGGGCGCAATCCCAGCCGAGCCAGCGATCAGGTCGAGATCTCCGTCGTCGTCGACATCCGCCCAGGCCATCGCCTGGAGGTTGAACTCATCCAATGAAGACCAGGAGAGCGAGAAGTCCGAGCCCTCGTTCCGATAGAGCCGAGACTGCTGCCCCGTGGTCATGGGGCCCATGGAGGGTAGCCGTCCTCCGTTTCCAAGGGCGAGGTCGAGCAACCCGTCGCGGTCGTAGTCTCCCCACGCGACGCGGGTCGTCCCATCGACCTCACCGGTGTGCCAGCCGGCGCCGCCCGCATCTGGGTCGTAGTCGAGGACCAACGCGGAGTTCTGGCGCCCGGCGGGCTCGAAGGCCGGGCTGCAACCGCCACAGAAGCCCAGGGCGAGAAGGACGCCGAGACTCGACCGAGCAGCATTCGCTATGTGGATGATGGACTGACTCTCCATACTCAGTTGGGTCCTCGGGCGGAGCTTGGAGGGGGAGGATGCCATTGCACACTGCGCCCTCACGAGAATTCCGGGGTGCCGACCCTACCGCCGCCAAACTCGAAACGGACTCGTACCGGCTTCGTAGGTCCCAGCGGAGGGCAGAGCGGGGCCCGCCGTTGTCACAGAGAGCAGGAGCGTCGAGGAGAGCCGAGCAGAGGGCATCATCACGCGGCGCCCGTCCGGGCGGAGCCTCTAGAAGGCAGAAGGGAACCCATCGACAGACTCTGGCTCGCCCCAGCAGTGGATCACGCCGTCGTCCCGAAGCCCGCAAGCCGCCGACGACGACACGACGACCTTCGTGAACACCCCAGGGGGTTCGGGGACGCCGAACGGCCAGGTCCAGCCCACGCAATGGGGCGAACCCGCAGCGTCGAGCCCGCACGCTCCTCCCGAGCTCACCTGGAGGCTGACCAGCGGGGGGAGCCCCGAAAGGAGCTCGGCGTCGGGCAGGAGGCCCCAGCACACCGGTGCCCCATCCTCTGTCAGGGCGCAAGCGCCCGCGCTCGACACGTCCAGGTAGCTGAAGCTCCCCTCCGGTGAGTCGGTGACCAGGGAGTCGGACGTCTCCGACTCGTCTTCCCAGCACTCGATCGTCTGGTCGTCGGCACGTAGGCCGCAAACCCCCTGGAGCCCTGGGTGCACGCTGGTCAGCTGCACCTCGGGGGGCGTCGGTCCGGGCTCGATGGGTTGCCCTCCCCAACAGCGGGGAGTCCCTGCGGTCGCGCCGGGTTCGGTCCCATCGAGGACGCAGCAGAGGTTCATCTCGCACCCTCCCCAGAGGTAATTGCTCGGGGGGAGCTCCTCGTCCTGGCCGGCGTTGTTCAGGCCCCAGCATCGGATGGACCGGGAGCCCTCCTCGTCTTCCACAATCGCGCAGGAGTGCATCGAGCCCAGCTTCAGCGCCACGACCCCCGACAGCTCGGGTGGCTCGTCCTGGCCGAAGTCGTACTTTCCGCCGCGAACTGTGCTCTTGATCCAGCAGTCCACGGTGCCGTCGACCCGCAGGCCGCAGGCGTGGGTGAGGCCGAGATCGAGATCGACGTAGACCGCGTCGTCGTCGTCCGCCGCGTCGTCGTCGTCTGCCGCGTCGTCGTCGTCCGCCGCGTCGTCGTCGTTGGCCAGGTCGTCGTCGTTGGCCAGGTCGTCGTCGTTGGCCAGGTCGTCGTCGTCAGCTGAGGTCGGGCACCCGAGAACGAGCGCCAGCATGATGAGGATCGAGGCGCGGGTTGCCAGGTGGTCGTTCATGGCTCGACGCTAGCAGGGGGGGGGAGGCAGGAAGTCGGGGGGGCCCCCGTCACCGGGAGCAGCGGCGGCGTCCGATTGCGGCGTGCACGAGACCCGCCTGCTCACTCAGGGACCATTCGGTGCAGCGTTCCAGCCGCGTAGTCCGCGGTGAGCAGCTCGCCCTCCTCGTCTTCGCCGAACGTCGCGATAAGCAAGCTCGTGTCTGCCTCCCACACGTCCCCGATGGCTCCGGTGACGTCGATCGACCACAGGGGAGAGTCGGGCGCGTAGGCGAAGTCGCTGAAGAAGTACTGGCCGGTCAGGTCCGGCAGCCGGCAGCCTCGGTACACGTATCCGCCGGTGATGCTGACGCCCTCCGTGTGCAGGTACTCGAACACCGGCTCCGTGAAGGAGCCGCTGCAGCCGTCGTACGGAGCGGTAGCCTCCCTGCAAGGCCAGCCGTAGTTCGCGCCGCCCACGCCGATGTTGATCTCCTCGCGTTGGTTCTGTCCGACATCCGCAATCCACATCCGCCCGGTCTCGCGGTCGAAGCTCCAACGCCAGGGGTTTCGCAGCCCCCACAGGTACGCCTCGTCCACGACGTTCTGCCCGACGAACGGGTTGTCCTCAGGCACTGAGTACTCGTTGCCGCCCGAGGGGTTGTCCACGTTGATGCGGAGAATCTTCGCGAGCAGGGTGTTGGCGTTCTGCCCGTTTCCGTAGGTGTCGCCAGCCCCACCACCGTCTCCGAGACCAACGTAAAGGTACCCGTCGGCTCCGAAGTGGATCGACCCACCGTTGTGGTTCCCCGCGGGCTGCCCTGCGGTGAGGATGACGCGCTCGCTGTTGGCGGAGGGGGTCCCGTACTCGGGCACGGGCACGGTGAACTCCGAGACCACGGTGTTCTCGGACACGTCGCTGTAGTGCACGTAGATACGACCGTTCTTGGCGAACCCAGGGTGGAAGGCGAGGGCCAGCAGTCCGCGCTCGTCCCCCAGGCTGCCTACATCGACGACCCGGTCGTTGATGTCGAACCACAGCGCCGGCGTTTCGGCCCCTGGGGCGTAGACCTGGATCGTCCCGCGCTGCTCGACCACGAAGATGCGGTTCGTCCCGTCCCCCGGATTGCGGATGTCCACGGGGCGATCGAGACCCGACCCGATCTGCTCCAGCACGACGTTGGCGCCTGAGACGGGCATCCCGCCCTCGCAGGGCTCGCCGGCGTCGTCGTCGTCGGCTGCATCGTCATCGTCCGCCGCGTCGTCGTCGTCGGTTACGTCGTCGTCGTTCGCTGCGCTGTCGTCGTCGTCCGACGCGGTGCTGTCGTCATCGTCCCCACGCCGCCGGGTGCTGCACGCTGCCAGTGACAGCGACAGGAGAAGGACGAGCAGGAGACGAGGCCAACGAGTAAGCGTTCCCATGTTTGCAGCCTACCGCGGGCGAGGGGGGGCAGGCTCAGAGGCGCCTGAACACCGCGGGCTTGGTAGGCGGCTTCTTCGGGGAGGCATCCGCGAGGTCGATGACCTTGAGCGTCTCCTTGTCGGAGCCGCTCCGGGTCCACCCTCACGCGTGGGTTTCTCCAGGCTCGTCCCGCGCGTGAACGGTTCGAGCCTCATGGCAGCGCCTTCGTGTGCCCAATCTGTTCTTCGTCCGATAAACTCGTCTCCGTGACCTATCCGCTGGACGTGGAAGGCTGGAAGCTTCGGCTGTGGCTCCTGTGTGCCGTGTGTCTCGTCGGGTGTCCCGTCGAGGGCGGTCCCGATCCCGATGACGACGACGCCGTGGCAGACGACGACGATGCCAGCCACGGCGACGGCCGGCCCGCCTCGGAGATCGTGGTCACCACCGAAGCGCACAACGAGATCGCGTGGCTTCCCAGCGAGACCGGGTTCTACGAGGTGACCAACGAGGTCAGCCCGAACATCGCCCAGGAGCTGCCCCCGGAGTTCGAGGTCTACGGCAACCGGCGTACCCACATGAGCGCGCCGACTGGCGGTGTGGTGACCGCGGACTTCGATCGAGACGGATTCATCGACCTGTTCTTGCCCCGGACGTTCGGCGACAACGTCATGTACTGGGGGACCGGGGACCAGAACATCTGGGGTCCCCTCGCAGACATCGGCTCCCTCGCCCTCACGGAGATGTGGACGGGGAGCGCGACGGCGGTGGACTTCGATGGCGACGGCCTGCTCGACGTGAGCCTCACGGGTCTGCACGAAGCCCGTCTCTTCCGAAACACCGGCGAACGAGCGTTCGAGGACGTCACGGAGGCCTGGGGGCTGCGGGCCGACCGCGAGCTCGGCTCCACTACCGCCTGGGCTGACTTCGATCAGGACGGCGACCTCGACCTGTTCCTCGGCCGGTACGTGACCGACATCGACAACGACGATCCGGGGAACGACAACCGCTCTGCAGCCCAGAGCAGCCTGTGGCGGAACGACGGGGACAGCCTCGTCGACGTCAGCGACATGCTCCCGCTGCACGGGGAGCACTCCGCGGGAGCGGTCCTCCACGCGAGCTGGCACGACATCGATGGGGACGGTGACCTCGACCTCGCCCACTACAACGACTTCGGCGACGCCTACCTCTCCTCACGCGTGTACGAGAACCAGGGTGACGTCTTCGTGGATCGGAGCGACGACGCCCAGTTCCACATCCTCACCTACTCCATGGGCGGCACCTTCCGGGACTTCGACGGCAGCGGCGTCCCGGAGGCGCTCGTCACCGACATCGGCAGCGTGTTCGCGTTCCAGGCCCTGAACCCCTTCGAGCATGTGGACGTCACCCAGACCTGGCTGAGCGACCTCGAGATCTTCGACAGCTCCACCTCCTGGTCCGTGATGGACCTCGACATCGACGGGGATACCTGGTCGGACGCCTACATCACCTTTGGCGACTTCTTCCCCAACGTCCCCGGCGACCAGTGGGACGACGAGCCGGACCGCGTGCTGATGGGCACGACCGATGGGGGCGTGTTTACCGGCTTCACCCAGCAGAACTCGGTGTTGCCGTCCGAGTCCTGGGACAAGGCCCGCGGCGCCGCCCTGAGCGATCTCGACGGCAACGGGACCCCGGATCTCGTCGTGGGGCGGGTGGGACAGCGTCCCCGGGTGCTTCTGCTCCAGAACAACGGCACCAACCGCGTGGTCATCAAGCTCGTCGACCCCAACCGTCCGAACCGGTACGGCGTCGGCGCGACGGTCGTGGTGGAGACCGACGGACACCGCCAGTCGGACACCATCCAGGCGGGGGGCGATGGGAGCTTCTCCGGGCAGGAGCCGGCGCTGTACTTCGCCTTCGGGGCTGCCCAAACCATCGACCGGATGGAGGTCCACTGGGCCGATGGAGCCGTGTCCGTGGCCGAAGGGGTCTGCGCGAACTGTCGGGTCCGGGTCCAGCGTCAGGACTGACGCGAGCCTCTAGTACTGGAACGACACGAGCTGGAACGACATCGTCACCGGCCAGCCGAGGCCGCCCAGCTCGAGGGCCTCGTTGCAGGCGGTGCTGCTCTGGCTCAGCGGTGTCACTTCGCCCATCCAGCGCTCCTCGACCTCCGTGGGCCGCAGATCGTGGGCCATGCCACCCGCTTCGAAGTAGATCTCGCCGTCCTCGTACCAGCGCAGCCACTTGCCGCCGTCGGCGAAGCAGGGGTCGAACTCGGGACGGGGGCGGCTCTCCTGCCCGTCGATGCGTACTTCGACCCAGCGATCGATCTGGTACTCCCAGGTCTTGAGGGACATGCCCATCAGCAGACCGCACTCGATCTCGAAGGTGATCAGGGAGCCTTCCTGGGGCTCCGGGGAGCTGGTGTCCCAGCCGTCGTCCACCGGGTCCTCGCTGTCGTCGTCGTCGTCGCCGATCGGGAGGTCGTCGTCGTCCGCGGGGCCCTCGCCGTTGCCACCGCTGCCGATCCCGGTGTCGTCGTCGTCCTCATCGGAGTCGGAGTCGACCCGGGCGAACCCGTTGTCGACCGCGTCCGAAGGCGCCGCGCAGCCGGAGAGAAGGAGGGCAAGAAGGGCAAAGGGCAACGTGCAGCGCATGGATTCTCCGCTCATGCGCTACGCAGGATCCGTGCCGGAACGCAGGAACGTGCTGGGAGCTGGCTTCTTCCGACCCGGGCGCCTTGTACGGTTTCATATCGGGCGGGATACGACACAGATAGGCCCGCGCTGGGTTTCTATTTGAAACGCGCCGTGGTCGGCCGCCTCAGGCGGCGCGACGGCCAGGTCCTTTGTCCGGCCCGCGGCCCGCTTGTTCCTCAGCAGCGCTGACCGTCCCAGAACCGGAACGGAGAGCCTCGATCAGCAGAGGTCTGATCGGGCCGCTCAGACCTTCTTCGCGTACTTCTTCATCAGCTTCTCAGCCGCCTTCGACCACTTCGCGTGCTGGGTGCCGGTCTTGATCTTCTCGAGGCGGGTCAGCGTGGTCTTGCTCCCCCGGCCCTGCTTCAGGCGCTCACTGAGCCCCTCCACCAGGAACTGGACGACCCGCTCGTGGTCGTGGCCCAGCACAGCGTCGATGCCGGCGTCGATGGCGGGCGGCTCGCCATACCCCAGCCCGCGGGCTGCGATGGCGGCGGAGTCGAAGTGCTCTTCGTCTGCGTTGCTCGCGATCTCCACCAGAAGGTCACCCCAGACCTCCTGCCCGGCGTTGCCCTCGAGGTACAGGCGGCTGACGTACTGAGCGACCTTCTCGCTGTGATCGGGGATGTCGTATCCGACGATGGTCGCGACGGCGGCGACGTGATGCTCCGGCGGCGGGACGGTGCGACCCCAGAACGCGGTCTCCTTGAAGTGGGGCACGCCATAGGTGATCTGGATCGTGCCCTCGCGGTGGTAGCCGATGAGCGCGCCCAGCGCGTCGACCCGCACGGCCTCGTCTTCGTGCTTGGCGATGACGTCTGCCTGCGCGGGGGTCAGCGGAATCAAGCGACGCTCCAGGCCAGCGACCACGCCCCGAATGATCTTCTCGTCGTTGGACAGGATGAAGTCCGCAGCCACGGTGATGTGCTTCTCGGAGCCGCCTGTGATCATGTCCTTGCCCAGGTCAGCGAAGTCCGCCGACTCCATCCCGGCGGCGTCCCCTTCGAGGAACGTGAGGATGACGTCGCATCCGGCCTCACCCAGGTCGACCAGCTTCTTCCAGGCCTTGCGGGTCTCCGACGTACCCAGCATCGGTCCGAACTGGTCGATCTTCTTCTGCATCTTGCCTTTCGGCGCGCCCTGACAGTGCCCGGTCTGGGGCGGCATGGAGCCATCGCCCGCACCGGCTGCGGTCAGGGGGATGGCGAGCAGGGCGGCGGTCAGGGCGGCGGTCATCGTGCGGTTCATGGTCATCCTCCTCAGGACGGTTGGGTCCCCACGGGGGGCGGGTGTCCCGATCTGCGCCAGCCACCCCAATCTGCGCCAGCCACCGCGGTAGGACCGGGGCGGCGCAGAATCGGGGCGTCACGACGCGTAGGGTACCGATGGCACGTCATCTCTTCCCAGACCCTCCCCGGGCGCCTGTCCGCCGACGCGCGATGTCCTCGCCTCAGCTCCCTCCGCGGAGCACGCTGTCGATGGCGTGGCGAAGAGTCCAGGCCGCCTCCTGGGCGCTCTGGGTTCCCGCCGTGGCCAGAGCCTCGGCGACGATGGAGCGTTCTCCGGGGGTGAGCCCCGGCTGGTCATCCAGCGCGGCGAGAGCCGTCGCGTAGGCGTCTCGACAGCCCTGCACATCCCCGCGATTGAAGAGCGGTACGCCGGCCCCGATGGCAGCGACGAGGGCGCGTCGGACGGGCGCCCGGTGAACGCCGGGTGACTGCCCGCCTCCTACGATGGAGAGCGCCAGGACCTCCAGGGAGAAGGGACCGGGCGTACCGTCCGCGAGCATGAACCCGACGGTGTCGATTTCATCAAGCCCCGAGTCGAGCGACGGGGCCCCGGAGACTGGCCGGCCGAACGAGGTCGGACGAAAGCGATCCAGGGGGATCTCGACGGTCGTCACCCCCTCGGTGGTGGCCACCGGAGCGCGGTAGGAGCCGGCGCGCAGAGGCACGTCGGAGCGGCGCAGCGTCAGGTCGTAGGTGCGGCCGTCGCCCCGGAGTTCGACCCGCACGGCGGTCGCCCCCGTGAAGGAGCCCTCCGGGACCCGCGCCCGCATCGACGTGAACCCTCCGTTCTGCTCCAGGGAGAGCACCCCTGCGAAGCTCACGACATCCCCTGTCTCGACTCGGCCCCGCGAGACCCCGCCCATCACGGTGTCGTTCACGGCCCGCCATGGCAGGTCCGTGACCTCCACCGCTCCGACTGACGTCAACATCCACATCCCCAATGCCAGGTTCATCCACATGATTCAGCCCCGCGGGCCGTCGAGGTGATTTGCCCAGCCCGGAGCGCGCAGCAGCGTGGGTTCCGGCTGCGGTGGCTCTGGCTTGTCCAGCGTGCCGCCAAAGATGCCAACGACAAAGTGCTGGAAGTAGACGGTCGCGCTGGCGGGCCGCGGCTTCTGACCCCGAGACCGACGCAGAGCACGCTCACGCTCCGCCCAGTGTTGCCACCGCTCTTCGGGGACCGGCTGCACCGAAACGTCTGGGAGAGCGCTCTGGAGTCGCTGTCGCACCCGTTTCATCTTCATGGGAGCCGGGTCGCAGGACCACCCCCACATCAGCGCCATCTGGCAGACACCGGTCGCCTGGCCTTGCTCGGAGATCCCGACCAGGCGGTGGACCCCCAGCGCGTCCGCTACGTCGAGGCTGTACGAAACGTTCTCATCCGTATGCAGCGCCTGGGTCTCGGTCACCACGCGGTCCTCCGGGACTCCGAGGGCGACGAGGGCAGCCTTCATCACTTCGGCCTCGATGTAGCGATTGTGCACCGCAGCGCCGGACGCGATGAGGACGTCGACACCGCCCTGCTCCCAGACCTCCGCTGCCCAGATGGCGCGGCGCCAGGAACACTCCGATGGAGCCCCGGCTTCGGTTGCCGGGCATCCAGGAATGATCCCGGCGACGAGGGGGGCGGGTGGCACCACCCGCACCTGACGGCAGGCAGTGGTGGTGAGGAGGGCGAGGGCCAGAAGTGGGAGGAGTGCGCGCATCACCCGCAAACCGTAGACCCGGGCTGTCGCCGCCTGGGCGGATTGGACGACTTGGCTGGGGACCACCTGGCTGGCGGCTGCCTGGGAATCACTTCGACGCCGACGAGAATGGAGGAGCCCGCTGTTAGCCTCGCGCAACCCCCGGGAGAGTCGCATGCGCGTTGAGAACTTGATGAGAGAGCAGCTGCAGTCCGCCGATTTGGAGGTGGTCCTCAGCGTCGTCACCGTCCCGCCCAACACCCGGCTGCCCCTCCACACGCACCCGGGGGAGGAGTTCGCTTACGTCATGGCCGGCAGCGCCGTGCTCGTGCGGCCCGAGGTCGAAGAGCGGTTCGTGGCCGGGCAGACAGTCAAGGTCAGCCTCAACGAGGTTCATACGGTCCGCACGGAGGACGAGGAGGCGACGCTGATCGTGTTCCGGGTCCACACGCCGGGTCAGCCGGAGCGGATCCTGGTCCCCGAGGCGTAGGTCCTGCGCAAGTCTGGGCGGGGACGGCCCGACTGGAGCTCTTCGCCGTCGAGACCGGGCCCCCTATCCACGCCCATCGGCTCTTCGTCCGACAACCTCATCCGTCTGACCTATCCGCGGACGACGACCGGGAGAGGGTTTCGGGAGCGGGCCCCCATGCCTCGGCTGGTGCGCAGCTGCTGCACCCGGGGCTCCGCGAGGACGCGCTGGACAGTGGCCGTGTAGAAGATGCCGTCCCCTCGAAGTCGGGGGCTGTCTCCTTCCCAGCGAAGCCAGCCGCGGGCCTCGAACGCTTCCCAGAACGGCGCGTAGTCCCGCTTCAGATCACCGCCGAAGCGTCGTGAGTAATCCGCCGCGTCGAGCCAGGGGAACCCTTCGAGTCCCTTGAGGAGGTAGAGCACCTTGAGGTCGTCGGCGGAGAAGGCGTACCGGTCGTCGATGACGGTGCGCCCCTCGTCCACCCCGGCCTGCCAGGCCCCGATGGACCGCAGGTTCGCCCAGGTGGATCCCGGAGCGAACTCGGTGCCCGCGATCAGCGAGTTGGCGCCGTACCCGACGCCGATGCGGTCGGTGTTCAGGATGTCCCGATACAGCTCGAGGTACCGCACACAGCGCTGGTCGGGCGCGGTGTAGTCGGTGTACGAGTCCATCCGGAAGCCGCGCTCGAGCAGTCGGATCCGAGCCGCGTCGAAGGTGCGTGCCTGGGCAGGAACATCCGGGAGCTGCTCGGCGCGGCGAGCGAAGTCCGAGTCCCCGACGATCATGAGCGGGTGGTTGACGAGCCCCGTCGCGCCCCAGTCCAGCAGGGTGTCCACGTCCTTGATGATCGACTCGGGGGTCTGCCCGAACCATCCCGTGATGAGGTCCACGTTGGCCCGCATCCCGTGGTCGGCGGCGAACCGCAGCGTGGACTCGATCTGCGCGAGATCCTGGGTGCGACCCGACTCGGGCAGCAGGTCCGGCTGCAGGGTCTGGATGCCGAGGCTGATCCGGTTGCAGCCCACCTCCGCCAGCGCTTCGAGCCGCTCCTGGGTGAAGAGCGGGGGGTAGCCCTCGAACGTGATCTCGGTGTCGTCGGTGACGATGAACGAGGTGGCCACCGCCTCGAAGATGCGCTTGATCTCGGGGCCCCGGAGCAGGTTCGGTGTGCCCCCGCCGTAGTACACGCAGTCCACCTTGCGGCGCCCGGTGAGGCTGGCGACCCGCTCGATCTCCCGGACCAGCGAGTCCACGTACCGACGCACGAGGGGGTAGGACTCGAAGTCCTCCCTGGCGAAGAGGCAGAAGCCGCAGGCTCCGGGCTCCGTCGGCACGCAGAACGGGATGTGCAGGTAGAGCGACAGCTGCCGCTCGGGCCGCATCGGCGCCAGGAGGTCCGGGAGGTCGAGGTCCGACTTCTCCCAGTACCGCGGGGACGGGTGTCCGTACTGGATCTTCGTACCCGGAGTCCGCGACAGCGAGCCATCTAGGTACTTCTCGATCTGCTGTTGGTCCAAGTACTCGCTCCCTTGTGCTCTAGGCGGGTTTCCGCCCGAACACGCAGTATGCCCCGAACGGATAGATCAGCCGACCCCCAGATCGGAGAGCCGTTCGCGCCCGTTCCACGACCTCGGCCCGTGTTCGCTCCGCGGCGGACCGATCCCCCTGCTGCATCCTTACCCTCACCTCGGAGGCGATCGCCTCCTGAGCTTCAAGAAACTCGTCTGGATCGTCGAACTCCACGTCACGGTGCTCCACCCTCGGCCGGACGTCCACGAACCCCGCCTCCGCTACCGCGTCGAGGAGGATGTGGGTCCGGTCGCCGAGGCTCCACGGCGTGTGCACGGGTTCGTCGAGCTCGGGCAGGTGGTGATCGCACGCCGCGAGCGCCGTCGCGGGGGCGAACAGCGTCGGCCGGATCGGCTCGAGGAGCTTCTGGACCACCCGACGTGCGTAGTGGAGCGCCAGGGAGCGCCGCTCGATGGGCCGGGTGTGCACGAATGAGACGACGACCCGGCCTCCGGGCTTGAGCACCCTCCTCATCTGGGACAGGGCCACGTCGAGCCGCGGGAAGTGCGCGACTGCGCAGTAGGTGAAGACTACGTCGAACGTCTCGGCCTCGAACGGCAGGTCCTCGGCGTCCCCGACCACGTACTCGCACCACTCGGACTCGGTGTGCCTCTTGGCGACCTCGATGAGCCCCGGGCTCAGGTCGAGGCCGACGACGCGGCCCGTCGAGCCCGTCCGCCTCGCTGCGGTGCGTACGCCCAAGCCGGTGCCGGTCCCCAGATCCAGCACATGGTCGCCAGGACCGATCTCCGCCAGATCGCAGATGTAGTCGGCCGATGTCCCGCCCAGCTTCTGGACGAGATGCATGTATCGCTCGTCGAGCGAGTCGTAGCTCATCGCATCCGCGGCGCGGTCGAACTTCTCTGCTGCCTCTCGATCCATCGGGGTGATCCTAGAACACCCAGGCGAGGACGGCGCGATCGACGCCGCGACATCCCGTCGCGCTCAGCCGCCCTGGAGCTTCCTCATGGCCACCGCCATCTCCCCCGTCGTCGTATCTCGGTCCTCGGCGTGATGGGACATCGCCTTCATCACGGCACGATGTTGCCGCGAAGCGCGCCCCGCCAACCAGGCGTGCTCCGAACCCTCAGCCTGTCACCGCTGGTCCATCTCCATCCAGGCCCGTCCGGGCCTCGCCCCAGCACAGCGAGGCCCTGCGCTCCCTCGTCGCCTGGCGCCTGAAGGGCGTCAGCGGCGGATCACGACCCGGCAGTCGGCGCACAGGGGACCGAGCACATCCTCGGTGCCGTCCGGCCATCGCACGGCGATGGAGTCCACGCGCTCGGCGTCCCCCAGCCCGAAGAACAGGGCAGGCTCCGATCCCGACATGGTGCCTCGGCCACCGGCGACCAAGGTGTCGCTCTGGACGACGTCGCCGACCTGCACCTGGACCTGGGCCCCCACGCCGAACCGGTTGGCGCCGGTCGTGTCCTGCAGCTCGACGACGAGGCGCGAGGCCCCCGTGTCACGGCCGAGAAGCACGATGGGGCCGGCCCCGGCCTGGGCCACCACGAGGTCCGGCGTACCGTTCCGGTCGATGTCGGCCATCCCGACCCCTCGGGCGGTGTCCTGCTGGAGGCGCGGCGGCAACCCGTCCAGGCGCTCGAATTGGACTCCCTCGTCCCGCGCCTGACGCCACATCACGTCCTCCTGGGGGCTGTCGGGCGGCGCGCCCTCCTCGAATGGAGGCAGGGGGCTGAACGCCTCGAAGATGTCGACGGCGCCGTCACCGTCCAGGTCCAGGTCGATCACGGACCAGGACGTGGCACTGCTATCCGTCGGCAACGACGCGGCCCACGACGCCGAGGCGTCCACGAAGGAGAAGGGACCCATCCCTCGCAGGACGGTCGTGCGCCCTATGTCGCTGATCCACAGGTCGTGCAGGCCGTCTCCGTCCAGGTCCCGAACCGCCGCCCCCATGGGGTACGCGAGGACACCGACCCCCGAGCCCGCCGTGCGGTCCACGAAGGTCCAGTCCCCTTGGTTCTCGAACAGGTGGGAGTTGCCGAGCTCGACCCCGAAGTCGTTGATCTGGAGGAGATCCAGATCCCCGTCGCCGTCGAGGTCCTTCCACACCCCGTGCAGAGCCGCTCCGTCCCCCTCCCCGAGCCCCAGGGCCGACGTCACGTCGACGAACCCGCCCCCGTCGTTGCGCCACAGCGTGTCCGGCGCCGCGCTTGGCGGCTCGCCGTCGGGCGAGAGGGCGAGGTGCCGCCCCGCCCAGAGATCGAGGTCCCCGTCCCCGTCGATGTCTGCCCAGGCCATCGCCGCGCCGATGCCACGATCCCCTCGAAGACCCGTCTCGGCGCTGACGTCGACGAAGGTCCGGTCGCCGAGGTTCCGGTAGAGCCTCAGCTCGCCGAGGGCCATCAGCGACAGGTCCAGCAAGCCGTCCCCGTCGTAGTCCACTGCGGACGCCGCGGAGCTGATGTGGTCGGGCATGCCGAGGTCCCGGGGGACGTCGGCCTCGACGAACGTCCCGTCGGCCCGGCCCCAGAAGAGCCCGTTGGGGCCGTCGGCCTGGGGGAGGAAGAGGTCCGGCTGCCCGTCGCGATCGAGGTCAGCGACGACGATCCCCGCGGTGGCGGAGTACAGCCAGTGAGCGGTGGGGCCACTGACCTCCGTCGGGCGATGGACGAAGCTCACCCCAGCCCGGGCCGTGATGTCCATGAACCCGGGGAGCCCATCCGCCTCGGGGTTGATCCGATGCCGCCACGTCTCGGCGGTCGCTTGCGGTCCGCTCGGCGCGCAGGCCAGACCCCCGAGGGCCAGCGCCAGTCCGACATACCCCGTCGAGGTCCGCATCCTGTCATCCTCACCGCGCCCCGAGGGCGCCACCGGCGTCCGCCTCCCCGCAGACCCGTGAGCATCACGCTACCAAGGGCGCGCCATCGCTTCGGAACGAACCGGACCGGCACGGCCGATCGCGGACCCGAGGGCGTCAGGCACCCTTCTCGCGGGCCCGCCACCGCCTTGGCCAGCCCGTCCAGCTGCAGCGACTCGCCCTCGAAGTCGGCCCCTCGACACCTCTCCCGCTGCCAGCTCTGCTCAGAACAGCGCGCCGGAGGGGTACACCGCGTCGAACCTCTGGGCGGCCGAGCACGGATCGAGGGGCTCCTCGCTGGTCCCGAGCTCGAAGTGCAGGTGGCGCTCCTCGCTGCGGCCGCTGTTGCCCATCCCCCCGATCCTGCGTCCGATGCTCACGGTCTCACCCACCGTGACCTCGATGTCGTCCTCGGCGAGGTGCGCGTAGCGCGTGAACACGCCCTCGCCGTGGTCCACGACCACGTGGTTGCCCCAGCCGCCGCCGCACTCGCGGTGACTGTCGTTGTGTCCGAAGCGAGATGACTCGGGGCAGCCGGAGCGCACGTAGGCGATGACGCCGTCGGACGCGGCGTGCACATCGATGACCGGAAGGGACGGGTCTGCGTGGATCCAGTCGATTCCCTCGTGCTGTGCGCCGTGCCCGGGTTCGCCGTTGAAGTCCACCCAGTTCGTCCAGGTTGTCGGCAGCGCCCAGCTCGCGTCGGCCACCGAGGGGGGGAGGGACGCGCCCGTGGTCTGGATGGGCGCGCTCTCAGACTCGGAGCTGTGGAACGCGTCGCAGGGCACGTCCGCCAGCGGCGGATCCGGCGCCTCGAGCGCTGCGTCCGCCTCACAAGAGAGGGAGATCTCGAACGCGCCTGCCGCCCCGTCATAGCCGTCCACCACGAGGAAGTAGGTCTGGCCAGCCATCGCGGCGAAGGGCATGGAGTTGAACCCGGTCTCCACGGCGTGGTCGGGCTCGCAGACCTCCTCGAGCAGGAACAGGTCGTGGTCCACGGCCATGGGCTCGGGGTCGACCAGACTGACCCTCACCTCGCCGCTTGCCGGGGCGGTGAATGAGTAGACGACCTCCGGTCCATCGAAGGTCCCGACCCCGACCGGGTAGTGCGCCATGACTTGGGTCGCGCCGCTGTTCCAGTCGGCGGTGTCCCCGGTGGCGTTTTGGCCGCACTCCAGCGCGAGGACCGGCGCGCACACGGCAGGCGCAGACGAAGCGACCGGGGGCTCAGCGGCATCCGACAGGTCGCCTGGGCCACCCACGGGAGATGGCGCGCCGACCAGTTCGCAGCCGCAGAGCACCAGGAGGAAGGGCAGGGAGGTGAGGGAGCGAGGCATCGGAGTCTCCGTTCAGGGGGCTTCCACCGTGCAGGTCATCCACCCGGTGTCGAGGTCGTACGCCACGAGCTCGGTCGAGCCGGCTCGGAAGAGGAAGCCGAAGGGGATCTCCGATCCCCCCTGCAGGAAGCGCAGCCAGGTGAACGTCTCACCGGTCGCCGCCATCGTCAGTGTGTCCACCCAGACGCCTCCGGGGCCCGCGAGCTGGAAGACCAGGTCGGCCGGGTCCTCGCTGTTTGTCGCTTCGGCCCACCCGGCGCGGAGCTGCGCGCGGCGAAGGGCCGACATGGACTCGGGAGAGAGGTGCTCCTCGACGCGCTCGTCCAGGACCAGCCAGTCGGCCGTCTCAGCCTCGAGCGTGGACTCGCCGAAGGCGCACCGTGCGGCCTCGTCGGACTGGGGTGGGTCGAGCGACGGGTGGGGGGGCGCGATCGCGGCGTCGTCGCAGCCCACCCGTGCTGAGAACGGGCCGGCATCTCCGTCGAAGCCGTCAACGACGACGTAGTACCGGTGCCCGGCGGTGACCTCGACCTCGACCCCCGAGAACCCGGTGGCGATGGTCGCCTCCGGTCGGCATCCCAGCGCCGCGTCGAGGACGAAGAGGTCGTGGTTGACGAGAGTGGGGCTCGCATCTTCGAGGGAGACGTCGATCGTGCCGTCCACGGCAGCCTCGATCACGTAGGCGATCTCCGGGCCGGCGTAGTTCCCCACGGCCAGCGGCCAGCCGTCCACGACGGTCGTCGTTCCCGCGTTCACGTCGCTCGTGTCGTCGTGGATCACCTCGCCACAGACGAGGGGCGCGATGGGGAAGCAGTCGTCCATCGTCGGGTGGGGATACGACGGGCTCGAGCCCCCATGCAGGTCTGCGGCGTCGGGGACTGGCGCGGCGGCTGCGGGCGCGCCGCAGTTCGTGTTGCCCAGCAGGAATGGGAGCAGAGTGAGGGTCAGGGTCAGGGTGCGCATGGCGGGTCTCCGGGCCTCTGTCTGCGAGGCACGATGAAGATCTAGGTGCCCTGGAGTCCCGT
>JAGSHC010000231.1 GCA_023954745.1 Deltaproteobacteria bacterium | reverse complement strand
TCGGTGTCGGCGTAGTTGGGGATGCCGTCGCCGTCCGCGTCGCCGCTGCCCTCGACGCTGTCGGGAATCCCGTCGTCGTCGGAGTCCGTCTCGTAGGCGTCGAGGATCCCGTCACCGTCGGCGTCATTGGTCCCTTCGACGATGTCGTCGATGCCGTCGCCGTCGCTGTCCGTGTCCTGGTCGCTGGGGATGCCGTCACCGTCGGGGTCTCCGGCCCCCACCTCGACGATGTCGGGGATGCCGTCGCCGTCGTCGTCCGCGTCCCCGCCGTTGCACAGTCCGTCGCCGTCGGTGTCCGGTCCGTCGTTGGCCGGGTCCCAGCCGAGCCCGAGCGTGCAGTCGTCGCAGGTGTCGATGTCGGTGTCGGCGCAGACCACGGACAGTCCAGTGTTGGAGTCCGTCGTGGCGTTGACGCAGCCGACGTTCCCCAGCGTGCCGTCCCCGAGGCCGTCGCCGTCGCTGTCGATGCAGTCGTCGGTGTCGTCGCACAGCCCGTCGCCGTCCACGTCGCCGCCCAGGCAGCCATCGAGGATGTCGCAGATCCCGTCGCCGTCGGCGTCCGGGGGCACCGAGGCGGCGTCGAGGGGGTCGCTGTTGCACAGCCCCTCGTCGACGTCGGTGAACCCGTCGTTGTCGTCGTCGGGGTCGCCGGCGTTGCACAGGTTGTCGCCGTCGTTGTTGGGGCCGTCGTTGAAGTCGTCCCAGGTCCCGGACGAGCAGTCCTCGCAGGTGTCGGGCTCGCTGTCGCCGCAGATGTTGGGGTTGGTGTCGTCGGAGTCCGAGATGAGGGCGGTGGCGCAGCCGAGGTTGCCGTTGAGGCCGGTGCCGACCCCGTCACCGTCGTTGTCGGCGCAGCCGTCGAGGGCGTCGCAGACCCCGTCACCGTCGGCGTCGGGCGGCATCACCGAGGCGTCGAGGGTGTCGAACCCCCCGCACACGATCTCGTCCTGGTCCGTCCAGCCGTCGTTGTCGTCGTCGGGGTCTCCGGCGTTGCAGAGGCCGTCAGAGTCGAAGTCGGGGCCGTCGTTGGCGGGGTCGAAGCTCGCGGAGAGGCAGTCCTCGCAGAGGTCGAGGTCGCTGTCGCCGCACAGCGATGTCGTGCTGTCGTCGATGTCCACGATGCTGGCGAGGCAGCCGGTGCCGGTGCCGGCGCCGGTTCCGATGCCGTCGCCGTCGACGTCGACGCAGGGGTCGATGGGGTCGCAGATGCTGTCGGTGTCTACGTCCGCGGGGACGGAGGTCGGCACGAAGACGTCGCTGCTGCAGGCGAGCTCGTCGACGTCGTCCCAGCCGTCGTTGTCGTCGTCGGGGTCGAGGTTGTCGCAGATGCCGTCGAAGTCGTTGTCGGGCAGCGTGGGGTTGAAGCTGACGGGGTCCGTCAAGCACTGCAGCTCGAGGGTGTCGTCGAAACCGTCGCCGTCGTCGTCCGTGTCCGTGGCGTTGCAGATGCCGTCGTTGTCGGTGTCGGGGCCATCGTTCTGCCAGCAGTCGTCGCAGGTGTCGCCGTCCAGGTCACCGCAGAACGCGGAGAGCAGGGGCTCGGGGTCGAGGCTGTTGATGACGCCGTCGCCATCGAAGTCCTCGCTCGCGCAGGCGGCGTCGGTGACGCAGTCGCCGTCGAGGCAATCGGTGAACGTGTCGGTGTCGTTGTCGACGCCATCGGCGCAGAGCGTCTCCTGGGCGAGCAGAGCGCCGGGGAGCAGCAGGGCGGCGAGGAACGTGACGAGGGCAAGGCGGACGGAGAACGACATGCTGCTGTTCTAGCAGCGATCGGCCGCGGGGAGGGGGGACGATCTGGTCACAGGTGCGCCTGCGCGTGAGCAGCGGCCCGGCGCGAGGGGCGGTGTCACCTTTTCGACCCTCGGGGGCCTCCGGGCATGCTCTTCGCTGGGTGGCGGGCGCCCGTCGGGGCAGAATCGCGGCGGGAGGAACCGATGCGGCCTTACAACCACAAGCGCGACCTGGCAGCGGTGCATGCCATCTGGGACGAGATTGGCTGGCTCCACGATTGCCAGAACGGGAAGAAGGGGATGAAGCGGTTCCTCAGGGAGACTGTGGGCATCGTCGAGGAGAGCGACGGGCGGATCGAAGGCCACGTCGGGATCCGTGACGGGCTGCTTCTGCACGAGGGGCGCTGGCTCCCGTTCAGCATGGTGGCCACCGTGACCAGCTCTCTCGTGTACCGCGTCGGCGGCTTCGCGACCCGCGCCACTGCCGCCGCGGTGGCTGACGCGGCCGAGCGCGGGGCGGCCGCCTCGGGGCTCGGGATGTTCGACCAGGGGTTCTACGACCGCCTGGGCTTCGGGACGGGAGCGCCCGACCATCGGGTGAGCCTCGACCCCCGGACGCTGCGCGTTCCCCGCCTCACCCGGCGCGCGAAGCGCTACGGCCTGCAAGACATCGACCGGATCCAGGCCTGCAAGATGGCCTCCCGCCGGGGGCATGGAGCGACGGTCTTCGAAGGCGGCGGAGACACCGAGGCGGAGATGCGCTGGTACGACGGCGCGTATGTCCTCGGGTTCGAGGACGACGACGGCGTGTTGACGCACTGCTTCTCAGGAGTCCGCAAGGAAGAGGCGGGACCAGACCGCATCAAGTGGATGGCCTGGCAGAGCAGAGAGCAGCTCATCGAGCTGCTGTCGTTGCTGAAGTCCATGGCGGACTCGCTGTACGGGGTCCGCATCGGGGACCCACCGGGGGTGTGCTTGCTCGACCTGGTGGACCGGCCGTTCGAGTCCGCGGAGAAGCGGGCGAAGGGCGCATACCACCAGCCAGCGTTGAGCACCGCCTGGGAGCAGTGGCGCATCCTGGACCCGCGCGCGGCGTTCGCGGGAGTGCGGGCCGCAGGGAGCACAGCGCTCACCATCTCACTGACGGATCCCATCGAGCAGCACCTCGCGGCGGGCCGACCCTGGAGAGGCCTGACCGGACCGTGGACACTGCGGCTCGGGGACTCCTCATCCATGGAGAAGGGCGCCCTGGCGGGGGCGCCAGTGCTCACGGCGTCCGTCAACGCCCTCAGTCGCTGGTGGCTCGGGGTGCGGCCCGCATCTCATCTCGCCCTCACCGACGACTTCGATGCCGACGACGGCCTCATCGAGGAGCTGGACCGCTGCTGGCGTCCGCCGCCGCCCCGCAACGACTGGGAGTTCTGAGCCGACGCCGTCTAGAACCGGCCCACCACGGCGAGCCCGCCCACGGACGGCACGACGGCGGCGCGCACCTTGACCTTGCGGGCCCGCAGGGCGATGCGTTGCTCCGCGGGGTCGACGACTGCCATCTCCGACACGCCGATGAGGCCCCCGATGAGCATCGGCGCGAACCACGCGACGCCGAACAGGCCCATGGAGATGTTCACGACGCCGGACCAGGTGGAGCCAATGCCGGCTTCGGTGCCTTTGACGTCCACCGTGCTCTTGGCGAGCAGAATGTCGATGCCCGTCACCAGACCCATGATCCCGATCGTGATGTCGCAGACCCCGTTGATGAGGAAGACGGGTCCGATGGCGTCCTCCCAGTCGTCCGCGAACGCCCCGGCGAAGAACGAGCCCACCGACAAGCTGTGCAGTCCCACCGAGACCAGGTGACTGGCGAAGGCCGCCCGGGTGGCGCGGTGCATGCGCGTGCCGCTCTCGAACACCTCGAGGTGCGGCCGCACGAAGGCCGCGCCCACGACGTCGAAGGCGATGCCCGGAGTCTTCAGTCCACCCAGCGCGAGGAACAGCGGGTTCGGGTCCACATCGGCCTTCGCGGTGCTCGGCACCACGAGGAAGAGGGCGGCCAGCAGGGGCAGGAGGAGCTTGATGCGCATGAGGTCATGGTACGGCGGCGGTCGAGGGCGCGCAGGCCGCCATCCCGAGTGACGGGTACCATCACCGGCCATGTCTGCACTGCTTCCCCTGCACGGCGTCACCGTGCTCGACCTCTCCCGCGTCCTCGCGGGTCCCTACGCCACCCAGATCTTTGGTGACCTCGGCGCCACCGTATGGAAGGTGGAGCACCCGACCCGCGGGGACGACACTCGCGCCTGGGGGCCCATCGAGTTGGAAGGGGAGTCGGCCTACTTCCTGTCGGTGAATCGCAACAAGCGCAGCCTCGGCGTGGACCTGAAGTCCGACGAGGGCAAGGCGCTCATCAAGCGTCTCGCCGCGAAGGCGGACGTGGTGTTCGAGAACTTCCCGCCCGGCAAGCTCGAGGCTCTCGGGCTGGGGTTCGACGTGCTGCGCGAGCAGAACCCGAAGCTGGTGATGACGTCGGTGACCGCCTTCGGGCGGGTGGGGCCCCTGAGCTCGGAGCCTGGCTACGACCTCGTGGTGCAGGGCTACGGCGGGATCATGGCCCTCACAGGTCCCGAGGACGGGGCCCCCCATCGGGTGGGCGTGCCCATCGTGGACCTCACCACGGGCCTCAACGCGGTCATTGGCACCCTCGCGGCGCTGCGCACGGCGGAGCGTGATGGGGTGGGCCAGCACGTCGATGTGTCGCTCTTCGACACCCACCTGGCGTGGCTCGGAAACGTAGGCAGCAACGCGCTGATCTCGGGACAGCCGTCCCCCCGGCTGGGGAACGCCCACCCCAACGTGGCGCCCTACCAGCCCTACCCGTGCGCGGATGGCTGGATCCTGCTTGCGGTGGGGAACGACGGGCAGTTCGAGAGGCTGCTCGGCCTGGAGGACTTCGCGTCGCTTCGACCTGCCAACGGCGGCAGCGCGGAGTGGGCCACCAACAACGGCCGGGTGACGGACCGGGTGGTGCTCGCCGAGAAGCTCAACGCGGTGTTCGGGCAGCGGAACCGCGACGACTGGATGACGATGCTCAAGGAGGTGCGGGTGCCCTGTGGGCCCATCCTGCGCCCCGATGAGGCCCTGGCTCACCCGCAGACCAGCGCCGCCGGCATGCTGGCGACCATGACCCACGCCACGGCGGGGCCCTTCCAGGCGGTGGCGAGCCCGTACCACCTCGACCGCACGCCGGTGACCGAGTACTCGGCGCCCCCCACCCTCGGCGCCGACACCGACGGCGTGCTCGGCGAGGCCCTGGGCATGAGCGCCGACGAGGTAGCGCAGCTGCGGGCAGCGGGGGTGGTCAAGTAAACGACCCCCGCCGCCGGAGCCTCGTCAGTCGTCGGCCTTGAAGACGAACGGGTAGTTCACGATGACGATCCCGCCGCCGGCGGGCTTCGGGAACACCATGCGCAGAAACCGGGCCTGCACGCAGTCCTCCACCACCGTGTCGCCCAGGGTGCTGCTCTTCACGGCGGCCGAGCTCACCCGCCCGTCGGAACCCACCACGAACTTCATCGTGAGCTTGCCGGCCATGTCGGGATAGGTCTGGAGTCGCCTCTGGTAGCAGTACCGGATCTGGGGGAGGTGCTTCTTGACGATGCGGTCGATGACCGACTTGTCGATGGAGCCGAGGATGATCGGCTCGCCGGGGTCGGCGTTGGGGGCGTCCCCGGACACGTCGATGCTGATGGAGAGGTCCGCGCTCGACTCGGCCGACACGCTCGGAGCAGGGGGAGCGATGACTCCAGGGGCTCCTCCACCCCGGGTGCCGTAGTAGCCGCCACCCCTCCCATATCCGCTCGCGCCGCTTCCGACGCCACGGGTGCCGAGTCCGCCGAGCCCCGAGGATGAGCCGCCGCCACCGAGGCCAGAGCCTCGGCTCCCGAGGCCGCCGGAGCCCATCTGCGAGCCCTTCCCTCCCGAGAGGACGCCAAAGAGACCCGAGCCGTTCCCGGAGCCATAGCCGCCGCCGCTGCCGGTCCCTCCGATGCCCTCGAGGCCGTCCGCGCCACCGAAGCGGTCGCAGGACGGAGGAGACGATGCCGCATGGCTCTGCATCGGTCGAGCGAGCCCGTCGGGCCCGATGGGCCCCGCCGCAGCTTCGAGGTCGACGCCTTCGGGAGTCTCCAGCGGGACGTCCTCGCGCACCTGCGCCCCGCCGGGGTTCACCACCTCGCTGTCCACGGCGACCATCGATGTGAGACGGGTCATGAGTCCGTGGTCCAGGGCCAGCTCCAGCAGCTGCTCGTTGAGCGCCTCGTCGGCGCCGTTGCGGTTTCGCGTCTCCAGGTCGTCCACCACCTGGCGGGCCCAGAGCGACGGGAGCCCCGGGTGGGAGTTGCCGTCGGCCGGCAGGACCACGTCGAGCACCTGCTCGAACGGACCCTGGCGGGTGCGGCCCCGGACGGTGACGGTCATGGGTCCCGGGGTCGTGTAGCGGCCCATGAGCACCAGCGGCTGGCCGGCGAACAGGTCGGGGATGGGGTCCGGGTAGATGTCCATGACCTCGGCGCCGCCGAAGTCCACGTCGAGCTCGGTGACGATGGGGTTGCGGATGCGCTCGTACAGGTTCGCCACGGCCTCATCGGCGCTCTCGGCGTGCAGCACGTACTCGACGTCCCCCCGGCCCGCCTTGGCCATGGAGTCGAGCAGGTAGCGATTGACTGAGCTGCCGATGCCGAGGGAGAAGAGCCGGGTGCGGCTGCCGATGCGCTCGTCGATGGCCGCGAGGATGTCCGCCTCGTTCCCGATGTACCCGTCGGTGAGGAACATGACGGTGCGCAGCAGCTCGGGGTCCGCGGGCAGGTCCAGGGACGCCTCGATGCCGTCGAGCATGCGGGTGCCTCCGCTCCCCCGGAAGGACTCGACGTAGGCGATTCCCTTGCGCTGGTTGGCGACGGAGTTCTCGAGCGGGCGGGGCGAGAGCGAGCTCACCCGGTCGTTGAAGTCCATGACCGTGAAGCGGTCGTCGGGGTTCATCTCGCTGATGGCGAGGCTCATGGCGTCCTTCGCCTTCTCCATGGGGAATCCGCCCATGGAGCAGGACGTGTCGACCACGAAGACCATCTCCTTCGGCGTGACGATGTCGTCCGTCACGAAGGCATCCGCCGGGGGCTGGATGACCAGCATGAAGACCGAGTCGTCCTCGTCGTGCTGGGCGAGCACCGCCACCTCGGGCTGCTCGCCGCCCACCTCGTAGCGAAGGACGAAGTCCTTGTTCGCGATGACGTCGTGCGGGGCCAGGGCCACCGAGGCGCGCGGCGCGCCGTAGCGCTGGATGTCGATGTCGTGGGACGGAGACCGCACCGCGCTGATCGCCACCCCCGCGTCCACGGTGACGTGGATGTCCACGTCGTTTCCGGTCCGCTTCGGCGAGTAGGGCGCGTCGAGGGCGGCGCGGGCCTCGGGCAGGTCGGCGGTGGCGCCGGCGTCGGGGTTGGGGTCGTCGTCCCCGGGCACGAAGCGCGGGCCCACCACCAGGGGGAAGGTCCAGTCGTACCCGCCGTCCTCGTACTCCAGGGGCTGGACGAGGTGCATCTCCACCTCGATGACCTCGCCGGGCATCAGGTTGGCCACGTGCTGCTTGAAGATGTTGGGGCGCTCCTGGTCGAGGCGGGCAGCCACCCGGCCCTCGGCCTTCGCCTGGTCGTAGATCTCCTTCGCCTCTTCCTTCTCGTGCACCGAGGCCTCGATGACGCGGTCTCCGATGCGCAGGGTCATGCCATCCACTGCGGCGTCGTCGGGCAGGGGAAAGAGGTAGACCGCCTCGATGGGGGTGTCGAAGGGGTTGGTGAAGACCTGGACGACGGACACGTCAGCGACCATCCCGGAGATGGCGGCGTCCACGTCGGTGTGCAGCAGCGGCAGCTCCCAGGCGGCACCGTCGGTCCAGGCAGTCATTGCTCCGGCGCCTGGCTCGTCGCAGTGGTCCACGAGGCTCGGTCGGGCGTCGTCCAGGTCCCAGCCCCGGGCCGCGAGGGCAGGGGAGGCGTCGCGGGAGCTCGGGGAGCCGAGGTCGACGGCCTGGAGGCCCGCTCTCGGGGTGTCGGCGGCTCCGCGAGAAGCAGCCTGCTCGCTCCCCACGGGCTCGTCGGGATCCCAGGTCTCGTCGAAGTCTTGGGGCAAGCAGTCGACGCTCAGGAGCGCGAGAGGCAATGCGAGGGCGGCCGCGAAGGCGACGTTGCGAGTCATGTGGTTCCTTCTCCCGGGGCGTGGGGAGTGCGACCCAGGAGCGCGCGGCCAGGTTCCCGGATTCTCCGGATGGACCCCGCTGCGCCGTGGCCCTACCCTTGGGGTATGCAGCACGGATCCGCCTACATCCTCGGTCTTGCCCTCTTCCTCGTCGGCTGCCCCGGCTCGGGAGGGCTCGGTGGGGATGCGCCGGACCCCACCACGCCCGAGGACATCACCCTCGCCACCCTGGATGGCCTCACCATCGCCGGCACGTTCCAGGCTGCGCCCGGCGCGGATCGCGGGCCCGCCCTCCTGCTCTTGCATCAGTTCGAGCGCGACCGGTCGGACTTCGACGTGATCTGGGACGATCTGCTCGGGGCTGGCTACTCGCTCCTGGCAATCGACTTCCGGTCCCATGGCCTGTCAGACGAGGCGACGGTCCCCATCAACACGCTGCTCTCGGACCGGGACCAGCTTCGATTCGATGTGATGGCCGGCCTCGATGACCTGACTGGCCGCCCCCGCGAGATCGACCCCGCGCGCGTCGGCGCCGTGGGCCTGAGCGTGGGCGGGAACATGGCCATCGTCGCCAACCACAACACCCACGGGAACGAGCAGGCGCCCTGGGGCTGCGCGGCCATCGCCACGGTGTCCGCTCGCAAGGACCGCGCCGAGGACCTGGCAGGCGACAACACCCTCACCCTGCGCGACGGGCTCTACATCGCCGGCGCCGACGAGACCGTGCAGGCGGAGGAGGCGGGCGCGCTGGTGGACGACACCGGCGGAGGTCGCGAGGCGATGCTCGTTCCCGGGACGAGCGCCCACGGAGTCGACCTGCTCAACGACGAGCAGGACGTGCGGGACCGCATCGTGCAGTGGTTCGGAGAAGTCGACCTCTAGGCGGTCAGGCGCGCGACGCCTGATCCGAGGGCCAGATCAGTCCGCCAGCCTCTGGAGCCAGTCGGCAAAGCCACGGGACCGAGCCAGCGCCGCCCCCCGCTCCCGCATCGTCTTCGCGGCATCGAGGGCGCCCATCGCGGCCGAGGCCTCGGCGTGCCAGGACAGGGTGGCCAGCGCGAGGTGGAGGTTGTCCGCGAGCAGCGCCTTCGGGGGCGCCAGGAGTTCGGGCCGCTCCCCCAACCGTGCACGAGCCGCCGTCAGGACGGAGCGCGCGTACCAGGCGACCGGCAGGTGCTGCTCGTCGTCGGCTCCCTTGACCACGCCGAGGAGCAGGGTATGGGCATCGCTGACGCGGCCCTCTTCGAGCAGCAGCTCCGCCCGCTCGAGGTTCACCTCGCGCTTCCGGTAGGCGGGGGGCGACTCACCGAGAGCTTCGTCGGCCTTGCGCAGGGCCGCGTGGGCGGAGGCACGGTCGACGGCGAGTCGATGGTGGCGCGCTCGCTCGAGCCAGTACTCGGCCCACTCCGTCTCGACGGTCTTCCCCTCGGGGCCGTCGCCCACGGTGCGCACGACCTCGTCGGACAGCACCGAGTCTCCGATGGAGCGCGCGACCATGAGCGCCGTCGCGGCAGCCACCAGCGTTCCCTGCCGGTCCCGCAGGCGCCGATGCGCGTCCCAGGCGTCCCGGGCGTGCTCCCGCGCCTTGCTGAGCTGACCCTGCTTGACGAACAGCTCGGCGAGGTTGGTGTCGGTCAGGGCCACCTGGTCCACGGCCCCCAGGTCCCCGAAGATGCGGCGCGCCTGCTGGACTTGCTCCACGGCCGCCGACAGCTCGCCCCGGCGCCAGTGGAGGACCGACAGGTTTGTGCGGAGACCTGCTTCGGCGCGCTCTTGATGGGTGGCCTTCGCCAGCTCGATCGCCCGGAGGATCTCGGGCTCGGCTTCCCCGCCCCGGTGCAGCTCGAGCAGCACCGCCGAGCGAGTCCACGCGACCCGCACCGCCAGGGGCTCGAGGTCGGTGTGTTTGCGCAGAAGGAGGTCCGCCTCGGCGAGCCAGGCCAGGGCTGACTCGATGTCACCGGAGCGGCGGGCGGCCCGTGCCCCCTGGGTGGCGTAGAGCACGGCGAGGTCTTGCAACTCTGCCTGGCGGGCCTCGCGCAAGCCCCGGCGACTCACCTGCACGGCTCCCACGTAGTTGCCGGTGCGGGTGTGGAACCGGGCGAGCGCGACGCCCGTCTCCAGCCGCGACCGGGGGTCCGGGGCGGCGCGGCCCGCCAGCTGAATCGCGTTGCGCGCCCGGTCCAGCTCACCGTCCATGAAGGCGAGCCGGAACGACAGCATCTGGTAGCGGTGGACGGCCTCCTCGCTGACCGCGTCGAGGTGATGGTCGGCGACCTCGCTGATCTGGGCCATCCAGCGCCGCGCCGAGGCGTAGTCGAGCTGCTGACCCGCGCGGTACGCGGCCTCGAGCGCGTGGGGGAAGGCCGCTCCCGACTCCCCTGCGGCGAAGAGGTGGCGAGCGGCTTGGGCC
>JAGSHC010000352.1 GCA_023954745.1 Deltaproteobacteria bacterium | reverse complement strand
GCCCCCACCCAGTGCCACGGGCGCTTCAGGGCGGGCAACCCGCCGCTGGCGGCGGCGTGGACCAGTGCGGCGGGCAGGAGCGCGAGGGCGGGGCGGAGCAGCGCCGAGTTGAGGACGGGCAGGAATGGGGGGGAGACGGCGGCCATGGCGATGGCGGCGGCGGCGGCGGCCCAGGGACCGCGTCGCGGGCCGACCAGGCAGTAGACGGTCAGACTGACTGCCCCGACGCCCAGACCGTGGAGCAGGAGGACCCACAGGCGGGCCGCGACGACCGTGTCTCCGGCGATGCGCAGCCACCAGTCCAGCGGCTGGATCAGCAGCGGCCCGTAGGGGAACGCGAGGTCGGCGTAGAGCGTGCGGCCGGTGCGCATCGCCTGCACCGCGCCCAGATAGACACCCTCTTCTCCCAGGAGCCCGAAGGAGCCCCAGGGGTTGGGGTCGTGGGCGACATCGAAGCGCAGGAACACCGAGAGCATCACGGTGAGGACGGCGAGGCCAGGCACCCAGCGCGGCGGGGGCCAGAGGGGGGAGTTGGTGATGGGGTTGGGCTCTGGCGGGAGCGGGTCGGGCTCCTCGTCGACCGACGTCCTCTCCGCGCCCAGGGCGACCCAGCCGGACCAGAGCCCGAGGGGGACGAGCAGACACCCCAGGAGCCAGGCGTTTGCCTCTTGGGCGGTGTCGTAGCCCGTGAGGGTCGTCCAGGAGACGAGGCCGATCTCCTTGGCGCGTTCCAGGGTCCTGCCGCTGCGAGGCAGGGCGTGACGCACTGCGAAGACCCACAAGACCAGCGCCACCACACCCCCGAAGAGCGAGGTCAGCGGTGCCCAGCGTTCGGGGCGGTGGTCAGGAGGAATCGGTGGCATGCGTCGAACAGATCATGCACGGGGCCGGAGCCAGATGCCGAGCCCGACCCCCGCTCCGATCAAGGTGACGGGCACCATGAGGACCGCGTGGGCAAGGACGGCGACGGCCAGGGCCTCATCTGCGGGCAACGAGAGGAGGGGCTCGAGGATCGTGACCTGGGCGGCCTCGAAGGTCCCGATGGCCCCGGGGACGTTGGGCACGCCGTAGGCGGCCGCTCCCCCCACGGCGAGGGTGAGGGTGGTCGTGGGTGCCGCTGCGAGTCCGAACCCGGTGAGAACGAAGATGTAGATACCCACCGTCGCGGTCCACTCGCCCACCGTGCCGACGAGCACCCGGCTCAGCGCCGAGCCTCGGGGAAGGGCCCGGAGGCCCCGGGCCATGTCCGTCGCGATCGTGGCCAGGGCGCCGACGAGCTTGGCTCCGGGCCCGGCGTATCGCTGCAGCGTCGCGACGACCCGCTCCTCCGCGAGCACGAAGGCCGTCAGCACCACGCTCCCTGCGAGGAACGCGACCCACGCAACCTTGAACGCCGCTCCGAGGGCGCCGGGCGGGGGCCCGAAGAGCGAGATGATGCCGAGGAGGGTTCCGAGGACGAGGATCTCGAGGACGCGGTCCACAGCCACCGTGGCCAGGACGGTGGCCGGGGGGATGTCCTCGAGGTCACCGAGGACCTTCGCGCGCAGCAGCTCGTCCAGGCGCAGCGGCACGACATGGGTGGCGGCGGCGCCGATCAAGACCGCCCGCAGCGCCGAGCTCAGGGGGACGTGCTTGATGCCGGAGAGCAAGCCGGTCCACTTCCAGGCGCGGCAGGTCTGCGAGACCGCTTCGCACAGCAGCGCTGGAAGGAGGACCCACGGCGCCACGCTGGTGAGGGACTCCACGAAGCGTGCGCCGCCGGCCCGCTGGACCGCCCAGAAGGCGAGTCCCGCGGCGAGGGTCACGCCGAGCAACCCGGCCAGCGCGGTCCTGGCCTTCATGGGGCTCCTCTCGAGGGGGACGGGCAATGCGCCTGTTCGGCGAAGTCGTGGCGACCGTCGGAATCCGGAGGCTACCATCGGCCCATCTAGTCAGAACCCGAGGGGATTCCGTGACCAAACCATCGATCCTGCTCATCGAGCCGGGGTACATCCCCGACAGTCTCATTGAGAGGTTGGCGACGTCGACGATGCCTCCCCTCGGCATCCTCCAGGTCGCCGCGATGCTCGAGCAGGCGGGGTATCCCTGCTACGCGCTCGACTTCTCCGTGATGCCGATGGACGGGCGCCTCCAGCGCGCGATCCAGAAGTACGACCCGGCGTTCATCGGCTTCTCCTGCACCGCGCCCTGCCTGCCCAACGTCCAACAGATGGTTCGCGAGATCCGCGACATGGGCTGCGACGCCACCATCATCTGCGGCGGCTACGACGCCACTGCACGGCCTGAGGTCTACCTCAACCGCGGTTTGGCCGACGTCGTCGTGGTGGGCGAGGGCGAGTACTCGACCCCCGCCCTGGTGGACAACTGGCCCAACGTGGACGACGTCGCGGGACTTGCGCTGCTCAAGGAGGGTGAGGTGGTGTTCACCGGCCCGTCTGAGCGGGTGACCGACCTGGACGCTCTGCCCTATCCCGCCCGGCATCTCGTGGACATGAGCCTGTACAAGCTCGCCCCGGGGTACCGCCGTTCGCCGCGCGCGACCTCGGTCTTCTTCCACCGAGGCTGTCCACACCGCTGCACGTTCTGCGACCGCACCGTCTTTGGTCAGAAGCTGACGCTGCGCTCGGCTGATTCGATCATCAGTGAATTGCAGTATCTCGAGCGCACCTATGGAGTGACCGAGTTCCGATTCCACGATGACCGCTTCCTCGTGCACCCCCGTCGGGCCGAGGAGCTGCTCGACAAGATGATCGCCATGGACCTCGGATACACCTGGTTCTGCGCGGAGCGGGTGGACTATCTCGACGCGCGGCTCCTCAAGAAGATGAAGCAGGCGGGCTGCTATCGCATCGAGTCGGGAGTGGAGGCGGGGAGCCAGCGGGTCCTCAACCTCATCAAGAAGGGAATCAAGAAGGAGACGGCCGTGGAGGGCTTCCGCAAGGCGCGGGAGCACGGCATCGGCGTACTCAGCAACTTCATCCTCGGCTTCCCCACGGAGACGGCTGAGGAGATGCACGAGACCATCGACTTCGCCCTCGAGCTCGACCCCGACTACGCCGCGTTCTTCATGTTCCAGCCGTATCCGGGCACCGACGTGGCCAACGAGTTCGGTCTGCCGTGGGACGACGACCATCGGAGGTTCTCGCGAATTCCGCACCCCTCTTATGCGGTGACGAACCAGGAGATCGAGAAGATCGTCGATCTCGCCTACAAGCGCTTCTACCTGCACCCGAGCCGGATCTGGCGTCTCGCGCGGCAGGTGGACCACCCCGAGGATCTCGTGACCATGGGGATGGCGGCAATCTCGATGCTGCAGGGCGGATTCGCCGGCGGCACCAACGCTCCGCCCGAGACGACCCCTCGTCCCTAGAAGGTAGGCTTCCCGGACCGGGCCACGTCGGCTTGCCTGAGGAGTGCCATGGCCGAGTCCCCCAGACCCCAGCGCTTCTCGATGTTTCGCGAGTACACCCTCGCGGACCTCTTCACGCTGGGGAATGCGGCCTGCGGGACCGTCGCCATCTTCCTGTGCTTGCAGTACATCGCTGAAGACGAGAAGCGGTTCCTCTGGACGACCTTCCTGCTTCTGCCCACGGCCTTCGCCCTCGACGCTGTCGACGGGTGGGTCGCGCGCAAGCTGCGCCGTGGGTCGCGGCTCGGCGCAGACCTGGACTCCCTCGCCGACACGGTGTCCTTCGGAGTGGCCCCGGCGGTGTTGCTCTACACGCTGGGCGCGCGAGGGGCCTGGGACGCCATCCTGCTCGTGTACTTCGTGTGCTGCGGAATCTCGCGCCTGGCGCGCTTCAACGTCACCGCCGACGACCTCGAGGACCCCGAGACCGGCAAGGTGAAGTACTTCGAGGGGACTCCGATTCCCACATCGCTGGCCCTCGTCGGAGTGCTGGGCGTCGCCTTTTGGCAGGACTGGACCCATGCGGAGCTGCTTGGCGGCATGTTCGAGTTGGGTCCGTGGCAGCTGCACCCGATCTCCCTGCTCTACGGGATCAGCGGGAGCCTGATGATCTCGACACTCAGGATCCCAAAGCCTTGAGACGCGCGTGGCTTGGGGCGTCGGAAGGACACGGGAGGCCGGTGCGTGGGGACGCGGGACCTGCGGGGCCCTGGTCCGGGCGATCCTGCGAGGGTAGGCTCGCTCAGCAACCCGCGAGGTCCCCAGGACCCGGAAGGTGACCGCGTGCGACGACTGATTCCCCTGCTTCTCCTCTTGCTCTCGTGCGCCTTGATGGCGTGCCCGTCCGGCGACGGTCGAACCTTCAGCTCCAGCGATGACGACGACGCGGCCAACGACGACGACGCGGCCAACGACGACGACGCAGCCAACGACGACGACGCAGCAGACGACGACGACGCGGGCGACGACGACGACGACGACGGGTGCCCGCTGGCTACGGGGACCATCGAGCTGCCGGACCCTGTTCCGGGCGGCATCGTCTCCGGCCCCATGCTCATCGGCTCCTTCGAAGAGGGCAACACGACCGACGGTCTGCCGGACGGAGAGCCCCTGGAGCTGATCGTGGACGAGGATCCCTCGTTTCCGGTGGAGTTCGGCCTCTGCACGCGGGAGGACGCCTCGATGACGTTCGTCGCCGTGTACGACATCAACGACGGGGAGCCCTGCACCCCCGGGGACCTGTTCGGCTTCGTCGAGATCGAGGTCGGAACCGGGAGCACCGATGTGGATGTGGGCACCATCGTGCTGAGCGGAGTCGTCTCCGAAGACGGTTGCCCGCGCGACGGGAAGAACCCCGATCCCTAGCCCGGCGACGAGCCCCTGACCGACGGTCCCACTCCCGGGCGCTGGATGCGCCGGGTTGGCCTCGTCCTCCTGGGGGCGCTGGCGGTGGCCGTGCTCGCGGATGTCTTGCTCGGCATCTTCTCCGTCCCCGCGGCGGCCGTGGAGCACGCCCTCGTGCAGGTCGTGCTGTGGCCCTTCGTGCTCGCAGACACCACGGCGATGCTCCCGCACAAGCCTCTGGACGTGCTCATCCAGGGGTTCGGGACCGGGGTGTTCGGGTGGTTCCTCGCGCGCTGGGCGGACGAGGGCCGACGCTACGTGGGCGGGGTCTTGGACCTCACGATCGCTGCGCCGCTGCTCCTGGTGTGCGTCGCGGTGTTCGGAGCGGGGCTGGCGTTGGCGCCCCCGGTGGTCATCGGGTGCCTAACGGCCGCGGTGTTCGGCGCGTTCGCGACGCGGACCGGTCGGCACGTGGAGCGGGAGCTGCCGGCGTCCGGTCTTCCGCGGGGCGGGGCGCGCTGGCTGATGCTCCTCGGCGCGGGGCTCGCGCTGATGATGACTGGCACCGTGATGGCGTCGGGACCGGGAGACTCCCAGGTCCCGTTCGCGTTGTTGGCGTCGCTGGAGGGGGCCGTGGCGCCAGTGCTGTGGCCGTGGCTCGTCTCCGCGGTGGCCCTCGCCGTGCTGTTCGGCCTCTGGCCGCGGGGGACGGTCGAGACGCAGCGGGCCGGCCAGTGGGGGCGGGTCTTGATGGCCGTGCTCCTGGGGACGTCGGTGACGTCGACATTCGTAGGCTGGACCGCGCCCGGGGGTGAGG
>JAGSHC010000327.1 GCA_023954745.1 Deltaproteobacteria bacterium | reverse complement strand
TGGTGGCGCTGGCGGCGGCGGCACCGGTGGCTCCGGCGGTGGGGACGAGTTCTCCGGCGACGACTGGGGAGACTCGGGAGGCGGGGGGGGAGGGTCGTCCCGAGGCCTCGCCGACAACTACTCCCGTGCTTCGGGGCGCGCTCCCGGACGGGCCGGCGCCGAGGGCGACGGGATCATGCGAGCCAGCAAGCAGGGGCGGAGCGGCGTGCACACCCTTGGTGAAGGTGATGGGGCGGTGACCGTCTACTCGCCCGGCGAGAACGAGCAGTACAAGGGCAGCGCCAAGTACGACCGTGACATCGAGGCCCGCAAAGCAGCCAACGAGCGCGAGGCAGATCGTCGGCGCTGGGAGAAGCGTCAGCAGGCGACCTGGGAAGAGGAAGGGGGGCCTGGAGGCTCCGGCGGGGGCCCCAACCTGACAGTGCTTCTGCTCCTTGTGCTGCTCGTCGCGGCCGGCGCCGTGGGCGCCCGCGCGGTCATGGGCGGCTCCTGAACGAGCCACCGCCGACGTCGGTGGCTATTGTCGCTGACGATGCGCGTCATTCTCTCTACGGCTCCTGCCCGCTACTGGCAGACCACGAACTTCATGCTCACCAACTTCCCGCCCTTGGGGCTGGCGGTGGCGGCGGCCGCGATCAGCCCGCCCCACGAGGTGCGCATCGTCGAGAACGCCAAGCATCGCTTGAAGAGCCACGACCTCTTCCGCCACGTGAAGGAGTTCCGGGCAGACGTGGTGGCGTTCACCAACAACTTCTACCCCGACTCGCTGATCACCCAGACCGTCGCGCGCCAGCTCAAGGAGGCCAACCCCGGACTCATCACCATCGTCGGGGGCCAGGCGCCGAGCTTCCTGCCCGAGGTCTACCTCGACAATGGCATCGACTACGTCGTGCTGTACGAGGCCGAGCACACCTTCAAGGCCCTCATCGACCACCTCGCGGGGACCACGCAAACCGACATCGCGGACATCCCCGGCGTCGCTTGGACCACCCGCGACGGCGAGGTCGTGCTCAACCCGCGTCGCGAGCTCCTCCAGACCTTCGACGACTCACCGATGCCGCGGCGAGACCTGCTGCCTTACTACCCCTCGGTGACGCGCAAGGGCTACGCAAGCACGGCCATCGAGATGGTTCGCGGCTGCCCGTACCACTGCAAGTTCTGCACGCGCCCCACGTTCTGGGGGAAGCACCGCGAGAAGAGCATCGACCGGATCCTCGACGAGATCGCGCACATCAAGCGCCTCGGCTTCCGCGAGATGATGGTCACCGACGACACGATGGCGTTCGACCACGAGAAGATGGCTCAGCTCTGCGAGGAGATGATCCGCCGCAACCTGGCCATTCCCTTTGGCGGCACCCTGCGCGCGGACACGGCGACGAACCATCCGGATCTCATCAAGCTGATGCGGCGCGCTGGCTTGTTCTTCGTCAACGTCGGGTTCGAGTCCTACAGCCGCAAGGCGCTCAAGGACATGAACAAGGCGACGACCATCGAGAAGAACCGTCAGGCGAGCGAGAACCTGCGCAAGCACGGGGTGCTCATTCTGGGGTCTCACGTCTACGGCGCCCCGGGGCAGACGGACGAGGACCTCGAGCTCATCACGCGCGACGGGATGGAGCACTGCGACTTCTTCCGCATGAACATGTACACGCCCCAGGTGGGCTCGGCGCTCTTCTACGAGATGACCCGTGAGGGGCGCATGCCGTCGCGGAACCCCGAGATGTTCAACCAGTTCGAGTATCTGTTCGATGACGGGCGGGATCCGCAGGAGATGAAGTGGGGCTTCGTGAAGCGCCAGCTCCAGTACTACCTCCACCCCTCGATCTTGAAGCACGCCGTCAAGAACCAGACCCCGAAGGAGCGAATCATCCGCCGGGCCTACTTGAGCGCGGTGATGTTCACGACGTACCGGTCGTTGCGGAAGTTCGGCATCGAGATCATGTAGCGATCACGCGGGGGCCTGCTCCTGGGCGCCGCGGTTCGTGCGCTCCCAAGCACAAAGGCTCCACCGGCGAACCGGCGGAGCCCTTGTTGGCTCGAAGAGGCACGACCCCGAGAGGTCGTCGCTCCTCGAAGGTGAGCCTAGAGGCTCTCCTTGAGAGCCTTGCCAGCCTTGAAGCCGACGTTCTTGCTCGCGGCAATCTGGATGCTCTCGCCGGTGCGCGGGTTGCGACCGGTGCGAGCGGCGCGCTCCTTGACGGAGAACGTGCCGAAGCCCACGAGCTGGACCTTGCCGTCGTCGAGCAGACCCTGCGAGATGCAGCTCAGCACGTCCTCGACGGCCGCCTGGGCGGCGCCGCGGTTGGCAAAGTTTCCGGTGTTGTTCACGGCGTTGATCAGGTCACCCTTGTTCATTTCATTCTCCCTATCGCGTTGTGCATCGTGGGAGCTGGAAACCCCCGCCCCCGATGGATTGGCGCGCAGCGTAGATCAGGGGTGGGTAGTTGTGTCTACCAAGGACCCGCTTTTTTCCAGCATTGATGCGGGTTCCAGGGGTGATCAGGCCCTTTGAGCGTCCAGAACTTGACCCAGCGAGACGGGGCCATGAGACCTCCTGAGGCTGCGCGATGTGCCAGCGGGCGCAGAGGAATGGTCGCTCCCGAAACCAGCGGCTATCCTCGCTCCGCTGGGCATTTCCGGCACCAAGAGGCGAGCAGCATGCGCATCCTGTACCTGCAGAAGGACCCCTTCGTGAACATGGGCGTCACCCAGTTGGTGGCGTGTACGAACGAAGCTGGGCACGAGTCGCATCTGATTATCGAGAACGCGGAGGGAAATCTTCGACGGGCCATCCGGCGCATCGATCCGGACGTCATCGGCTTCTCGGTCACCACCGGCCTGCACCTCTGGGCGCTCCAGGTCGCCCACAAGGTCAAGCAGTGGTTCCCCCACATGAAGACCCTCTTTGGAGGGATGCACGCGACCTTCTACCCCGAGATGATCGAGGGACCGGTGGTGGACTGCGTGTGCCGGGGCGACGGCGAGGACGCGCTCGTCGAGTACCTCGATGCTCTGGAGACGGGCGAGGACCCCACGGGCATCCGCAATCTGTGGATCAAGGACGACGAGGGGACCATCTACCGCAACCCCATGCGGCCGCTGGAACAGAACCTCGACGTGTATCCGTTCCCTGACCGGTCGATCTACGACGCCTACCCCTTCGTGAAGAACCAGAAGATCGAAGGGTTCATCACCGGGCGAGGGTGCCCGGACAACTGCTCGTTCTGCTTCCACGTCGGTCTGAAGAAGATCATGAAGGGCCTGGGCCAGTACACCCGCCGCAAGTCCATCGAGTACGTGATCAGTGAGATCGAAGACTTCCTGAGCAAGTACCCGCTGCGCCGCCTCGTCTTCCGGGACGACACGTTCATCGTGGGCTACGACGACTACGTCAAGCCACTCCTCGCCGAGTACCGCAAGCGGATCGGCATCCCATTCTCCGTGCTCATTCGCGCCGACTACATGACCGAGGAGTCGGTCCGGGATCTGGCTGAGTCGGGCTGCTTCGCAGTGAAGATGGGGGTCGAGTCCGGCAACGAGTACATGCGCAACAAGATCATGCACAAGCACCTCTCCAACGAGGAGATCCTGGAGTGCATGGGGTGGCTCAAGAAATACGGAATCATGGTGCAGACGAGCAACATCCTGGGGTCGCCCGGTGAGACGCTCGACTCCGCTTGGGAGACGCTCGAGTTCAACGCCAAGCTCGCGCCCGAGCACGCCTGGTGCTCGCTGATTCAGCCCTATCCGGGGACGACCATCCAAGACCTCGTCATGAAGGACGGGATGATGCCCCCGGGCTTTGACCAGGATGAGTTCGAGCAGTCGTACTTCATGACGACTCCGGTGGACGTCGAGAACAAGCGCGAGATCACGAACCTGCAGAAGCTGTTCCCGCTGGCGGTGCGCTACCCCTGGCTGGCCCCCGTGGTGAAGGAGGCCATCAAGCTGCCTCCGAATCAGGTGTACAACTTCCTGTTCAAGGCCCACTACGGCTACAGCATCATGCGCATCAACGACATGGAGGTCCTCGATTTCCTCCGCATCGGTTGGTACACGCGCAACTACTTCTCCCAGACTTCGTTCTAGGTCCGCCAACCGCACAGGCTTGTCGGACCGTGGGCGGTGGGTCTTCGTCGGGGGGGCGTGAACCCGGCTTGCGCTGGTTCAGCCCTCTGGGATGCTCTGCAGGATGCGTGCACTCCTCGGGCCCGGGGGCTTGGGCCTCGCCCTGCTCCTCTCCGGCTGCGTCGTCGACGACGACGTCGATGGCGACGGCTACCGCGCCCTCGAGGCTGACGGTGACGACTGTGACGACGGCGACCCCGCCGTGCACCCCAACGCACCGGAGATCTGCGATGGGGTCGACAACGACTGCGATGGCGGCGTCGACGATGCCGAAGAGGTTCCCTACGACGGCATCGACAACGACTGTGTCGACGGAGACGCAGTGGACCTGGACGGGGACGGCTACGCGGCAGACCTCGTCGGCGGCCCCGACTGTGATGACCAGGACCCGGCCACCCACCCAGGATGGGCGCTCCCCGATCCCGCGGGCTGGCTGGACGAGCCGCTCACCACGGACATCGTCGATGGGATCGACAACGACTGCGACGGCTCCATCGACGAGGGGCCCTTCACGGTGCTCTTCACCCCTGACGTGCAGGCGGTCTTCAGCGGTGGCTGCACCGCCAACCAGTGCCACCACACCCCCGCAGGGCAGGCCGATCTCGCCCTCGATGACGGCGAGGCGTACTTCCGTCTCGTGGACGTCCCCTCGACCCAGTCACTCCTGGTTCGCGTCGCGCCGGGGGAGCCCATGGCCTCCTACCTGTGGCACAAGCTCAACAACACCCAGGTCGAGGCTGGAGGCGCCGGCTCCTCGATGCCCTTCGACCAGCCGCTGCTGCCCGAGGAGACTCGGAGAGCGCTGTACGTGTGGATCCTCGAGGGCGCCGTAGGCCCCTGAGGGGCCAGCACACTCTCGGTCTAGCCCTTGGACGGGCCCATCCAGGATCGCGTCCTCGCTGCGCGCCGAACCCATGCCTCCCGCCGCTCCCCCAGGGCGAGCAGGGTCTCTCGGGTCTCCCCGTCCCCCACGGTGTTCACCTCAGCTTCCGGGGCGTCCCCAGGAGAATCCTTCGTCGGTGCTGGGTCCGGGGCCCAGGGCGAGGATTGCGTCGAGCAGCTCCTCGTAGCGGGCGCGGTCCTTTGGGCTCTCGAACGTCAGGATCTGCACACCGAAGCCATCGGCAAGCCCCACCCCCGGGCGGTCGCTGCGGTGCCAGCGCACCTCGGCGTTGAACCGTACGGAGACGGACTCGTCCGCGCCATGCACGGGAAACTCCACGCGCACGATGGCTCCGCGCACCGGAGGCGTCCCGGCGTAGTTGAGGAACAGGCCCTCCCGGCTGAAGTTGTCCGCCATCGCCTGGTTGCGGCGACCGCGCGCCCAGAAGGTCACGTCCACCGTGGATGCGATGCGAGCGTTTCGGGGAATCAGCGACGCGATGGACCCGCTCGCGATCTCGTCTTCCCACGGGGGGCGCTCGGCGGGCGCTGAGTCGTGCACCACCGCCTGGCTCGCCAGGGGAGGGCGACGGGAGTCCGTCTTGCGACGGCGCTGGGTGCCGATGCGCTGCGGCGACTGATCGGGGCGGGTCGGGACTGGTGCCGCGGGGATGGACGCAGGAGCGATGAACTCCGGCGGCAGGGTGCCTGGCTCGGAGCCGAACGACTGAGGTTCCGACTCCAGCTCTCCGCCGAAGTCGAAGCCGAAGTTGGCTTCCACGTTGCCGAACCGCTCGACGAAGCTGTCGGTGGCCTCGAGTTCTTCGCCGATGAGGTTCACGGGCGGCGGGCTGTCGGTGGAGTGCAACTCGGGGGTCGCGTGCGAGAAGAACCCGTCCATGAGCGCCGCCGACGGAGGAAGCGTCGCGTCGTCCTCCCCGACGGGGTCGCCCTGGGCCGGAGGGATGGATGCGTCGTCCTCGAAGAACACCGACTCCATCTCCGAGGTGAGCACGTCCGCAGACAGCGCCGCGGCGACGTCGGGCTGGGGGGCGGGCTCGGGGCTCTTCGCGAAGGGGGAGGCTCCGGCGAGGGGCCGTCTCAGGCGGCCGGCCAGCTTGCGCTTGCCCAGGCCCTTGCCCCGCAGCGCCGACCCCATGCTGCTGGTGACGGCTGGCTGCTCTTCGGTGGCGGGCTCTTCGTCTGGCTGTTGCGGGGGCTGGGCGTCCGGTCCGGTGGGCTCCGGTGCTGGCGCC
>JAGSHC010000474.1 GCA_023954745.1 Deltaproteobacteria bacterium | reverse complement strand
GCCGGCGTCCGCCGAGTCGTCGTCATCAGCCAGCGCGGCGCTGTCGTCGTCGTCACCACTTCCGGTGGAGGGACAGCCGCTGGGAAGCAGGGCGGCGCAGAGGAGGAGCAGCGAGGAGCGGGATTTCACCATCGGCGCGCAAGCTAGCACGCGTTTGTGCAGGCGCGGACGGGATGATCAGGGCCCCACCGGCGTAGGCTGGGGCATGCGTTTGACCACGGTTCGTTGCCCGTCCTGCGGGGCTTCGCTTCGCCCTCAGCGGGGCGTCGACACGATGCCTTGTGGCTACTGCGGCTCCGTCGTTCTGCTGCACGCGCCGCACAACGAGCAGGAGCGAGCCCTCCCCCGCGCCGAGGTGCAGCCGGCGCCCCTGGTCATCGTCGCCGCGGCGGCGGTGGTCTTGCTGGCCGGACTCGGTGTCGCCGCCGGGTTCCTCGTGAACTCGGTGCCCACCCCCGACCGCCCCACTGCGGTCCCGCCGATCCTGGTGGAGGCCATGAAGGAGCTCGGCAGGGCCAGCGGGGCACCCCCCTACTGGATCGGGCAGGGGCCGATGATGCTGGTGGACGTCGATGGAGACGGGGTGAAGGAGGCCGTGGGTCGGGGGCGGTACGTCAACGATGGAGACCGGGTGGTCGTCGCGGCGGTTCGAGCCGAGGATGGAGCGTCGGTCTGGGAGAGCGACACCCTGGGCACCTACAGCGACACCTACCGCGGCCCCCTGGCCTTCGACGGCGAGCGCTTCCTCTTCGCGGACGACGTGGGGGGAGTGCGCGCCATGGGCCTCGATGGACAGACGCTGTGGACCCGCACCCTGGGCGAGGCCATCGCGGGGTTCTGCGCGGCGGGCGTAGCGAACAGCAAGTCGGGCGGGCGCGTGCTCATCGACATGTCCGACGGGACCGCGACGCCCACCGAGCAGGCGTGCGAGCCTGTGAGCCACGACGCTGGTGCGGAGTGGAACGGCTGGTCCGACCACGGGTGGTCCAAGGTCCGCGGGGCCGATCTCCCAAGGACCGTTCCCGACATGAAGGCGCGCGCGGCGCTGGCCCTGGAGGACGATCTGTTGCTCGTGGGGCACCGCACCCCCGGGACGCGGGTCCCCACCGTGGCGCGCTGGCGCGATGGCACGGCGCTGTGGCGCACCGAGCTGCCTCCGGCGTCGCCCATGACGGCGGATGAGGGGGAGCCCGCCCTCGTGCAGGTGGACGGGGACTCGGTGTTCGCGGTGGTGGACCGCCGCTCCGGCACCCCGCCGGTCGTGATTCGGCTCGACGCGGAGACGGGCGACCCTCGCTGGGAGCGCGCGCTGCCCGACCGGCTCGGCACGTGGGTGCTCACGGCGCTCACCATTGGGGAAGGGCGCGTGTTCGTCAGCAGCTGGGGGGCGATCGAGGTGTTCGACCGGGAGAGTGGGGCCCTCGTCTACCGGCTCGGATCCGCCATCTGAACCTCCGAGTAGAGGGCGCCTCGCAGATCGCCGAGGGCGTAACCCGTGGCTGCATCGTCGGGGTACTTCTCCGCCAGCAGGGAGGCGATCTCGGGAGCGATGCTCTCCTTCGGCCCGTGGCAGACGAGGCAAGGGCCCGCGACGGCGAGGGGGCGAAGGACCTGGGCGTACGTCGTGCCCTCGTACGACAGGGAGCGCGAGATGCCCTTGGCTCCCTCCGCGGGTCGCTCCCCCTGGGCGCTGAGCCACTGCTTCACCCACGGCGGGGCGGCGTTCTTCGCGTTGCGCAAGCGCAAGGAACTGCGGCCGACGGCCGCCCCGGTGCGGGTGGCGATGTCCGCGGTGAGGCTCTCGGCGCTCTGGGAGCACACCGTCGCCGCTGCCAGGGGCCCCTCCGCCTTCATCTTGGAGACGAGCGCGTTCTTCAATGTCGAGCCCAGCTCGTCCGCGGCGGCGTTGGCGAGGTCGAGGGCCTCGGC
>JAGSHC010000444.1 GCA_023954745.1 Deltaproteobacteria bacterium | reverse complement strand
GCCCCCCCCGCACGCGGTCGGCCCTGGAGATGCTGACGGACGAGCCCAGCGACGCGGACGCACCGGTGCCGCGTCCAGTGCGCGAGCCTCGCCCCGCGACGCTGGCTGCGCTGCTCGACGAGAACCGCAACGGGACCACGTCGGGGAAGCGCAAGGCGGTGGGCCCCCGCAAGGGCGAGCAACGGGACCGGCGTCTGGAAGACGTGGGCCGCGACACCCTCAAGCTCATCACCGGAGAGATGGCGGCGGTGAAGCGGCCGGTCTCCGCGGACTCGCCGACCCTGGTCGATGCGACGCGGCTCCCCGGCATGGGACCGTCCCCCCTCGAAGGAGGCCTCCGCGAAGAGGACTCGATGCTGGAGCCTCTTCGGGAGACCTGAGGGCCAGCCAACGCCAGGGTTGGAGCATGAGATGTGCGAGACGTGGTCCGCGGGGATTGACAGCCCGAACGTCGCTCTTTAATGTCCCGCTCCGTCGCCGCGCTCACGCGTGGGACGCTCTTTCAAAGCTTCATTCCCGCTTAGCTCAGTTGGTTAGAGCATCTGACTGTTAATCAGAGGGTCGCTGGTTCGAATCCAGCAGCGGGAGCCATTTCACGAAACGGGCCTCGGAGGATCACTCCGGGGCCTGTGTCGCTTGGGGAGTCCATCCGCCGTGGGGAGCTCAGCGGCGAGGCCGGGGTCGCGCGTTCAGTCCTCGTCGACCACCACCACGCGCCGCTCATCGGACCAGGTCGCGTCGCCCAAGGCCGCGGTCACCCGAAGAATCAGCTCTGCGCCCACGACCTCCTGAGCGTCGTCGATGTCCAGCACGATGCGGTCTCCGACCCGGTACCAGCCCTCATCTGCAGCGAGCACGTTCTGCTCGAACAGCACGGCCTGCGTGACGAAGCTGACGCGCTCGGCGTCGGTATCGACCGCCTCGTAGACGAGGACCACACCACCAGGACCGAACCCTCCGAACCACACCGCGGCGTCGATGTGAAACCCGCCTTGAGGACCGGCGACCAGCTCGACGGGGTCGGACTCGGCCAGCGGCGACCAGGTCGACGGGCCCGTGCCGAGCTCCACCCACGGATCTCCAAACACCTCGTCCGAGCCGGACGGTCGCGCGGGCTCCGGCGCCCCGAGCGCAAAGTCGATGGATGAGTCGTCGGTGTCCTGCCACCCTCCATCCCGCGACACGCGGTGAAGCGCGGTCCCCGTGTAGGGACCGTCGTGCCAGGAGAAGCCTCGGTCGACGGCGTCCGGCAGCCGCTTGAAGGCCTCCGAGTCAGCGTCCATCACCGTGTCGACCCCATCGAGGACCGCGGCGACCGCGACGGTGGGGAGCGGTCCGAAGGGGCCGATCTCTTCGCCGAGCTCCGAGCCCGCGTCGAGGACCACGACGCTGGGCCCGAACACGGTCATCAGCCAGTCGAACCCGCCGTTGAACGCAACGGGCTCGAGGTTCGCGACCGTGGGGTGGTCCTGGTCGCCCCCGGACTCCTCGACGAAGGCCTCGAAGCCGGCGCTGGACAGGTCGATGTCCGAGAACGGGCGGTGGTTGCCGCCGTCGTGGGCGATGACGAGCTTCTCGGCGGGCTCGAGGCGCGCCCCGTCGGGCAGCCTCCAAACCGACGACATCACCACCTGGTCGGGGTGGCTCTCGCGGAAGCCGTCGGGGGTCATGCCGGGGTTGATGGCGCCAGCGGCTCCGGACACGTCCGCGATGCGCACCCCCGACAGGTCGAGGGGCACGTCGGTCGCATTGACGAGCTCCACGAACTGGTCGGAGAAGTAGTGGTCCGTGCCCCCCGCCGGAGACGCGCCCGAGGTGTAGAGCTGGGAGATGAGCAGCTCGCCGACGGCCGGCGGACGGGCGGGAACTTCCGGCTCGGGTGCGGCGCACGCTGCGAAGAAGGCGAACACGACGAGCCACGGGTGAAGACGTCCACGACGGACGGCGGACCGACGGGGGGTCATCGGGGGACTGGGCGGTGACGTCTCAGGCGGCATGTCACCCATCGTTGGACACTGAGCCTGGCCGCGCAATCGAAGCCAGGGCGCAGGCAGCCCCCGTCACGCCTTGCGCCTCCCCAGACCGGTCACTAGCCTCCGGCAGGCTCGCAAGAGCCCCGACTCCAACATCAGGACCGCTTGAACCGCCCCGAGCCAGCCCCACTCGCATCCCCACCACCCGACGAGGGACAAGAGGGTGTCGTGGCGCCAGCGGATGCGCCAGGGGACGGGAACCGCGCCCTTCGAGTCATCGCGGTGCCGGTCATGCTGTTCTTCTCCGCGATGCTCATGGCGACCGCCTGGCTCGGCCACCTCAAGTTCCAGGAGGCGCCGTTCCTCGTCGCCCTCGGGGCCTGCTGGCTGATCGTCCTGCCCGAGTACGTGCTGAACGTCGCCGCAGTGCGCGTGGGCAAGGGGATCTACAGCGGCGCCACCATGGCGAGCTTTCACCTCTGCTGGGGCGTCATCTGCGTCGTCCTGGTCGCTCGCTTCTATCTGGGCGAGTCATGAACTCACGCCAGATCACCGGCTTCGCACTCATGCTCGTGGCGATGCTCCTGATCGGCTCGAAGGAGCACAGTGATCACCTGCCCGACGCCGAGCCGGAGGACACCCCATG
>JAGSHC010000238.1 GCA_023954745.1 Deltaproteobacteria bacterium | reverse complement strand
GCTGACCTCCTCCCACGCGGCGGTGGGGCTCTCCATCGTCCCGGGGATCCTCGCGGCCGTGGTGCTTCGCTCGCTCTTCGAGACCCACGGGCCCTGGTGGACGGCGCTCCTCGTTGTCCCCTTCGCCTTGTTGCTGGTGGAGTTGTTGGCGCCAGCGCTGGTGCTCTTCCAGCCCGAGAGGGCCTTGCTTCCCTCGACCTGGCCCCGCCGGGTCCTGCTGGCGGCGGTCTTCGGAGTCACCCTGGTGGCGCACAGCTACGCGGCGCGCATCCTCGCGTGCCCCACCGAGGGGGAGCTTCCGTTCCTCCGCAAGGTGGCGAGCACCACGGAGATCTTCCGCATCGCCCCGGGGGCCGACGGTCGGCTCGCGCTCTCCGGCCGCGAGGGGCGTGCCGTGCGCTGGCTCGATCCCTCCACGGGGGAGTTGGGGACCTTCGCGGCCGGGCCGGTGGCGGCTCCGCTTCCTCCTGACGTACCACCGGACGGCTCGATGGCCGGGAACCCGGAGGAGCTGGTGTGGAGCGAGGCCGACCAGGCCTGGTGGGCGACCATCGTGCCGGCGGACCCCTTCGCCTACATGCCGGCCGGCACGCCACCCGGGCTCGAAGTGCACAACGTGCTCGTGAAGATCGACCCGGAGGAGGGAGCGGTGGCGGCCCAGGGCTTCCCGGGAATGTGCTGGATCAACACTCTGCACGCCCAGCCGGATGGTCTGTGGATCGGGTGCGAAGACCGCGCTGGGGTCGTTCGGGTCGCCGATGGTGCCGTGGTGCAGCAGTTCGGTCCGCCCGAGATGGGGGACGTGCAGGACATCGCCTTTGCGCCCAATGGCGAGCGGCTCTGGACCATCTCGCTCTGGTTGAAGCCCAATCTGACGGAGATCAGGCGCGACGACTTCAGCATCGCGGCCCAGGCGAGCATTGGCGGGACGCACTACCACCTGGCCCACGACCCTGAGACCAACCGCCTGTTCGCCACGTCCTGGTACGGGAGCCGGCTCCGGGTGGTGAGCGCGGGGGCATTGCGTCGCGAGGGCAGCCTTCCGCTGGGCTTTGGTGGCCGGGCGGTGGAGCTGGATGTCCGGCGTCGCCTCCTCCTGGTGAGCAGCACGTACGACGGGCTCCTCCGGGTGTGTGACCCCGACGCCTTGAAGGTACGGGCCGCGCTGCCGGTGGGCGGCCACGTGAAGAGCATCGCGTTGGACGAGGACCTGGGACGGGCCTGGTTCTGGAGCCAATGCGGCGTGTACGAGCTCGATCTGGACGGGCTGGAGGAGTGGCTCCGGGAGTGAGAGCCGGGCGCAGATCGAGCGAGGTCCACCGACTCGCAGCGTGTGTGGCGGCGTGTCGGCGAGGTCGACAACGTCAAGGCCATTCCCCTGGACTGCCTCAGCTCCACCGCCGCTTGCAAAGTCCGACTCTGGGGAATAGGTTACTGACCGGTTAGTAATCTACTAGGGGTCCTCATGAGTCTGAACAAAGAGCCCTGGAGTGCGGCGACGCACTTCGTCGGCTTTGTCGCCGCCGTCGTCGGCCTCGTCTTCCTGGTGGTGTCTTCGGCCCACAGCGCGCCGAAGGTGACGTCCATGGCGCTCTACGGGGGCAGCCTCGTCGCGCTGTTCGGAGCGTCGACGCTCTACCACTTCTTCGACCTCGGACATCGTGGCAACCGCTGGCTCAAGCGCCTCGATCACAGCGCCATCTTCTTGCTCATCGCCGGGAGCTACATGCCTCCCATCATCCACCTGCTCGACGGGCCCATGCGCATCACGATGCTCGCGGTGGTCGGGGCCATCGCGCTGGTGGGGGTCGCGGTCAAGCTGCTCTGGATCGACGCCCCCACCTGGCTCGGGCTCTCGCTCTACCTTGCCCTCGGCTGGGTGGTGCTCGTGCCCATCTGGTGGATGCTCCCCCGCATCGCCGCCGGCTCGCTCGCCCTGCTGGTGACGGGAGGCGTGGTCTACACCGCGGGGGCCGTGGTCTATGCGAAGCGCTGGCCCGACCCCTGGCCCGATCTCTTCGGGCATCACGAGGTCTGGCACCTCTTCGTGCTCGGAGGAGCCGCGCTGCACTTCGGCTTCGTCTTCAGCTTGCTCGGAGCCCCGGTCCCGGCGTTCTAGGCAGCGAGAGCGTTCCCGCCCTACTTCCCGCCCTGCCGCGGGTAGCTGCCCCCACCTTGCCGTGGATACCCGCCGCGCTGGGGCTGGCCCTGGCGGGGAGGTTGGTTGCCGTGCCGCGGGGCGCCGTAGCCACGGCTGGGCTGGGTGGTCTCGCGGTTGCGCACTTCGAGGCCATCGAGGTCCACGTCCTTGGAGTACGCGGGCTCCGGGTATCCGGCGCCCTCTCCCCAGGGTGCGCCCACGTCGATGCCCACCTCCGCCAGGATCTCGGGCTGGATGAGGGCGTCCGGATTGATGAGGTGGTCGCCGCGCATCACCACCCGCAAGGCGTCGTACACGGGCTCCCCGTCGATGGTGCCCTCGACGTAGAACACGAACACGAAGATGTCCGTCAGCAGCGCGTCGCCGGTGCCGAAGTCCACCGTGTCGTAGTTGGGCAGCTGGATGCTGGTCTGCCGCGGCCGGAAGATGAAGTCGTGGGTGTTCTCTTCGTCGTCGAGGTCGATCCACCCCTCGTCGAACAGCGAGCCCGGCGTCATCGCCGACCAGTACAGCCGCGCGTTCTTCAGGTCCTTGCGGAAGCCCAGGGGAATCGGGATGCGGTCCTTCACCTCGATGGTGCTGATGGCCGGGAGCGGTGAGGCGAAGATGCGCGAGTTGTCCTCGTCGAGGACGAAGTAGAGGATCTCTCCGTCGCCGGAGCCCACGACGTCGCCGTGCACCACCTCGCCGGACTCGGTGACGGTCTCGATGTCCACCCGCACCTTGTAGACCCCGGGCTTGTCCATGGCGATGGGCCGCGGCGGGCTGACGCCTCCCAGCCGGTTCGCCGTCTTCTGCATGGACTCGGTGAAGCCGTCGGGATGCTCGATCTCGAAGGTGACGTCTGCCTTCGCCGGCGGCATCAAGGTCCCGCCGAGCAGAAGCTCGTGGCCCGTCTCGAACACCCCGGAGGTGTTGAGGCCGAGGAACGTGTAGTGGTCCTTGCCCGCCATGTGCATGACCGGCAGCTCGCCGGGAGGCTGCACCGCGGTGAACCCGCTCCCCGGCGGCGTGATGCGGATGGCCGAGCTGTAGGCGTCGTAGTGCGTCTCGCCCGTGGTCTTGTCCCGCACCACGAGCCCTGCCATCACCCGGTAGATGTCCTCGGGCAAGTCGCCGTTGGGGCTGCTGTGGAAGCGGTAGCCGTAGTCGTTGGGAGAGATGATCCAGCAGGGCGCCATGAAGCTGCCGCTGAACGCCAAGGCGAGGACCGGCAGGCCCGGCCGAATGACGGACAGGTACACGTATGCGTCGAGGTTGGACTCCTCGGGCCACGCGTAGGGAGACCAGCCGTCTTCGCTGCCGCCGCCGATGATGGGGACGGCGTCCATGAGCCCCGGCTCCACGAGGTGGTAGCTGAAGTTGTCCTCGCTGATCTTGAAGACGTGGGGCAGGTAGCTCATCTCGTGGTTGCGAGACGCCATGGGGTACGGCGCGAGCTCGCCCTTCTCGCCGAGGAGGGCGTCCTCCATGCGGGAGATCATGCGCGGGCTGCGCCCGGCCATGGACAGGGTCGGCCCGATGACGCTCTCCAGGGGATACGTCGTGGGCACGAGCAGCGTGTCGCCGCTCCAGTAGGGGAACGTGTGGTCGTACAGGCTGAGGTTGCTGTGCTCCGCGAAGCTGCTGCCGCCCTCGAAGGGCACGTTGTAGCGCTCGAAGCTCCCCAGCCGATCCATGTCCGGGTGAGGGTCGAAGAGGAAGCTGCGGGCGCCGTGCACGCTGACCTCGCTGCCCTCGGCGGGCGCTACGACGCCGGCGCTCGTCTGCATGCCGAGCCACAGATTCCCGCTGCGGTCCGTCCACCGCACGTCAAGGAGCGACTGGTACTCCCCGGGCTCTTCGAAACGGGGCGGCGGCTCGTCCGGCGCGAAGTATCCGAAGTGCGTCGCGTCGCCCTCGACCACCCAGCGCTCGTGCCGCTCCGGGTCGGAGTTGGGGTACCAGTCGATGGTGGTGGTCACGTGGGCCGCCACCGCCGGGTTGATGTCCATGATCGCCGGGTAGCGCGCGCCCACGAGGAAGTTGGTGCCGGGCTTCACGGCGGTGGAGAAGGTCATCGGCAGCGCGCAGGTCAGCTCGTAGGTCCCGCCGCCGCAGAGCTCGCGGCCCATCACGTCCCGGAAGCACCCCTCGAGCTCGATGGTGTACTCGCCGGTCTGACCGAGGCGCACCGGGAAGGGGCCCCGATCGAGCTCCAGACCGCCGTAGCCCGTGTTGATGATCCGCCGCTGACCCAATGACTGCCTGCGTCCGTCCGGGCCGGTGATGTGCATCGTGAAGTGCCCGGACTGGAGCTGCAGCCAGCTCTCAATCTCCCGGGAGAGCGACGCGAACCCCTGGAACAAGCCCGCGAGCCCCGTGGACGGGAACTCCGCCGGCATGCCCGGAGTGGTGGGCCACATCCCAGGGGGCAGGACGAACGGCGTGGGGAAGCGCGACCGATTGGAGACGCCAGCCCCCGCTTCGTCCTCCTTGGCCATGAGCCCCGACTGCCCCGAGGCCGCGGCGTCGGAGAACAGGGTGAACACCAGGCGCGGGTTCTCGGCCTGCCCCACCCGTACGTTGGGCAGCACCTGGGCCGCCTTCATGAACTCCTTCATGTCGATGGGGTTGAAGGGGTCGGCCGACGGGAGCCCCGGGGCCATGGAGACGGCGCGGTCGTCGACCCACCGGCCCATGGAGATACCGAGATGACGCAGGTCCAGTCGCTTGTCGCTGCCCTTGAGCTTCGCGAAGAGCTCCACGTGGGGGCGATACCAACCCTCGGGCACGCCCTTCATGGCGGCCTCGAGCTGGCCCCGCAGCCGGACGGGCTTCGTCAGGTCCCCCAGCTCCTCCACCGGGAACGTCACGACGTCCTCGAAGGGGCTGCCTCGGGGGCTGCCGAAGTCGCGGACGGGCAGGGTGCCTTCGTAGAACTCCAGGGGGATTCCAGCCACGGTGCGCCGGGTAGTCAGCGTGATGCCGGAGAAGCCGGTGCGCGAGCCGTCCTGTCGGTAGACGGGCTCCCCCACGACGACGACGTAGACGGCTTCGAGCTCGTCGAAGTATCGCTCCGCCCGGGCGAGGTCCACCTCGAAGTCGAAGGACGCCGAGAAGGTGTCTTCGGGAGCCAGCTCGAAGTCGTTCGTGCGCAGGAAGCCCTGCCAGGGGAACTGCAGGGTGGTCATCCCGAGGATGAAGTTGCCCTGCCCCCGCATGAGCGGACCCTGTCGGCTGGATCCCAGGGGGCCCTCGTTGGCCCCAGGGAGGACCTTCTGGAGCAGGGGTGGCGGACCGCCGTCGGGGCCGCCCGCCAGGGAGCGCAGGAAGTTGCGGGGTCCGCCGGGGCCACCCGGACCCTGGTCCCCGTAGGGGTTGCCGCCGTCTCCGCAGGCGACGAGAGCGAGGCTGCACACCAGGACCGCTCCCAGGGATGCGCCGCCCCAGCGGCTCGCGACCGTGGACGAGCGCCTCATCGCGCCTCCTCGAGGAGGATGTCGTGGGGGAACAGTCTCCAGAAGGACGCCTCATCCCTTGGCAGCGCCTCGAGGGCCTCGACGATGGCGTCGACCCGCTCGGGCGGAACCAGCTCTGGATCCTTGTAGGACATGCGCTTCACCATAGCCCTCGGATGGTCCATCGCCCCCTCTTCCAGGATGAGGCTGATGGAGTGGCAGCCGTTGCACGCGCGCTGCAGTTCGAGGCGCATCTCGAGGGCCCGCCACTCGGTGCTGCCCTCGGTGGGGGGTGCGGTGGCGACGTTCGCTGCCAGGTAGCGCTTGATCTGTGCCTTCTGGTCGCCTCGGAAGGCGAAGGGAGTCATCCACCCCGCCCGCTCCACGATGAAGTCCCACTCCTCGGCCGTCCGGTCGGTGGTGGTGAGGTGGTGCTCGCCATGGCAGCGCTCGCAGCGAGCCCGAAACGTCCACGCGTCCGAGAAGCCGCGGTAGTCCGAGAGCCAGTCGATGACATCGGCGGCGGCGTCCTCGGACACGTACTTGTCCGCGCCGTTGCGCTGCCGCATGCGTCCCACGGTGCGCTCCCAGGCCTCCCGGGTCCGCACGAAGTGTTGAGGGCGCCAGGGGCTGTGGCAGTGACTGCAGTTCTCCATCACCACGTGGTTCGTGCGGGGGGGAAAGGTGCGTACGAAGCGCACGCCGTTCACCGCGCCGGGGATGGCGAGGACCGACAGCGCCACGAGGGTGAGGGCGAACGTGGGGAGCCCGAGGGAGGCGAAGAGCGCCCGCTTGACGATGTGGCCGGGCCGCGGGATGGCGGGCATCAGCAGACGCCCGAGCAGCCACCACGTCACCACGGCGAGGCACGCGGTGAAGATCGGGCGCGCCACGAAGAAGAACTGCTCCGCCAGGGCGAGGTAGTCCTCCCCCCACAAGAACCACGGCCATGCCTCGGTGATCGTGCCAATGGCCAGCCAGTTGGCGACGACGAGGAGCGGTCCGACGGTGGCACCGAGGGTGAGGGCGATGCGCAGGAGGAGACGGACGATCCAAGGCCAGGCGCGCAGCCGGGAGACGAGGGTCGAGACGCGCGCGGAGGGGCTGCTCATCAGCGGGGAAGGTAGCATCCAACGCATGCCTCGCCTGCTCCTCGGTCTTTGCGTCCTCGCCCTGCTCGGAACTGGCTGTGGCCGCGGTGATGTCGAGTCGAAGAGAGACGCAGCGACGGAGAGTGGGGGGCCCGCCCGAGGCGGCGGCACCGACTTCGACGACGAGCCCGATCCAGTCACCTCGCCCCTCGCGGGCATCGCCCTGTGTTCCGAGGACGGGCCCTGCGTGACTGCCGACGGCCGCGGGAAGGGCACCATCAAAAGGGGGCAGGCGGAGGGGGTCTGGACCGTCTTCGCGCCGACGGGGCAGCGCATCGCCGAAGGGGCGATGAAGGGTGGGAAGCCCGACGGTGCCTGGCAGAGGTGGACTCCTCAGGGGGCGCTCATGGAGGAGGGACGCTGGGTGGATGGCAAGCCCCACGGCGTGTGGCGCATGTTCCGGCCGGACGGTTCTCTCTTCGAGACCGTGACCTTCGTCGATGGGCTGAGGGACGGCGCGTGGGTGATGTTCCACGTGAACGGGAAGCCCGCCGAGGAGATGGTGTGGTCCAAGGGCCAGCAGGTGGGGATCCAGAACGACTACGCCCCCAGCGGAGAGCGGCTCGCGAGAGGGCACTTCGAAGCCCATCGTCCGGTGGGGCAGTGGACCTGCTTCGACGGGGAGAAGGAGCGCAGCGTCCCCGCACCAGGCACGCGTCTGACCCCCGCCGAGGCGTGCGGCCACGAGGTGGAGTAGGGCCATCCCACCGCGCACGCCGCCCCAGCCCGGGTAGGATCCCTGCGTGTCTGTGATCACCCCCCACCTCGCCGCTCTCGTGCTCTCCACCCTTGCCCTCGCCGGCTGTCCCGGTGACGAGCCCGCTTCGGGAGCCCAGTCCACGACATCGGGCGCTCCTGCCGGGGCGCCTCCCTCGGGTGCGCCACCCATCGCCGGGGAGGACCCGGATGCGGTGGCCGACGCGAACGCCGCGCCGAGCAAGGGCGTCAAGGGAGCCATCCGCGACTCCAACGGCAAGGCCGTCCCTGGGGTGATCGTCACCGTGGTCTACGGAGGCGAGGGCTCCACCAAGAGCGGCTCCGACGGGAGCTACGACCTGCGCAAGGTGCCCGCCGGCGACCTCGTCCTGCGGTTCAGCGGGCCGGACTTGATCGACAACTTCATGGCGTTCCGCATCTGGACCGACGAGGACCTCACCATCGACGTGGAGATGTACCGCGGTGCCTCGGAGCGGGCCGAGTTCGAGGAGAGCCACGGCAAGCCCTGGAGCGACGCCAATGGCGTGGTCTTCGTGCAGTTCGAGAGCCGCCAGGACGCCAAGAAGGTGCTCTACGGTGGCGGCGCCACCATCGACGCCAAGGGCGCGGTGGGCAAGGTCGTCGACGCCGACGACAAGCTGATGCTGGGCACGATGGTGCCGGACAAGTCCGCCTCTCCGACGGTGGAGTTCATTGACGTGCCTCCCGGGGAGTGGCCCATCAACCTGACCCCACCTCCCGGGCTCGACTGCTTCGTGCCGGCTCAGGTGATGGTGAAGGCCGGCGCATACTCCACCGTCTTTGCTTCGTGTGAGCCGCCGACGCCCTGAACGCTAGGGCGTACCGCCTTCCGGCGGGTATCCAGGCAGGTCCAGACCCGTCAGCGCGGGGTTCTCTTCGAGGCGGACGCGCCCCACGATGGTCTGCAACTGGGGAAGGCTCAGCTCCTCGAGCTTGGCGTTGGTGCCGACCCACAGCGGTCCGCCCACCTCGCGCAGGGCTGGCGCACTCACCGTGCGCAGCGCGTCGTTCTCTCGCACCTCGAAGTCGCCGCGCACCTCCGTCAGTCGTGGCAAGTCCACCGCCACGAGCTGGGGGTTGGCCTCGATGTCGAAGAAGCCACCCACCTCCACCAGCTCGGGGAGCTCGGTCATCGCCAACGTCTCGTTGCTGTCGAGCACAAAGCTGCCGGCGGTCCGAAGCGCCGGGAACCGCGCCTCCCCACACAGTGGGTTGCCCTCCACCTTCAGTTCATCCCCCACCGCCGTGAGAGCCGGGAGCTCGAGGGTGAGGAGCTTCGGGTTTGGATAGACCGTCAGGTCTCGACCCACCTCGGTCAGGGCCGGCAGCGAGACCCACTGGAGGTCCGTGGTGTCGCCCAACTGGATGGTGCCGGTGACCCGCTCGAGGTTGGGCAGGATGAGCTTCGTGACCGCCCCCTGGTCGTCCACCACCAGATCCCCGCGGACCTCCTCCAGACACGCGAGCCCCTGGACGGTCTCATCGTCGGTCAGGGTGAGGGAGCCCTCAAACACCGTCCCGGACTGACAGAAGGCCTCGGCTGAGGCGCGGTCCACCACCAGCCCGTCGCCCCCTTGTTCCTGCAGCGCCTCGTGGGTGGTCCATCCAAGTCGATATCCGACGGTCGCGCCCACCCCCGCCGACAGCAGCGCGACCAGCGCGACGAGTCCCCAGGAAGGGCGTCGGTTGCTCACTCTGCGGGCTGCGCGAGGAGGACGGAGACGGTGTCCGAGAAGTAGTTCGTGACCACCAGATCCGTGACCCCGTCGCCGTTGAAGTCCCCCGCCGCCATGGACCCCGGCGATGAGCCCACCTCTGTGCGCGCGACCTCGGTGAGGGTGCCGCCGTCGTTGGCGAAGAAGGCCACCTCCGCCGTGTCCTCGATAGGGACTGCGATGTCCAGGTCGCCGTCCCCGTCGAAGTCGAGGGGCTGCACGTAGAAGGGAATGCCCCCCGGATCGATGGTGCCGCCGTCGGAGAAGGTGCCGCCGTCGTTGAACAGTACGGACAGCGTGGCGCTCTCCTCGTTGGCAGTGACGACGTCGAGGTCTCCGTCTCCATCCAGGTCGATGGCTGCGGGCGACGAGGGCCCATTCCCCACCGGGTAGGTCTCCGCCGCGGCGAAGGAGCCAGCCCCGAGGTTGCTCAGCACGCTCATCTGGGCCGAGCTGTGGTTCGAGGTCACGAGGTCGAGGCGCCCGTCCCCATCGAGGTCGGCGGCCCGCACGAATCCCGGCTCCGAGCCCCCCGTCGCGAGCATCGTCGGGGCGCTCAGGGTCACCCCGTCGCCGCCCGAGAACACCCAGACGTCATCGGACTCTCCATTGGACACCGCCACGTCGAGGCCCTGGTTCTCGTCGAGGTCCGCCGCGACCACCCCGAAGGGGAACGAGCCGACATTCACGGTGCTCACCTCGAACTCGCGATCGCCGAGGGCGTTGGACGGGTTGCGCAGGATGAAGAGCTCGTCGCTGTCCCCCGACGTGACGAGTACGTCCTGCGCGGTGTCCCCGTCGAGGTCTGCGATGGCGATGACACCGCCCTCGCCGTTTAGGCGGGTGGGCACCAGCTGGGGCCACGCCACCCAGGCGCCGGTGAAGT
>JAGSHC010000002.1 GCA_023954745.1 Deltaproteobacteria bacterium | reverse complement strand
TCACCACCCGCAAGGAGGGGCGCTCCCACGTCTACGTCCCGGCGGAGGAGAAGCCCCGCTACGAAGCGCGCTCGGTGCGGCACATGCTGGGTGCGCTGTTCGGCGGAGACCGCGTCGCGCTGCTGCGGCAGCTCATCGACAGCGAACCTGTAGCGGCCGATGAGCTCGCCGAGCTCCAGTCTCTGCTGGACGACAAGCTCGGGAGAGAGCAGTGAGCGCCTACCTCAGCGTGCAGTTGCTGTTGGCCGTGCTGTGGATCGGGGCGTTGGCTCTTCTGCGTATTCCCATGTCGCGTCGAGCGGCCCTCACCGTGGTTCGCGCTGGTCTCGCTGCCGCCATCGTCGCCCCCCTCGCCGCCACCCTGGTCCCGGAATCGCCGGCCTGGCGCCCGGAGCCCCAGGTGTTCTCGGAGACCCTCGCCAGCGGTGCCGTCGCCCTTCGCCTCGCGGCCGACACCCCCGCCCTCGTCCTGCCTTCCGGCTCCGGCACCGCCGCGCTCGTCGCCCTCGCGGCCTTCCTCTCGCTCGCTGCCGTCTGGGCCGCCCTGTGTGTCCTGACCCTGCGCCGCGCGCTGCGGGACACCACCCTCCTCCGACGCATCGGACGCCTCGAGCTTCGCCTCGGTGACCGGTCTTTCGCCGCCTGGCGCCCCGGCCGGCGCTACATCGTGCTCGAGCGCGGGCTTCTCACTCGACACCGAGACCACCGGCTCGCTCTCGCCCACGAACTCCAGCACCACCGCCACGGAGACCCCCGCATCGCCTGGTTCCTCCTCGCCCTGCGCACCACCTGTTTCTGGAACCCATTCGCCCATCTCCTCGCCCGACGGATTGCCGAGCTGGAGGAGCTCGCCTGTGACGAGGCGGTGGTGTCCCGAACCAACGTCTCCGCCCGTGAATACGGCGGCTGCCTCTTGCGCGCCGCCGCGTCCCCCCCGCTCCCCATGGCCGCCGGCCTTCACCACCCCACGCTGCTCCGTCGGAGAATCCAGATGCTGACCTCACCTCCCGCTCCCCGCCGCCTCCTCGCTGTTCCCTTCGCCCTCGGGCTCTCCCTCACCCTCTTCGGGACGGCGTGGGCTGCTTCGGGACTCGTGGAGACCCGCACCGTCGACGCAGAGCAGCGGGTTGCGGTCTCGGCCGCGGCATCGGACGAGACATTCGTCGTGCGGGACCACGCGGCCATCGCGGGCGCCCTCGACCGCATCGTGAATCGCCCCAAGACCGCCGCGTTCTTCGCGGGGGGCCTCGACAAGCGTGCCGAGTGGGCGGAGCTCGTGGATGGGGCCCTCGCCCGCTACGACCTGCCGCCGCAGCTGGCCGCGGTTCCCCTCGTCGAGTCGGGCTACGCGAACCTGGGTGAGTACAAGGAGGGCCTCTCTGCCGCCCCAGGAGTGCCTGGCAAGGGGCTTTGGATGTTCATCCCTGCCACCGCCCGGCGCTACGGCCTGCAAGTGGACGACACCACGGACGAGCGCCTCGATCCGGTCAAGGAGACCGACGCCGCGATGCGTCTGCTCAGCGACCTCTACGCGGAGTTTGGCGACTGGGGCCTGGCCCTCGCCGGCTACAACCAGGGAGCGCGCGCCGTGCGCACCGCCATCGAGACCGAAGGCACCCGTGACGTGCTCACCCTCTCCGAGCGCGGAGCCCTGAACCACTACGTCCCGATGGTGATGACCTCGGTCCTGCTCCTCGAAGACCCGTCGCTTCTCGACGCCGAGAGCACCCCCGGCGAACAGTAGGAGCGGCCGAGACTGGGCTGGGGCGTGTTCTCCCACGTCCCCCCGGAGGCCCCCGTGGTAACACCGTTCGGGGGTGGGCTGGTCTTGCTGCCCCGTCGTCGACGGAGCGCTCCATGACCCGCATCATCCTCGCCCTGACTCTCTGCTGCGGCCTCGCCGCTTGCCCCTCCGGTGAGCCGGACGAGCCGGCGGAGCCGACCCCAGCCCCCGTCGACTTCGGCACGGACGTGTCGGGCGGGCTCTTCGGTGTGGGGCCCGAGGACCCATTCCCCAACGCGTTCCTGGGCGCTGAGGACGGCCGGCTGGACCTCGACCCGGCGTGGTTCGGTGGACTCCCTACCGAGGCCATCGCCTGGCGGCAGGGGTTCTCTCGCAACCAGCCCATCGTCGCCACCATTGAAGGCCTCTCCGGCGACGGTCTGCCCGACGGCTCGGACGGGGACGCGAGCGACGACGCGGTCTTCATGGTCGACCTCGTCACCGGCGACCGGGTGCCCGTCATCGCGGAGCTCGACGAGAACGTGGTCCCAGGCCGGAGCCCTGCCTTGCTGATCCAGCCCGTGCGGCCGCTGACAGCCCCTGGGCGGGCTGCAGTGGTGGTGACGACGGACGCGCTCCCCCGCCCCGAGCGGTTCGAGGCCCTCGTGGCAGGCACGCCGCCGGCGGACTACGGCGGCGCCGCCCTCCACTATCGAGCGCTCATGGAGGACCTGGCCGGGGCAGGGGTCTCCTCCGATGGGGTCGCGTTGGCCTGGGACTTCCCCGTGGACATGGGGAACGCGCAGCTGGAGTCGGGCCTCGCCCAGCGGACCTTGCCCACAGAATGGGACTTCTACGACGTGCGGGACCTGGGTGAGAGCAACGCCCTGCACAACGAGACATGGCGCTACGCCCGCGCGAAGCTGACGGTCCAGGACTTCCTGCGCGACGACATGTTCCTCGACGTCGCCCCGGACGGGACGATCAGCCAGACGGGCACGACCGACATCGACGTCTTCGCGATCATCCCGAGCTCCGTAGCCGACGCTCCGGCGGGGTCGGTGCCCGTGCTCCTCTACGGCCACGGCGCCACGGCGCACCCCTCCTACGACCTCAACACCCCCAACTGGCGGCACCCGGCGGTCGTGGCTGCGGAGCGGAACGGGATGATCGTGCTCGCGACCACCTGGCGGGGTCTCGAGTTCAACGACCTGGACGACCTGCTGACGCTCGACCAGAACCCCGAGCGACTCATCGGGGTCGCCAACCGGCTCGTGCAGGCGATGGTGAACACGCGGGTGCTGGTCGACGTCATCGAGGACGGCGCCCTGTTCCAGGACGAGGTGTTCCAGGGCGCTCAGGGCCAGGCCCTCGTGGACAACAGCTCGCTCTCGTACCTCGGGGTGTCGGTGGGCTCGGTCATGGGTACCGCGCTCCTGGCCCAGGAAGGGGTCGACGTCGACGCTGCGGTCATGACGGTGGGGGGAGGTCCCCTGGGCTTCGTCATCCCCCGAGCCGCCCAGGTCGCCGACCTGCTGGAGGCATTCGCGGAGGCGATCCCTGAACCGACGAGTCGCCGGCGAGCGTTCGCTCTCTTCCAGCTCTTCACCGACGCGGTGGATGGAATCAACTACCCCGAGAGCATCGCCGGGTCCCGCCTGTACGTCGAGAACATGGGTGACGACACGGTGTGGAACATCGCAACCGAGAACCTCGCGAGGGCGGGCGGCCTGACGCTCCTGGCTCCCTCTCACTCCGCACCCTGGGGTATCCCCGTGGAGTCGGGCCCTCTGGGGCCGGGCGACCCGATCCTCTTTCAGTACGACCCGCAGCTCGGGCCCTCCCCGACCGGCAACAACCCGCCTGACACGACCGGGGCCCACGGAGCGCTCCAGTGGTCAGGCCTGTTCGACCTCGTGACGGCGTTCCTGGATCCCAGCGGCCCCGGGGTCGCCAGCACTCCCTGTGGTGAGGACCCCTGCGCCGCCGACAACGACGGCGCCCCCCCTTCCATCGTCGAGATCATCGCCGTCGACAGCACCACCGTGACGGTGGAGCTCAGCTGGGACTGGAGCACCGCCCTCACCGCCTCGATGTTCTCCATCGCGGGGCTCACGGTGACCGACGTGGTCGTGGCAGGCCCCCTCGCGACCCTCACGACGAGCGCGCAGGAAGCCAACGCGTCCTACGAGCTCGTCATCGCCGCCACCGCCGTCGATGCCTTGGGGCAGGAGATCCCCGAGGAAGGGCGGTCTGGCTCCTTCGAGGGCTTCTTCGGCCTCGCGAACCTCGTCATCAACGAGCTCACGGCCACGGTCGTGGGCGCGAGCGCAAGCCAGGAGTGCAACCGCATCGAGCTCCGCGCGGTGGAGGCCGGGTCCTTGGGCGGGATGGAGATCCGAGGTCGCGGGACCCAGTTCGGCGGCTCCTACAAGTTCTTCACCTTCCCGGCGGTCGAGGTGACCGTCGACGACCTCATCGTCCTTCACCTGGACGGAGCGGACTGCAACGAGGATGGCTCGGGCAACGAGTCGACCTCAAAGGACGAGTACCCCGCGTCGTCCTACCCGCAGAACCATGACGGGGCCTGGGACTTCTGGACGTCGGCGAGCGAGAACGTGACCGCGCACGACAACGCCATCTGGCTGAAGACCGAGCTGGGGGGAGACCTCATCGACGCGGTGCTGATCGCGGGCACGAGCGTCTGTTCCGGGTTCGTCACCGCCAACTCGACCGAGGCGCGGGCGGACTGGATCTCCGACCGAGGAGGATGGACGACGCCGGCCGGCGCGACGCCGTCCTTCTACGACGAGGACTTCTGCCTCAACGCGGTGCGGGATGCCTCGGCGACGGGCACCACCCCGAGCGGGACCACTCTCGGGCGCGTCGACGAGACCGACACCAACAGCCGAGTCGACTGGACCGATGCGAACAACAGCAGCTGGGGCGCCCTGAATCCGGGACAGACCGCGCTGGCCAACTGAACCCTGAGGCCGGGGGGGCCTCCGCGCGAGCTACGACCTCGAGAGGTTGCTCGCGCCGGGGTCTGCTCGCCACCAGGGTTCGCGAATCCCGAGGCTGAAGATGTGGGCCAGCACGTCGCTTCGGCTCTGCCCCGTCGCGGCCGCGAGCGGATGGATGCGCCACCAGTGCGCGTCGAGCAGGCGCCTCATCTCGGGCTCGGTTCCCGGCAGGTCCCTCTTCGGAGCCTGAAGGGTGATGGGGTCGTGGGTCCCGACGCGCTCGCCGTAGTGACGCTGCACGTCCGGGAAGTCGGGCAGATCCCAGCGCTCGATGTCCTCGGCGCCGAATCGGGGGTCGTGACAGCGAGCGACGGAGAGGCGCAGCTCACGGATGTTGCCGGGCCAGTCGTAGAGCAGCAGCGCTTCGACGAGCTGGGGCGAGAGGTGGGGGAGGGCGCCGCCGCAAATCGACGCCATGAGCACCAGCAGGTCCTCCCCGCGATTGCGGAGCGGCGGGAGCGCAAGCGTGCGGGACGGGTCGGCGTCCGGTGGAGCCTCGGCGGCGGACTCGAAGCTCGGGCCCCCGGTGATCCAGTCTCGCTCGGAGCTCTCCTCGAGCAGCGCGCGGAGGTGATAGATGACCACGCTGCGCCCGCAGCCCTCTTCGCCGGTGAGCCAGAAGGTCCCGCCGCTGTGGCGCTTGCCCTGAAGTCGGAGCAGGCCTCGGACCACCGTGGGGTGGCAGGAGTTCACGGGGCCGGGCAGCGGGGGGAGCGCAGCGGACTGCGCCTCCTCGTCGAGCCACTGCCGATGCAGCAGCACCACGTCGCCCAGACGGAGGACTGCGCCCTCCTCCAGGTCCTGCCCGCCCTTCGGGACGCGGCGCCCGTTGATCCACACCGGTGCTTCGCCCAGGGGAAACGCGCGCAGCGTGCTTCCCGAACGCAGCCGGTCGAGGCGAGCGTGGTGGGGCGCGATGCCCGTGCCCTCGAGACGAATGGAGCAATCGTCGGCAGTTCCCAGCGTCATCCTCGCGCCCTCGAAGGCATGAGGGACCACTCCGCCGTGGGGAGCAGGGGGGAAGAGACGGACGAGATGAGCGCGAGCGCGCCGGGCCATGGGTTGGGCTCCGTACTGCACCGCCGGGCGGCGGGCCTGTCAGGGTACTGCACCCCGCACGGATTGACCTCCCCCGGGCGGGTCCCTACCGTCCGCCTCCCCACACGGGCGCGCCCGCCCGCGAGTGGACATGCAGAGGAACGCGCGATGTTCGCCGCACGGTTTGTCGAAGAAAACGCCGAGCTCATCACCGCCACGCTGGCCGCCCGCCGGTCGCACGTGGACATGGAAGAGATTCTCGGCCTCCTCCACCACCGCAAGTTCAAGCTCGAGCACCTGCAGGGTCTGCAGGCGGAGCGGAACAGCGGCAGCAAGGAAGTGGGCGCCCTCTTCAAGGCCGGCAAGCGCGATGAGGCCCAGGCCAAGCGCGAGCGCCTGGCCCTGCTCGGCAAGGAGATCGCGCAGCTCGACAGCGAGACGAAGGATCTGCAGGCCAAGATCGATGGGCTGCTCCTGACTCTGCCCAACCTGCTGGCGGACAACGTGCCCGACGGCGGGGACGAGGAGAGCAACATCGAGGTCGCCAGCTGGGGCGAGGTGCCCGAGTTCGACTTCGAGGCGAAGGACCACCACGACCTGGGCGAGGAGCTCGGGATCCTCAACTTCGAGCAGGGCGCCAAGGTCACGGGCTCGCGCTTCACGGTGTTGCACGGGGGCGCCGCGCGCCTGAGCCGCGCGCTGATGATGTACTTCCTCGACCAGAACACCGCCGCCGGGTACGGCGAGGTGCTGCCGCCATTCATCGTCAACGCCGACTCGCTCAGGGGAACGAGCCAGCTCCCGAAGTTCGGGGATGATCTCTTCCGGCTACAGAACCCCGACAACTACTACCTCGTGCCCACGGCCGAGGTGCCGGTGACCAACCTGCACGCGGGCGAGATCCTGCCGCCGGGCGCTCTCCCGAAGCGCTACACGGCCTACACGCCGTGCTTCCGCGCCGAGGCGGGCAGCTACGGGCGAGACACCCGCGGGCTGATTCGCCAGCACCAGTTCGAGAAGGTGGAGCTCGTCCAGATCGTGGCTCCCGAGGACAGCGAGCAGGCCCACGAGGACCTCACGGGCCAGAGCGAGGCCCTGCTTCAGGCCCTCGGCCTGCACTACCGCAAGATGCTCCTCAGCAGCGGCGACACCAGCTTCGCTGCCTGGCGTTGCTACGACCTCGAGGTGTGGCTGCCCGGCCAGGGCGCGTACCGCGAGATCAGCTCGTGCAGCAACTTCCGCGACTTCCAGGCCCGCCGCGCCGGCATCCGCTTCCGTCGTGAGGCGGGGGCGAAGCCCGAGTTCGCGCATACCCTCAACGGGTCGGCGCTTCCCCTCGGTCGCACGCTGGTGGCGGTCATGGAGAACTACCAGCAGGCGGACGGCACCATCACCGTGCCGGACGTGCTGCGCCCCTACATGGGAGGCGTCACTACCATCGGAGGTGTGTGATGACCGAGCGAGTCCGTCACTTCATTCGCCAGAAGATCGAAGCCGACAACGCGTCGGGCAAGTACGGCGGCCAGGTCATCACGCGGTTCCCTCCGGAACCCAACGGATACCTGCACATCGGGCACGCCAAGGCGCTCTGCATCAACTTCGGCCTCGCCGAGGAGTACGGCGGCCGCTGCCACCTGCGCTTCGACGACACCAACCCCACCAAGGAAGACGTCGAGTACGTCGAGGGCATCAAGAACGACATCAAGTGGCTCGGCTTCGACTGGGGCGAGCACCTGTACTTCGCGTCGGACTACTTCGAGCAGATGGCCGAGGATGCCCGGGCGTTGATCCGCAAGGGGCTCGCCTACGTCGATGAGCTGTCGCTGGAGGAGATGAGGGCCCAGCGCGGCACCGTCACCGAGGCCGGGACCAACTCGCCGTACCGCGACCGTCCCTACGAGGAGAGCCTGGAGCTCTTCGACAAGATGCTCAACGGTGATGTGGCCGAAGGGTCCATGACCCTGCGCGCCAAGATCGACATGGCCGACCCCAACATGAAGATGCGGGATCCGCCGTTCTACCGCGTGATGCACGCCGAGCATCACCAGGTGGGCGACCGCTGGAAGGCCTACCCGCTCTACGACTACGCCCACTGCCTCGAGGATTGCTACGAGGGCGTGACGCAGTCGCTGTGCTCGCTGGAGTTCGAGAACAACCGGGAGCTGTACAACTGGTACCTGGCTTCTCTGGGCAAGGAGCACCGTCCCGAGCAGACGGAGTTCGCGCGCCTCGGACTCACCTACATCGTCATGAGCAAGCGCAAGCTGCTCGCTCTGGTGGAGGAGGGCGCGGTCGTCGGTTGGGACGACCCACGGATGCCGACCCTCGCGGGGCTTCGTCGGCTGGGCGTGCGCCCGCAGGCCGTGCGCGAGTTCGTCGAGAAGGTGGGGGTCGCGAAGGCCAACAGCACGGTGGAGTACGAGTTCTTCGAGGGCCTCATCCGCAAGGACCTCGAGGAGAACGTCCCCCGGGTGATGGGCGTCGTGGACCCCGTCGAGCTGGTCATCGAGAACCTCCCCGACGACCACGCCGAGTCCTTCGACCTCTCGCACCACCCGAAGGCCGATCTCGGGCGCCGCGCGGTTCCCTTTGGCAAGCGACTGTGGATCGAGCGGGAGGACGTCGCGCTGGAGCCCCCCAAGGGCTGGAAGCGGCTCGCCCCGGGCTGGGAAGTGCGGCTCTACGGCGCCTACTTCGTCACCTGCACCGGCATCGACGTGGACGACGACGGCAAGGTCGTGCGGGTGCGAGCGACCTACGACGCGGCCACGCGGGGTGGAAGCTCGCCCGATGGGCGCAAGCCGAAGGGCACCATCCACTGGGTGGCCGCCGACGGCGCGCTGGCGGTGGAGTTCCGGCTCTACGATCGGCTCTTCGCGACGCCGGACCCGGACGCTGGCGATTGGCGCGACAACCTCAACCCTGACTCGCTCACCGTGACCTCGGGGTACGTGGAGCCTGCCTTTGGTTCCACCGCCGAGGATGTGCGCGTGCAGCTGCAGCGCATGGGCTACTTCTGGCGGGACGACGACTCCACGGCAGACGCGCTCGTGCTCAACCGCATCGCCACGCTGCGGGATGGCTGGGCGAAGGCGAAGCCGGCCCCCGTGAAGGCGGCTCCGAAGGAGAAGAAGGCGCCGGCGGTGTCTACGGGCCCCAAGGAAGCCTGGTTGAGCGGGGTCGAGCAGTCCCTCATCGCATCGGCCCACGCGGCGGGCGCACACGCCGACACGGCGAAGTCCATCGTGCTCAACGAGCTGCGTCGGGAGTTGGGCGGACCCGCCGTCGACAACCTGCGCATCGAGGGCAACGAGCTGGCAGGGCTCATCAGGCTGCTCGACGAGGGCACCATCAACCGCTCCGCGGTGCGGCCGGTGCTCGAGGTGTTGCTGGAGCAGCCCGCGAATCCGGCGGACGTCGTGGCGGCCCTCGGTTTGGCTCAGGTGTCCGACACGTCGGCGCTGAGCGATGCGGTGGATGCGGCCCTCGCGGCCAACCCCGACGAGCTGGCCCGGTACCGGGGCGGTGAGAAACGGCTCATGGGCTTCTTCATGGGCCAGGTGATGCGCGAGCTGCAGGGCAAGGGAGACCCGAAGGCGGTCTCCGCGGTGCTGCGGGAGAAGCTCGGCTAGTTGTCCCCCCATTTTGCCCTCTCGGGCGACCACCCCCAAGGCTCCAAGCCCCACCCGAGAGTTTCGGGTGGGGCTTGCAGTCGTGCTCAACCGGGCTCGCAGTGATTGCTCCGCTGCGCCGAGCGATGTCGACTACCAGGAGACGGCGAGCTCCCAGTCGACGATGCGCTGCTCGTCGGTGCCCTGGGGGAAGTGAATCCGCACCAGGTAGTCGCTGTTGATGGGGATGAGGAAGGTGTCGGTCTCGCCGCAGCTCACCTGGTAGCTGGCTCCCAGGGCAAGGGGACCGCTGTTGGTGTCCTCGAAGAGCTGGGCGCGCAGGTCGTCGCTGTCGCAGTCCAGGGTGAGGGTCACGTTCACGAGGCTGTTCTGCGGCGCAGGGGTCGTGAAGCCGACCCAGTCGTGCACGTCGCCGAAGGGGGCGGAGACGTCGTCGGCGACAGCGAAGTTGTCCTGGGTGCCGGAGCCGAGGAACGAGTACGTGAAGAGCGGGTCGTCGAAGGTGTCGTTGTCCTCGAAGGACGTCTCGATCTCCTCCTCGATCTCCTCCTCGTCCTCAATCTGCTCGTCCTCGTCCTCGACCTGCTCGTCGTCGTTGATGTCCTCATCCTCAATCACCTCCTCGGCGGGGGCGTCGGGGACGTAGGCGCCGCCGGGGTTGTTGCGCAGGCGGGTGTCGTCGAGGCAGCCGGCGGTCAGGACAAAAGAGAGGGCAAGCAGAATCTTGATGGCGTGGGTCATGGTCTCATCTCCGGGTGGGTTGGCCGGGTTCATCCCTGCCGTTCAATGGGTCTGTGTCTCGAGCTCCCAGCGAGTCACAGGAGGGCCCGAAAAAACCCGAAGAAAATGAGACGAACCTCTCTAAGGTGCCGACATGGATAAGCTTTTTTGGATCGGATTTCTTTCGCTCTTTCTCGTCGGATGCCCGACGGGCGGCGATGACGACGACGCCTCGAACGACGACGACGCCGCGACCAACGACGCCAACTGCGGGGCGGACGAGGAGGTCGTGAGCTTCACCACCAGCGACGGGGTCGACCTCGAAGCCGACTGGCGCCCTGCGTCGGAGCCCGGCCGCGGCGTGCTGGTGCTCTTCCACATGATTCCGCCCCAGAACGACCGCACCGGCTACCCCGAGCGTGTGCGCGACGCCTTCGCCGAAGAGGACGTCGCCATCCTCAACGTGGACCGACGCGGCGCCGGCGGGTCTGGCGGGGACGCCGAGGACGCCTACTTCGGAGACGGTGGGCGCCTGGACGTCGAGGCTGCCGTGTCGTTCGCGTTGGACTCCGAGCGCGGCTGCGACGTGAACCCCGATGCCCTCGTGCTCGTGGGGGCGAGCAACGGCACCACGTCCGTGTACGACTACGTAGTCGAGGGGGACGACGACCTGCCCTTCCCGGCGGCGGTCATCTTCATGTCGCCGGGCCAGTACACCGAAGCGCAGAACCCCCTGGAGCCCAACCAGGATGACCGCCAGTGGAGCCTCAGCTTCCCCATCTTGTGGCTCTACCCCACCAACGAGCCCTACTCCAACGCGTTCGTGCCGGATGCACCCGGGGCCTGGTCCTTCGTGGAGCGGGGCCAGCAGCACGGGACCAGCATGTTCAGCGGGGCGAACCTCGAAGATCTGACGGTCACCGACATGCGGGCCTGGATCGCCGCGGTGCAGTAGGCCTGCGCTTCCCCCGAGGAGGCTTGCTCAGAGGCTGCGCGCCAGCCGGAATCCGATGACCCAACGTCGGTCGCCGGGATGCCGCCCGTCCCGGAAGGCCGCCCGCGCATGGGAGGTGGGGTTGCTCCAGGAGCCGCCCTTGACGCAGCGGCTCCGGTCGTCAGCGGAAGGAACGGGCTGGTCCGGGTCGAAGAGACCGTCGCTACCGACCGGCGTGCCCTCCTCGTCGAAGACATCGAGGGTCCAGTCGCAGACACCGCCCCCGGCTCCTCGCATCCCGTAGACCGAGACGTCCACTGGATGCTCGCCCACCGCTGAGGGCATTGGCCGGCCTTCGCGGCTGCCGTGCACACAGGCCCAGGTGGGGTCGGCGAAGTCGCCCCACGGCCACGCCCGGCCATCGACGCCGCGCGCCGCCTTCTCCCACTCGAGCTCCCAGGGGAGTCGCCAGGGGAGGCCGTCCACTTCCGCGCGCCATCGCCCGTAGGCCCGGGCGCCACTCCACGACACCATCCACGCTGGCCAGTCCGGCTCCCAGGTGTCCCCCTCGGCGTCGACGCGCAGCGCGAAACCCACACCGGGCGCGTGTTCCACCAGCAGCGCTCCGGGCTCGCCGGGCTTCGAGGGGCGCTCCCGAGGAGCCCACTGAAAGGCCTCCTCTTCGCGACCGGACGCCACGAGGGCGTCGAGGAACGCGAGGTACTCGTCGTGGGTGACCGGGTCCCGCTGAATGACGAAGGCGTCGAGCCATACCCGCCGCGCCGGGAGGCTGCTGGGCGCGGATGGGTCGCCGCCGCCCTCGAACCAGCCCGCGGGGACGTACACATCCCCCGGGGACATGGCGTCGACCTGGGGGAGCGCCAGAACGGCTTCAGACTCAGCGCCCGGTCGAAGTCGGTCGCTCGTCTCGGCGCGGCGAATCACGACGGGGAGGCGCACTTCGGCTCGGTCGGGCGCCGCGATGACGAGCACCCAGGAGCCGATGTCGAGCTCGACCCTCACCAGCGGAGTGGTCCCCAGTCTCGTCGGCGGTCCCTCCACGAGACGCCGTCCCCGGGTCTCCAGACGGACCGCAGTGACTTGCGCCGGGACGTCGGTGGCGAGGCTCAGCCAGCCCACTCCCCGCAGGTAGTCCTCGTGTTCCCCCCGGTCATGGGCGCGCAGCAGCACCTCGCTTCGGGCGGCTTCACTCGCGGCCCCACGATGTTCGGCGGCTTCGTGGGCCCGACGATGGTGGGAGGCGAGGGCGCGGTGGGCTGCGGGCAGGTCGGGGTCGTGGACCAACGCCGAGCGCACGCCCTCCGTGAATCGGAGCTCCAGCATCTCCGCCTCGGCGCGCAAGGCCGCCGCCTCGTCTTCCAGCGCCCAGCCCCGTTGCTTCGCGGCCTCGGAGTCGAAGGAGCTCAGCGGAGACAGCACCGAAGAGGCCTCGGCTTCGCGGGTGCGCGCCTCCATCCGTGCCCGCGCAGCTTGGGGGAGAAGCGTCTGGGCCTCGGCGAGGGAGGCCAGCGCTCGCTCTGTGCGCGCCGCCCCGTCCAGCCACGCCCCCACCGCTTCGGCCACCTCCCCGGCGCTCGCGAAGCGGGCCGCCGGGTCTCGCTGCATGGCTCGCTCGCAGATCTCCACGAGGTCGTCGGGGAGGGGCCCGGACCGCTGCTCCATCGCCGGAGGGGCCCCGGCGACGACGCGGGCGAGCAGCTCCATGGCGCCGCCGCCTGAGTAGGGGGCGCGTCCCGTGAGAATCACCCGCAGAATGGCGCCGAGGGCGTAGACATCCGCGGGTGCTCCGACCTGGTCGAGCTCGCCTCGAGCCTGCTCGGGCGCCATGAATCCAGGGGTTCCCGCCACCGAGCCCTGCCGCGTGGCGAGGGCGTCGTCGCCGGCTCGCGGACTCACCACCTCTGTCGACTCGGGGGAGTGGGTGCCCAGCATCTTGGCGAGACCCCAGTCCACCACCAGCACCTCGCCCCACGGGCCGAGCATGACGTTGGCGGGCTTGAGGTCGCGGTGCGCCACCCCCCGGGAGTGCGCGTAGCCGACGGTCTCCGCCACCCTGCGAAGGGCGTCCACCAGCCGTCGGAAGGTCCACCCGGAGGATGAGGCCGCCCAACCCCCGCTGCTCGCCGCGTGCACCCCGGCGATGGCTTCGCCCAGGGTCACCCCGTCGATCTCCTTCATCGTGAAGTACGCGCGCCCGTCGGGGAGGCGGCCGAGGTCGTGCACGGGGACGATGCCGGGGTGCTGGAGCTGCGCCCCCACCTGGGCCTCCTCCACGAAGCGCGCCAGGGACTGGTGGTCTCTCTGTAGACGGTCGCTGGCCACCTTCATCGCCACGCGCCGGGCGAGGGTGTGGTCGTGGACGGCGAGGACCTCGCCCATGCCGCCCGCGCCGAGCTGTCCCTCCACTCGATAGCGCTCGTCGGGGTCGGGCACGAGCTCCGAGGGCGTCTGGCCTTCGACCCAGAGCAGCGAGCGCTCCTGCATCGAGAGGGTCAGCTCGCCTCGCACGGTGTCGAGGATGGTGCCCACAGCCGCCAGTTCGACCTCGGGGACATCCGGCTCTTCGTAGAACACCGTCACGAGCCTCTGCTCGACCCGACAGCGGGCGCATCCCTCGAGATGGGCCAGAGCAGCGTCGTCGAGCGGCTCTCCGGGCTGGAGGGCAGAGGAGGGCAGGTGCTCCATCAGGTGATCGACGCGCGGAAGAACGAGGTCCCGTGGCCCAGGGCGTCGAGCCGGGCGCGCAGCTCACGAGCGAGGGTGCGTCGGCACTTCTGGAGGACCCCGCGGGCCCCACTCGCCTGGGTGATTCCGAGCAGCTTCGTGATGCGGTCCTGGGGGAGGTCCTCCACGTACCGCAGGTAGACGGCTTCTTGCTCCAGAGGCGACAACGTAGACGCCGCCTGCCTCACCAGCTCCTCACGCTCCTCCCGCCGAAGACCAGCGAGCACCGATGCGCGGTCGTCACCGGTCTCGAGCAGACCGTCCTCGCTCAGCACCTCGCGTCGGCGGCGGATGGCGTTCATGCACAGCCCCCGGGCGATGCCGTAGAGCCAGGTTCCGAACGCGGAGTCTCCGCGGAACTCGTGCAGCTTGCGGTAGCCGGTGAGCAAGGTGTCTTGCGCGAGGTCCAGAGCCGCTTCCTCGCTGCCCGACATGCGCCGGCACACCGCGTAGACCCGACGCTGGCAGCTCGCGAACAGCCCATCGACTTGCGCCGCGAGGGCGCGGGGGATGGGTGTGCCCTCCGCGTAGTGCTCTCGATAGGCGGTCAGGACTGCGCGTTCGGTGGCTCGATCCACCCGTCGAGGGTACCCGTGCCCGCCGCGCGACGGCCCGCCTTGCTCAGACCACGCAGAGGGCCTGGGCTGCGAGGCGCGCTTCGTGAGGGCGCCAACCTGGGTGGCCCCCACGTGAAGGACACCGACTTGCCGCGCGGGGCAAGCTGTCGGTCTTCGAGGCCCTAGCCGTCGGTCTTCGAGGCCCTAGCCGAGCTGGCGCTCGATGCGCAGCAGCCGCCGCGCGATGACGTCACAGCCGCTGGGGCGCCCCTGGGGCTCCTTGGCGATCATCTCGGAGATGAGCCAGTCGAGAGCGGGCGGCGCGTCGTCCCGAATGGTGCTGATGAAGGGCGGCGTGAACCGCTGAATCTTCGTCATGGTGTCCATCCAGCTGCGCCCTCGGAACAAGGGGGTGCCGGTGATCACCTCGTACATGACGACCCCGAGGGAGTACACGTCCCACGAGTCCGTGGCCTTGGCTCCGCTGAACAGGCGCTCGGGGCACATGTAGGCGGGGGAGCCCATGACCATGCCCGCGTCCGTCAGTGACGCGCTGGTGTTCATGCTCTTGGCGATTCCGAAGTCCAGGACCAGCAGCTTCTCCTCGGAGCCTGGCTCCAGCGCCAGATTGCCGGGCTTGATGTCCCGGTGCACCACACCGGCGAGGTGCGCCTGGTGCAGAGCCTCCGCCGCCCCGCGGAACAGCCTGCAGGCGCGGACGTAGTCCATGCCGCCGCCGCTGTCCCGCAGCCAGTCCAGGAGACTGCCGCCTCGCAGAATGGTCATCACCATGAACTCGCGCCCATCCCACTCGCCCGAGTCGGTCACCGTCACGAGGTTGGGGTGCTCGAGCTTGCGCAGCAGGGCTTGCTCGCGCCGAAAGCGAGTGACTTCGACCTGACTGTCCAGATCGAGCAGCTTCAGGGCGTGGGTGTCGCCGGTGTGCTCGTCGCGGACCTCGTACACCGTCGCCGACGCCCCCTGACCGAGCATGCTGAGAATGGTGTAGCGCTCCCCGATGCGCCCGTCCGTGTCGTCGAGGTTGGTGATGGCGATGGCCGGGAGGGACTCGAGAGACTCAGCCGGCAGCGACCAATCTCCGCTCTCTCCCGCCGTTCCTGCGCCGTGGGTGCCGCCGCGAAGGTGGCTCTCGCCACGGCCAGGCATGGGGCGCGTCGCTTGAGGGTCCCGCTTCGCGCCTGCGGCGGGCATCGGCCGCGTGGGCACCGGAGCGTGGGGCTTGCTTCGCTTCATCGAGTCGCCTGGGAGGCCATGTCGCTGAGGATGGCACGGATCTGGCGCGCGAGAACCGAGCCGTCCGCAGGCCGCTTGAGGGGGGCGCGATGGATGGTGGACAGCAGCAGCCGGTGCACGGCCATGGGGAGGCTCCAGAACTGGCTGGGAGCGCCCTCTCGCCCAGCCGTGTCGCTGCGTCGCAGTCTACCCGGGGTTGAGGTGGCCGCGCAGTGGTCTCGTCAGGGTTGACCGCGCCGCCGCGCCGCTCGGTTCGTCGTCCCCTTGACCCCTTTTCAGAGGAGCCATACCCTCCCGGTCCCTCGCCCCATAGGAGGCTGCAATGGCCGACTCCGCTGAAGAGTACGACTTCGTCCCCCGCGAACTGAACCCCGTCGAGACGGTGCGTCACAGCACAGCGCACCTCATGGCGTCGGCCATCGCGCATCTCTACCCCGGCACGAAGTTCGGCATCGGGCCGCACATCGATCACGGCTTCTACTACGACATGGAGATGCCCGAGAGCATCTCCGAGGCGGACCTTCCGGCCATCGAGGCCGAGATGAAGAAGATCGCCAAGGGCAACCACAAGTTCGAGCACTCGCTGCTCGACCGTGAGGACGCCATCGCCTGGGCCGAGGAGAACGACCAGCCCTACAAGGTCGAGCTCATCGAGGGTCTGGACGACGCGAAGATCAGCTTCTTCAAGCACGGCGACTTCACGGACATGTGCGCTGGCCCGCACGTCCGCTACAGCAAGAAGCTCAAGCACTACAAGCTCACCCGGGTGGCCGGCGCTTACTGGCGCGGCGACGAGAAGAACAAGATGCTCACGCGCGTCTACGGCGTTGCGTTCGAGAAGCGCGAGGACCTCGACGCCCACCTCGAGATGCTCGAGGAGGCCAAGAAGCGGGATCACCGTCGCATCGGCAAGGACCTCGAGCTGTTCCGCATCACGCAGGAGTACGGCGGCGGGTTGGTGATCTGGCTGCCCAACGGGGCCTACATCCGCAAGGAGATCGAGGACTTCTGGCGCGAGGCGCACCTCGCCCACGGCTACGAGTTCCTCTTCACGCCCCACATCGCGCCCCGCGCCCTGTGGGACCGCTCCGGCCACACCGACCACTACACCGACTCGATGTACGGGGCCATCGCCGTGGATGAGGAGCTGTATCAGCTCAAGCCCATGAACTGCCCGTTCCACATCGGCGCGTTCAAGAACCGCGTGCGCAGCTACCGCGAGCTCCCCATCCGGTACGCGGAGCTCGGCACGGTCTATCGCTACGAGCGCAGCGGCGCGCTGCATGGCCTCATGCGCGTGCGCGGCTTCACCCAGGACGACGCCCACATCTTCTGCACCGAGGACACGCTGGAGCAGGAGCTCGGCGCCTGCCTCGACATCGCGCAGCTGATGTACAGCACCTACGGCTTCCCCGAGTACAAGGTGGAGCTGTCCGCGCGCGACCCGGAGAACAAGGAGAAGTACCTGGGCGATGACGCGATCTGGGAGCTGAGCGAGTCCACGCTCGCCAAGGTCCTGGGCGACCGCGACATCGAGTACAAGCGCATCGAGGGCGAAGCAGCGTTCTACGGGCCGAAGATCGACATCAAGGTGGTCGACACCATCGGTCGCACCTGGCAGCTGACGACCGTGCAGCTCGACTTCACCCAGCCCGAGCGCTTCGACCTCAGCTACGTGGGCACGGACAACGCCGGGCATCGCCCCATCATGATCCACCGGGCGCTGCTCGGGTCTCTCGAGCGCTTCTTCGGCATCCTCATCGAGCACTACGCGGGCAACTTCCCGCCGTGGCTGGCGCCGGTGCAGGCCAAGGTGCTGCCGCTTTCGGCGAAGTTCGTCGACTACGGGCGCGAGGTGGAGCAGAAGCTGCGGGCCGCAGGGCTCCGGGTTCAGCTCGACGACTCCGACGAGAAGCTCGGCTACAAGATCCGCAAGGCGGAGCTGGAGAAGGTGCCCTACGCGCTCATCCTCGGCGGCCGCGAGGCGGAGGCTGGCACCGTCGGCGTGCGCAAGCGCAAGGACGGCGACCAGGGCTCATTCTCCGTCGAGGACTTCATCGCGCGTCTCAAGGACGAGGTCGAGACGAAGGCGCGCTGAACCGGCTCAGAATCGCTTGCTGATGATTCGGAAGCCGTAGTCGACTTCGAGTCCTTCGTGTTGCGCGAGCACCTCGTCACAGATCGAGGGCAGTTCGAGCTTCACGACGGCCTCGAGGTCGGAGCGTCGGTCGAACCTCCAGGACGAGCGTACGGTGCTCAGCTGGAACCCTTGGGAGCGCCAGAAGGCATCGATCTCGTAGGGGTCGCGCTGGTATCGCTCTGGCAGCTTGCGCAGCCACTCGGCGAAGGTCCCGGCGCGCAGATCGTTGTCGATCATCACGAAGGCGCCGCCAGGCCGGAGGATGCGCTCGACTTCCTTGATCCCGGGCTCGCAGCCGGGTCCCCAGAAGTAGGCGAAGCGGGACTGCACGAAGTCCACGGTGCCGGTGGCGAGGTGGCTCTTGGAGGCCGAGCCCGCCATCACTGAGACGTTCTCCCAGCGGTGCTTGGCGACGCGCATCGCCGCGAGCAGGCGCGAGGGGCCGTGGGGCTCCACCAGGAAGACGTGCTTTGCCGCCGCCTGGAACTCGCTAGCCCAGAACCCCGCCCCCGCGCCCAGGTCGCAGACCACCGCCTCATCCCACGGCATGACGCTCCACATGGCGTCCGTGATGAGCCGCTCGCGGTCGAGCGCGAGGTTCTCAATCTCGTAGATGGCAGGGGCGCTCTGGATGTTCGGGGCGCTGTGCACACCGGGCAGCCAGGGAGCGCTCATGCGCGCAGTCGGGGGGCGACTCGGGGGACGCTGAGTCACCCGTCGACCTCGGCCATCATCTGGAACTGCGCCGTGCTGTAGGTCTGCTCGGCCTTCTCGGTGCGCTTCACGAGAAGGACCGGCGCCGAGCATCGCTCGACGACGGCCGTGCACAAGTCCTGGCCCCAGAGCTTGGGCATCCGACTCGTCTTCGGGGCACCGAGCAACACCATGAAGGCGCCTTGCTCCGATGCCGCGTTCCCGATCACCTCCGCCGGAGCGCCGTGTCCGAGGACGAGCTCTGTGGGGATCCCCGCGCCCTCGAAGAGGGAGACCAACGCCGCCGTGTGCTTGCGGGCGTCCGCCTCGAGGAGGTCGAGGGCGCCGATGGCCTCCTTGCCTGGTGCGGAGACGATCGTGTCGGCCCGCACGCCTGGAGCGAGAGTCATGGCGTGCACCAGGGCCACCCGTGCCTTGAGGCGCCCCGCCATCTCCACTGCGAAGTCGGTGACGTGTGCGCTGTTGTTCGCCAGATCAACGGCGACGACCAGAGTTGGGGCTGCCATGGGTCCATCCTCGGTGTGCCGGCCGGTTGTGGCGAGCGGCTACAGTGAACCAGACGGAGAGCCCGACTTGAAACTCCTCGACCGCATCCCTGATCGCCTCCTCGCCTTCATGACCGCTGGCTTCTTCGCCATGCTCGGCTTGGACGTGGCGATTCCCGACGCGCTGCCCTTCATCGACGAAGCGGTGTTGGCGACCGTTGCCTCCACTCTCGTGGCGACGATGCTGGGGCGTCGCAAGACGCGGCGACTGGCTCGCGAGGCCGAGGCGGCTGCGTCGGCAGCCTCCGAGGCGCCTCCTTCCTGACGTGCGTCGCAGTTCCCGCAGTCGGCTGACCCGACACCAGATTCCCCGGTTCCCGGGAGACACGCTCTTCGATCGGCTTGCGCGCACCGTGTGCGAGGCGGAGTGTCTGCCGCGCAAGGAGTTGTACGAAGCGTGGGAGGTCGCGAAGCGTGTGCGCCGGCGCTTTCGAGGAGGGACGGTCGTGGACTACGCGGGTGGCCACGGTCTCGTTGCCTTCGCGATGCTTCTCCTGGACGACTCGTCGCCTCATGCCGTGGTGGTCGACAAGCGGAGGCCCGCGTCGTTTGGGCGCCTCGAGGAGGCGCTGTGCGCTGTCTGGCCTCGGTTGCGGGGGAGGGTGCTGTACGCCGAGATGCGCATTGAGGACTTCGAGGTCCCCGAGGAGGCGATGTTGGTGGGGGTGCATGCCTGCGGGCCACTCACCGACCGGATCCTCGATCGGGCCATCGACGGAGCAGCTCGCGTCGCGGTGATGCCCTGCTGCCACAGCGTCGAGCGGTGCGACCTCGGCTCTCTGGAGGGTTGGTTGCCTCCGGCGTTGGCCGTCGACGCCACCCGCGCTGCGCGCATGCGCTCCGCCGGCTTCTTGGTGCGCACCGCCACGATCCCCGAGGACATCACGCCGGAGAATCGGCTGCTGCTGGCGAAGCCCCGCCCCTGAGGCCGCGGGTATGGTCGATCTGGACCCTCCTGGAGCGCGCATGCGTCTGCGATTGAGCCTCGTTGTCTTCCTCTGCACCACCTTGCTGACATCGTCCGCGGCGGCGGTCTCCGCGAACCTGTGTGTGCGCAACGATGGCGTGGGGACCTTCAGCCAGGGCGACCTGTACGTCCTCGCCAACTCCGACTGGAACGCCGGCGACATCACCGACTTCCTGACGGAGTACAGCTTCCAGAACATCACCCCGGGGCAGGGGTACTGCCAGCAGATCTCGGGGCTCTACCAGTACAGCGCCGGGCAATACACGTACGTCTTCGAGATCACCTTCGAGGACACCCTCGGCAACGTGACTGTCTACAGCCCCGGCGGGATCCAGTTCACGAGCAGCTCCGGGAACTACTACGTCTCCAGCCTGGGGCTGACGACCTACGACCCCGGCGCCGCGAACTACATCCCGGTCAGCAATCAGGCGCCGCCGGCCTGGCCGTCGCTGAGCGCCTACGCCAACGTCCCGGACGACGAGACCGAGTGCTACGTCTACTGGTCGGGGCTGACGCTCAGTTCCTGGGATGACTGGAACCTCAGCGTGCTCGAGCGCGCGCCGAGTCCGTCGGGGCCATGGACCACCGTCTACACCCAGGCCTCCTGGGGGCTCCAGAACCGCGTCGACGCCAACCTCACCCCCGGCACGACCTACTACTACCGAATCACCTCCATCGACTTGTACGACGCCGAGACCGTGGGCCCGACCGCGTCGTGCACCACGACCTCCGCCGTGACCGACGCGGACGGAGACGGCTACGACGATGGTGTCGATTGCAACGACAGCAACGCGGCCATCAACCCCGGGGCCGCCGAGGTGTGCGACGGGGTCGACAACGACTGTGACGGGCTCGTCGACGACGCCGACTCGGGAGTCGTGGGCCAGACGACGTACTACTCCGACAGCGACATGGATGGGTACGGCGCCACCGGCTCGGGGAGCCAGTCCTGTGCCCAGCCGCCGGGCACCGCGACGAACGAGCTGGACTGTGACGACAGCGACGGTGGCGTGAACCCTGCGTCCAGCGAGACCTGCGACGGGGTCGACAACGACTGTGACGGCGACGTGGACGAGGGAAGCACCGACACGGACGGAGACGGGGACGCGGACTGTGTCGACGACGACGACGATGGCGACGGGTTGCTCGATTCCGAGGAGATTCTGGCTGGGACCAATCCGCTGAACGACGACACCGATGGGGACGGCGTGGACGACTTCACCGAGGTGGACGGCAACCCGAGCAACCCTCCGGACGAGGACGGGGACGGCTTCATCGACGCGGACGACCCGGACGATGACGGGGATGAGATCGAGACCGCGACCGAGAACCAGACGGACATCGATGGGGATGGGCAGCCAGACACCGATGTGGACGGCGACGGCGTGCCCAACTATCTGGACGAGGACTCGGACAACGACGGCGTCAACGACGTTGATGAGGGCGTGGGCGACGCGGACGGCGACGGGATTCCCGCCTACCTCGATGACGACGAGGACGGCAGCGCCAGCGGGGACGACGACGACGCAGCCGACGACGACGACGCAGCCGATGACGACGATGCAGCGGACGACGACGACGCGGCGGACGACGACGACGCGGCGGACGACGACGACGCGGCGGACGACGACGACTCCACCGGTGGTGGCGGCCAGGACGGTGGTGGCTGCGGTGGGAACAGCGTCGCCGGTGGGGGCGGCGTGCCTCCCAGGGCGTTCGCCTTGCTCTTGCTCGGCGGGGCCCTCATCGGACGGCGGCCCCGCCGCGTGCGCTCCTGTGCAGTGGGGGGCCGACCCCGCTGGAAGGGGGGTCGAGCGACGCCATCTTGTTCGAGTGAAACGAGGACTAGACTGGCGGAGAGGGAGGGATTTGAACCCTCGGTGGAGCTATAAACCCCACACTCGCTTAGCAGGCGAGCACCATCGGCCTCTCGGTCACCTCTCCGACCGTCAGTCTGTCGTCCCTCGTCTGGGTGCCCTATGGCGGAGGCGGTAGGATTCGAACCCACGGAGCTTTCGCCCGGCGGTTTTCAAGACCGCTGCCTTCGACCACTCGGCCACGCCTCCGTAACGAGGGTGACGGAAACTAAATCAGTGGAGCCGCTCCCGCAACCCCCCCAGCGGACAAGGAGGGAACACGTGATCCGCTCCTCACTCTGGATTGCCCTGCTCGCCTCGCTCTTCGGCCTTTTTGGGTCCGGCTGCCGCGACCCGGAATACGCCACCTGCGAGGAGCCGCCGATCCCCGCCCCCGCCGATGAGACCCCCACGTGGCATGGAACCGTGCGCCCCATCTACGAGGCGTCCTGCGTGCGCTGTCACTACGACGGCGGCCCCGCGGGCTTCGATCTCTCGTCCTACGCTCTCGCCGCCGACTGGGCAGTCCCCGCCTCCCTCGCCGTCGCCAACAAGACCATGCCGCCCTGGCCAGCTGCGGACTGCTGCCAGAGCTACGCCAACGACTTCGGGCTCGGTCCCGCCGACGTCGCCGCGATCCAGGCATGGGCCGATGGCGATGCCCCCGAAGGCGATCCCACGGACTACGTCGCCCCGGTCATCCCTGACACAGCCCTGCCGCGAGTCGACCTCTCCCTGACCATGGACGCCCCCTATCTACCGGAGCTCGTGCCTGGTGAGACCGATCTCTCGCGGTGCTTCCTCCTCGACTGGCCCGAGGAGCAAACCCGCTTTGTCACCGGTCTCGGGGTGCGCCCCGGAAACGCCGAGGTGGTGCACCACGCCATCGCCCTCATCGCCGGGCCCGAGGTGGTGTCCGGGTTCGAGACCTTGGATGCGGCCGACGCGGGTCCGGGCTGGGATTGCCCCGGAGGGGTGGTTTGGGGAGCAACTGGCTGGCTTGGCGGGTGGTCTCCGGGCTGGGAGGGGCAGGAGAACCCCGGCGGACGCGGGCACGAGGTCCTGCCGGGCAGCAAGATCATCCTCTCCATTCACTACTCGGTGGTCTCGTCCGAACCGTCACCCGACCAGACGACCCTTGACCTGATGCTGGCTGACGAGGTCCCGGGCACGCTGGAGTCGCTGTCCGTCTACGACCCGGCCTGGCTCTCGGGTGACCTCCGTATCCCGGCGAACGAGGAGGACGTGGTGCACTCGTTCGTCTCGACGCCGGCGCCGCGGGAGGACGGGGGTTCGCGGGACCTTGTGGCGGTGAACCTGCACATGCACGAGCGCGGCAGCCACGGTCAGGTCGCCATCTTGCACCCCAATGGCTCCACCACCTGCCTGCTCCAAGTGGACCGCTGGTCCTACGACTGGCAGACGGACTACATCCTCGAGCAGACCATTGCTCTGGACCCCGACGATCGCCTGCTGGTCGAGTGCCACTTCGACAACACCGGCCGCAACCAGCGGACCGTCAACGGCACGGTCGAGACCCCGCGCGACCTGAACTGGGCCGAGGACGAAGAGATGTGTGTCGCCTACGTGACGGCGGGGAACTAGGAGTGGCGGACCCCGAGTCATCGAACGTCCACCGAGTCGTTCGAGTGATGGCCGTCCTTGGTGTTGGCGTCGTCGCGTTCACGGTGGTCAAGAACTTCTTCCCCGAGGCGAGATGGGCGGGGCTGGCCACGGGGCTCTGGGTTGGCCTGGGCCTGGGATACGCAGTTCGGAAGGCCCCCCCCCTCGAAGAAGGAGGGGATACAGCTCCTCCTGGTGAGCATTACCATCTACCCGCTCCACTACCTGCTCTACGCCTCCGATTGGACCGGCCACGATCGCATCGTGTGGGGAGGCTTCCTCGCCGCGGCGGTGGGGATGCTCGCCTACGCCTTCAAGCTCCTGGCCCAGGAGCTTGAAGGAAGAGACGGACCCGGACGGCCCCGAGCGTGGGGATGAAGGCACGCACCTGCACTGAGCGTCAACGCGGCGGGGGTGCGGCGCAGCCTGGGGCGGTTGACCCCGAAAGAGCGTCAACGCGGAGGGGGGTGCGGCGCAGCCTGGGGCCGTTGACCCCGAAAGAGCGTCAACGCGGCGGGGTTACGGCGCAGCCGCCGGCTGTTGACCCCGAGCGGGTTCCCCTAAGGAATCCCCAGCATCTTGTGGGTCTGCATCGACAGCTGCCACTGCGGGTGGGCCATGCAATAGGCGACGCACTGGGCGGTGAAGTCCTCGCCCCCGAAGCTGTCCCGCGGCTGCAGGAAGAAGTGCTCGAACTCCCAGTCCTGCACGCTCTCCGGTGACACCTCGTGCGGGTGGACCAGCTTCAGCTCGTGCCCGGTCCTCTGCACCACCTCGCTGTTGGGCTTCGGAGACACGCAGATCCAGTCCACGCCCTCGGGCACGGGGAGGGTGCCGTTGGTCTCCACCCCCACCTCGAGCCCTGCCCCATGGCACGCCGCCAGGAGCTCGCCGTCCAGCTGCAGCATCGGCTCCCCGCCAGTGAACACCACGTACGGCTGCCCGCCGACCCGCTGGGTCACCCCGACTCGCCCCTCGGAGTCGCCGGTGTCCCACACCCGGCGGAGCTTCGCCGCAAGGTCCGCAGGCGTCGCGAACTTGCCGCCCCCTGGCCCATCGGTTCCGATGAAGTCGGTGTCGCAGAACCAGCAGGCCGCCTCCGCCCGGTCTTCTTCTCGACCCGACCACAGGTTGCAGCCCGCAAAGCGCGCGAAGACCGCAGCCCGACCGGCATGCGCTCCCTCGCCCTGCAGTGTGAAGAAGATCTCCTTGAGCGCGTACGTCAGAAGGACTGGTCCCAGCCGAGGAAGGCCGTCATCGCCGCCACCATGTGCGGCTGGTCCTCACTGCCCGCCATCTCGCGGATCGAGTGCATCGACCACATGGCGTTGCCCACATCCACCGTGCGGATCCCCAGAGCGCTCGACACGATGGGCCCGATGGTGGAGCCGCAGGCGAGGTCGCTGCGGGTGACGAAGTCCTGCACGGGCACGCCGTGGTCCTCGCACAAGCCTCGGAACGCCGCCGCAGACTCGGCCTCGGTGGCGTACTTCCAGTCGGCGTGGGCCTTGATGACCGGCCCGCCGTTGAGCATCGGCTTGTGCTCCGGCTCGTGCTTGTCCGCGTAGTTTGGGTGCACCCCGTGCGCCATGTCGGCGGACACCATCATCGAGCGGCCCGTGGCCCGCGCGAGCTCCATGGTCCCCCCCGCGAGGCGACGCAGCACGTCCTTCGTCAGAGAGCCGGCAGCCCCCCGGCTGGTGCGGCTACCGATCTCCTCGTGGTCGAAGAGCGTGACGACCCCGGTGGTGTCTGCCTGGTCGGCGTCCAGGAGCGCGAGCAGCGCCGCGTGCGTGGAGCCGAGGTTGTCGAGGCGCGGGCAGTGGATGAATGCGTTGTCTACCCCGCTCACCGCGGGCGGCTGCACGTCGTACAGGCACATGTCCCAGGCGAGCACCTCCTCGGTGGCGACTCCGAGCTCGTCGGCCAGGAAGCCCTCCACACTCAGGTCATCACTGGCCATCCCCCAGACCGCAGGCAAGTGGCTCTGCTGGTTGGGCTTGAATCCGTCGGTCCGCACCGAGCGGTTCAGGTGGATCGCGAGGTTCGGGATCCGACACAGCGGGCGGTCGATGCGCAGAAGCCGCGTCTCCAGAGTGAGGGGATTGCTCCCAGTGCGCACCGTCACCCGGCCCGCGAGGCTGAGGTCGCGGTCGAACCACGTGTGCAGCAGCACGCCGCCGTAGGTCTGAAGGCCCAGCTGGGCGTAGCCCTCCTTGGTCACCGAGGGCCTGGTCTTCAGCCGCAGGTTCGGAGAGTCGGTGTGAGCACCAATGATGCGGAAACCGGCGTCCACCGCGGCCTTGCGTCCCATCGTCCACGCGACGATCGAGCCGCCATCGCGGATGACGTAGGCCTTGGTTCCGGGTGCGAGGTTCCACTCGGCGTCGGCTTCGTGAACCTGCACGTAGCCCTTCGCATCGAGGCGCGATTGGGCCTCTGCGACGGCGTGCCAGGGGGTGGGGCTGTCTTCGACGAAGGCCAGCAGGTCGTGGGTCGCTGGCGGGACGGACTCGGGCACGCTCACCTCTTCTTGCGCTTGCTCCACGCCTGACGACCCGGGAGGTTCCGGGCGTCCAACTCGGGGAGCACGCTCTCGGCAATCTCCTGATAGAAGATGCGCTTGTAGACGGCGCGCGGAATGAGGCCGTACTTGCCCTCTTCGGGGCCGACGGGCTCCTTCCAACGCTCCGGGATGTATCCCCACGCCGTCTCGACCCGGGTGAGGAACGTCGGCAGGTGCTTCTTCGCGAGATTCAGGACGTACGTGTCGTCCTGCTCGATGGCCTCGTCCAGCACCGCCCAGCCGAAGTCCTTGTGCCCGGCCGTGTCCTTCGCGAGACGCTTCACGGCCGTCTTCGGGCCCGCCTTGGCGACCTTGTCGGTCATGGCCTCGAAGAGGGGCGCGGCGAGGGTCTCACCGATGCAGAAGTGGTCGATGACGAACAGCACGAGCCGGTCGAAGCTGGCCTCCCCGTATGCGTGGGGGATCACGAGGCTGCCTTCGGCGCACTCGAGCGGGTCGTCGTCCCCGCCGAGGGTCGCGTAGACCTCCCAGCAGATGTCGCTGTGCTCGAGCTCCTCCCCCAGCACCTTGTGGCACTGCTGAATGACCTCCGAGCTGAAGCCCAGCCGCATCAGCCACAGGAGCAACTCTCCCGTGACGCTCGCGCATCGGTATTCCGAGAGCGTTCTCGCCTTCCACTCGGCGAGCACCACGTCCATGTTCACGGCCACAACGATTCCCCAGGTTCGAGCACGGTCGGCTCGGTTGGTGGATGTGGAGAGGATATCAGCGGCAGCCCATGAGCAGTCCTGCGGGGCTATAGAAGGTGCAATGCAGCGCAACGACGACGCTCCGAACACGTTCAGCGGCCGTCCGTCCCTCCTGGGATTGCGGCCCGACGACCTGTACGCGCACCTTGCTGACATCGGGGTGTCCGCTCGGCTCGACCAATGCCGACGTGCGCTCGCGCACCTCCTGAGCGATGGCGAGTCCGACCTGTACGCCACCCGGAAGCCACTGGCGAAGTCGTTCGTCGCTGACGTCCTGGCTCACACCGAGGCCCAACGCCTCGAGGTCGTGGAGCGCGTCACCGACCCCGCCGATGGCTTCGTCAAGTACCTGCTGCGCTCACCCGACGGTGCGCTCACCGAAGCAGTGCGCATTCCCTTGCACAAGGAGGGGCGCTTCACGGTGTGCCTCAGCAGCCAGGTGGGCTGCGCCATGCAGTGCGTCTTCTGCGCGACGGGCCGGCTCGGGCTGACCCGCAACCTGAAGGCCTGGGAGATGGTCTCTGCGTTTCTCACCGTGCGCGACGAGGCGCCAGGTCGGGTGACGGGCGCTGTGTTCATGGGACAGGGCGAGCCGCTGCACAACTACGACGAGGTGATCCGCGCCGCCGAGGTGCTGAGTCATCCCTGCGGCGGCCGCATTCGCGCCGAGTCCATCTCCATCTCCACGGTTGGCTTGCTGCCCGCGATTCGGCGGTTCACCGAGGAGGGGCATCGTTTTCGCCTCATCGTCTCGCTGACATCCGCGCTCGCCGAGCGCCGGGCGGAGCTGTTGCCGGTGGCGGGGCGCTTCCCGCTCGAGGAGGTGGCACAGACGCTGCGGGACCACGCTGCGTCCCGACCGGGTCTGTTGACCGTTGCCTGGGTCCTCATGGCCGGGGTCAACACGGACCAGGCCGAGATCGACGCGCTGCGGGAGCTACTCGGAGACCTGCCCCTCCGCCTGAACCTCATCGACGTCAACGATGCCCGCGCGGATGGCTTCAGACCTCCGTCGGACGCCGAGCGGGCGCGGTTCCTCAGCGGGCTACAAGTCCTGGGCGTGCCCATCGTGCGCCGGTACTCGGGGGGCAAGGCGCGTCACGCGGCCTGCGGGATGCTCGCGAGCCGAGCCCTCCAGGAGGACGCCTCCGCCGGGTGATGCACAAGGGGGCCCTCGCCACCGGGCTCCCCCAAGCAGAAGAGCCCCCTCGGGAGGGGGCTCTTCGACAGGTGACGCCTCGGGAGGCGTCGATCAGTTCGCTACGGCGGACCGGCTACGACTTCGTAGGCGCGGCGGGAGCCATAGTGACCGAGAGCATGCGACCGTTCATCTCGGGAATCGAGTTCTCGAGCTTGCCGATGTCCTTGAGCATCTCGGTGGCCTTGCGCAGCGTTGCGCGTCCCACGTCCTGACGCCGCATCTCGGAGCCACGGAAGCGCACGGTCATCCGCACCTTGCTCCCGTTCTCGAGGAACTTGCGGGCCTTGCCGATCTTCACTTCGAGATCGTGCGTGTCCGTGTTGGGACGGAACCGGATTTCCTTAGGAGTGTTGTCCGCAGTTTTCTTGTTCTGCGCACGCTCCTGCCGGTTCTTTTCGTACTTGTGGCGACCGTAGTCCATCAGCTTGCACACTGGTGGACGGGCCTGGGGGGACACCTCGACGAGGTCCAGCCCAGACTCCTCAGCCATCTTCATGGCCTCGTAGGTCTCGATGATTCCGACCTGGTTTCCCTCACCGTCAATCAGTCGAATGGGACTGATACGGATCTGCCGGTTGATCCGCGGGCCCCGGTTTTGGGGCATCTGCGGCAAATGACGCCTGCGACGAATTTCACACCTCCTGTGTTCTGGAACGAAAAAACCCCGGTGCCCTCTCGGGCATCGGGGTACCTGAGTCAGCAAGAGGGATAACACACCCGCTCAGGGCTGGCGAGGGTGTTTGACGCATCGTGGCTGCGCAATGCCTTGCGAGGCCTTGACTTGCCGCCCTCCCTGCCCGCTGGCATCCTCCGCGCCTTCTAGGAGAAGCCCATGTCGTCTCTGTCTTCCCGCGCGTGTGTCGCGCTCCTCAGCCTCGCCGGAGTTGCCCTCCTGGCCACGCCCGCCGCCGCCGAGGACTGCACCTACACCGATCTCCTCGGAACCTTCGAGGTCAAGGTCGACTGTGTGGGGCTCAAGGACCACAGCAACCTCGGAAACGAGCAGAAGCGCATGTGGCTGGGCGGGGACTGGGGCCAGGTGAACATCATCGAGGTGCCCTCGCCCTACAAGCAGGACCCGGGGCAGATCGACCTGATCATGAGCAACCTGGGGCGCTACTACACGGAGCGTCGTTCGCCCGGTGGAATCCAGGAGACGACCGTGGCCGGCCAAGAGGCCCGCGTCGTGCTCGAGCACAAGATGCGGACCTCGTCGCGCAGCTGGGTGTTCCACTGGGAGGGGCGCAACCTCATCATGCGGGCCGTGGCCTACGGCAAGAAGAAGGCTCGCATGGAGAACCTCGACGCCATGAGCGCGGCGCTGACGAGCTCCTTCACCGCCGCCACGATGACCGCCGCTGCGCCGGGGGCCCCCGTCGAGGAGACGAAGGTCCGTGACCGCAAGGTCGAGCGCAAGGAGGCCGCCGAGGCCGCCGACACCGCTGCCGACGCCAAGGAGGCCGTCGAGGAGACCGCCGCCGACGCGAAGGAGGTGGCCGAGGACACCGCTGCCGACGCCGAGGACACGGCAGAAGACGCTGGCGAGAAGGCGGAGGACACCGCCGAGGACGCCAAGGAAGCCGTCGAAGAGGGCGCCGAGAAGGCCATGGACAAGGTGCAGGGCGAGTAGCCCGCGCTGCGGCCCGACTAGAACTTCGGCGCTGGTTTCTTCGCCAGCACGATCATCTTGCGGCTCGACCGCAGCAGGCGGTCTGCCTGCACCATCCCCAGCAGCGCCAGCCTCCGCTTCCAGCCGTACTGGTGCACGAAGAACCGTGTGCTGAGGGGCTCGATGGGTCGCACGGCGTGCAGGGTCAGGCCCACTGACTCCAGCAGCTGACCTACGTTGCTCGCCCGGAAGTAGCAGTAGTGCTGCCCCTCGTACATCTCGTCCCGCATGCCCGCCGTGCGCGCCGGGGCGAGCTTGAAGGCCGCGAGGAACGCGGGCACCAGACGCCAGTCTTCGTTGACGGTGCTCAGCAACAGCTCGCCACCCGGGGCGAGGAGCCGCTCGACCGCAGCCAGCGTGCGCCGCGGCTCCGGAAGGTGCGCAAGCACGTCGAACATGGCGATGCGTTGCATGCTCCCGGGCGCGAAGGGCGCGTCCTCCGGCGTGCCGCAGTGCACGCTCCCGTCGATTCGGCCGGCCGCCTCGGCGGCGGAGCGGCGTGACACCTCGATCCCTTGCACGCGCCAGCCACGGTTCTGCATCTCTTCCAGCAGATGCCCGCGAGAACATCCAATCTCGAGGAAGGTGCCGAACCGTCGAGGGCCGCACAGGGACTCCATGCGGTCTGCCTGGTCCCGAGCGATGGCCCGCAAGGCTCCGTCGCGGTCCGCGAGACTCGTCCCGAGCTTGCCGTGGTGGGCCTCGATCTCGGTGTAGTAGTCGGCGACCGCGTCGCCATCGGCGTAGGTGTCCGTGACCCGCACCCCACACTCGCTGCAGGTGAGCAGCTGGCGGTCGCGCAGGCGGAGGGTGGGCTTCAGACTCGTGCCCTCACACAGGGGGCAGCTGGTGCGCGGGGTGCCTCCTGGAGCCATGCCCCGCGATCGCACCCCTTCGGTCGGGTCGGTGTTCATCGGGGGGCAGTCTAGTGAGTACGATGGCGTACCCGCGACCGGAGGCAGTGATGGCCGAGCTCAAGACCAAGGAGAACGACGCAAGCGTGCAGTCGTTCCTCGACTCCATCGAGGACGACGCAAAGCGCGCCGATTGTGTCGCCATCGCCGCGCTGATGGAGGAGGTCTCCGGCGCGCCGCCGCGCATGTGGGGCAAGACCATTGTTGGGTTCGGGCACTACCACTACCGCTACGCCTCGGGGCGCGAGGGCGAGTGGATGCGGATCGGGTTCGCCCCGCGCAAGCGTGACCTGACGCTCTACATCATGGATGGCTACGAAGAGCGAGCCGAGCTTCTCACCCGGTTGGGCAAGCACAAGCTCGGCAAGTCCTGCCTCTACATCAAGCGTCTCACCGACGTCGACGCCACGGTGCTCCGAGAGCTCGTGACGGACTCGCTGTCCGTGATGGCCGAGCGGTACCCGAAGGGCTGAGCCGCGAGCGAGGGGCTGCTGCCCCCTGACCTCAGCGGGCGCAGGTGGTGTGACGGCGGGGAAAGCGCCGGAAGTCCTCGGTGTCGATGTCCGCGCAGGCGGCGGCGATGGCGTCCTTGAGGGCCTTCACCTGCTGGTGCGTCAGCGCCATGGAGTCGTAGACCAGCGGGATCTCGCCGGTGCCGTTGCTCACCTCGTCCAGCAGGGCGTCGTAGCGACCGTCGAGGCCGGTGACCCAGATGGTCTCGAAGTTCTCGACGAAGCCGGCCACCAGGGCGGGGTAGTCCACGGCCTCGTAGACCACCACGTTCTCCATGGTGTCGTGCTCGGCGTTGTTGCTGAAGTTGTAGGAGCCCGACGCCACCCGCGTTCCGTCGACGATGACGTACTTGTGGTGCATCTGGACCGCGTAGCTGTAGTGCCAGCGGTAGCTGTAGTGCTTGTAGCGGAGCGGAATGTTCGCCTCAGCGAGGTCGTATCCGAAGTGCACGCCCATGTCGTTGCAGTTGTTCCGCTGCGTGGGGGTCGACGCGTTCGCCATGCAGGCGTCGAACTTCTCCACCTCCACCGTGTGGCGCTCCGTGCTCGTGTACTCCTGCCCATCGAGGTACACCCGCACATCGAGGGAGGGACGCTCGTCCACGGCCTTCGTCAGGGCATCCACGATCTGACGGCTGCGCAGGTGGCCCGAGGCGATCCAGATGCTGTCCTCGGCGCTGAGGATGACGTCTGCGATCTCGTTGCGGGCGGCGCCGCTCCCGCTGGTGGTGCGGAACCCCGGGCCGTGGGTGGAGTGCACGAAGGTCGTCATGTTCGCCGACGTGAAGGTCGGCTCGGCGAAGCTGTCGGCGGCGTCGATGTCGGCATCGGTGACACCGGCGCTGTCGATGTGGCCGATGCTCTCGTTCCAGACGAGATCGCGGCTGTTGTCCCACAGCAGGTCGAACTCCTGCTGGAAGGAGAGCACCAGGGCCTCGTCTCCTTGCACGACCACCGTGTTCTCGTCGTAGCGAGTGCCCGCCGACCAGGACCAGTTGCCCGAGCCGGTGACGAGCCAGGCGTCGTCGGCCTTGCTGAGGTCGTCCCGTGGGCCGTCGACGATGACGAACTTGTGATGCTGGATCTTGTTGACCCATCGGACCTCGATACCCATGTCCTCGAGCGCTGCCGAGCGCGTGTCCTCGGGGCTCTTGCGGTGCTTCGCCGAGTCGAAGGTCATGATCCGGATGGAGACCCCGCGGTCCTGGGCCCGCTGCAGGGCGTCCATCATGGGCGTGTAGCTGAAGCTGTACATCGCGATGTCGAGGGTCGACTGCGCGCCGTCGATGAGCTCGGCGGTGCGGGCGAGGTGGCTGTCCTCCTCGGCGAGGGGAGAGAAGTAGACCTCAGTGCTGGGCAGGTCGGCCGTCGGGGGAGGGGTGACCTCTCCGGCCTCGCCGGTGCAGCTGAGCTCGGCGGAGAAAGCGCCGCCTTCACCCTCGAAGCTGTCGAGCACGACGAAGTAGGTGTTCCCGGCGACCACGTCGAAGTCGATGGAGTTGAAGCCCCGCGCCACCGCATCGGCCGACTGGCAGGTGCCTTCGCTGCCCGCCTCGAGGATGAAGATGTCGTGGTTGATGACCGTGGGCTCGGGGTCGATGAGAGAGAAGCTCGCCGTCTCAGTGACCGTGGCGCGGAAGGCCCAGGCGATCTCGCCACCGGCGTAGCTGCCGACGCTGACGGGGTACCCGTCGATGACGTCGGTGATGCCGGTGTTCCAGTCGGTGGTGTCGCCCTCCACCGTGTTGCCGCAGTAGAGGAAGGAAGCCGGCGCGCACTCTCCAGCCAGGTCGCTCAGCTCTGCGCCGTCGGTGATGCCGCCGGGAAGGTCCACCTCGGTGTCGCCCGGGAGCTCGGCTTCGACGCCGCCACAGTCATCGTTTCCGAGCGTGGGCAGGGCGAGGAGGAGGAGGGCGAGGAGCTGGTGTCGCTTCATGGGGGCAGACCGTTCGCTTCGGGGGAGGTTCCTTGCGGAGCGGCCCCTTTTTCCTCCGGGCGTGTTGCGAGACGATCGATCGCGAGGTGGTTTGTTTGTTGCGCTCGTGTTCATCGCCTCCACAAGTGCGGTTGTGGCGGGAGGGGACTGGTCAGTCCGGAGACCAGCCCTGGGGCGCACCGCCGAGGGAGGACGCCTACAGGGCGAGGACGGCGTCCGCGTCGATCCCCCAGGCGGTCTCGAGCTCGGCGCCCATGACCGCGGGCTCCACCTGGAGGGAGTCCAGCGACCCGCCGCGCACATCTCCGTCCCAGCTCCCGTCACGAGCCAGAGGGAGTCAGGGGAGAAGGGGCCGGGAGAACGACTGACCTGGCGGACTTGCCTCGCTCAGGTCCGAGGAGTCGCCCCTCCAGGGTGAGCGGCCGCTCCTCCACCGGGCGCGTAGTGCACCGGATGGTGGTCGCGGAACCGCCCGAAGAAGCGGCGGCGCTTGAGCAACTTGCTCGCCAACCGGCTGGCCGGGGTGGGCTCGGTCTTCGCCTTGCGCGCCTCGCCGTCGAGCCCCATGACCTGGGCTCGGAGCTTGCGCGCCATGGAGTACTGGAACATCTCGAAGAAGCGCCAGGCCAAGAACTTGCTGCGCACGTCGTAGCCGCGCACCACGCCGCTGAGCAGACGGGGCACGAAGAACACCACTGGGTCGATCCCCGAGACGTTGGGCACCTTGCCCAGATGCCGGTGCCATCCGTTCTGCACGATCTTCACGAAGAGCGACTTCGGGAGAATCGGCTTGAGCCCGTACATCATGAAGTAGGGGCGGAACTCCTTCTCGTAGCCGGAGCCCTTGAACATCAGGGAGTTCAGGTAGCCGTCCGCGGCGTCCGCTTCGTCCTGCTCCGAGATGACGCCCTGCTCGATGGCGATGCGCGTCATGCCCGTCTTCGGCAGGTAGGTGAGCGGCAGCGGCTTCACCACGCTGGGGTCGGCGTCGCTGTAGAACAGCAGGGCGTCGTCCTGGTCCTTGAGGGTCTCACCGGGCGTGCCGAGGATGTGGTCGCACGTGACGAAGATGTCCCGCTCCCTCAGTCGCCGGATGGCGTTGAAGATGTCCACGTTCTTCTCGTAGCGCGCCATGGTGTTGGCGCGGCTCTCCTCGCTGAGGCTCTGCACGCCCATGATGACGCTGACGCAGCCGGCGTCGGCCAGCAGATCCGCCATGTACTCGGTCACGAGCAGGGGATAGGTGATGCAGGCGAAGGGCAGGCCCACCTGCTCCTTGTAGAGGGGCGCGAACTCCTGAAGCCAGCGGACCCTCACGGGGAAGATGTCGTCGTGGAAGAGCACCGACTCCATCTGGGGGTACAGCTTCTTCGCCGCCACGAGCTCGTCGACCACGTGCTGGGGCGTGCGCAGGCGCACCTTTCGGTTGCCCACGATGTCGTGCACCGCGTTGTAGAAGCAGAACGTGCAGTTGTACGGACAGCCCCGCGAGATCGTCGTCATGTACTCGCAGCCGAGGCCCGGCAGCTTGTCGTAGTAGATCGACTTGTCGTAGTAGGGGAACTGGTCGAGGTCGCGGGGCTCGGCGGCGACGCCGTTGTCGATGACGTTGCCTTCGCCGTCGCGCGCCCAGATGCCGCGGATCGCGGTGGGATCCCCCTCCTTGCGACCGTCGAGGATGTCGGCCAGCTCCAGCAGGGTCACCTCGGCCTCGCCCACGGCGACGTAGTCCACCTCGGGGCGGTCGATGACGTTCTCGGGGCACATGGTGGCGTGGATGCCGCCCATGATGATGGGCAGATCGGGCCGGCGGGACTTGAGTCGCCCGGCGATCTCGCAGGCCCAGTGGAAGCCGTTGATCTCGATGGGGAAGCCGACGAGGTCGGGCTCCTCAGCGAGGATGTCCTCCACCACGAGGTCGTCGTTGCTCAGGAACTCGACGAGCTTCGGATCCTTGATGGCTCCGGTGGCGAAGAGGTTCGGCTCGAAGACGAGCGCGGTCTCGTGGCCGGCCTTCTTCAACACGGCCGAGAGCAGCTGGACGCCCAGCATCTCAGTCAGCTGATTGCAGAAGACGACCTTCATGGGACCTCGGCTACGGAGCGGCGCGCTGGGATCACCCGACTCAGCGGATGACCGTGGCGGCTTCCTCAGGATTCGTCTGCTGGTACTTGGGGTGCTCCTCGATGGGGAACAGCGCGTTGTCGTGCTCGATGATGGGCTCGATGTACTCGTTGTAGAAGGTCTCGTCGTTGCTGGCGATGCAACGCTCCTTCGTCTCCTGGAAGTACTCGAAGCTCTTCATGCGCTCCCAGATGGTGCCCACGGTCTCCTTGCGCACGTTGCCGAAGTTCAGGTGGATGAACGCGCAGGGGATCACGTCGCCCGCGTTGCTCATGTACATGCGCTCGAGGCCGGGGCGGCAGCCGTTCTCCTTGTAGTTCGACTTGCCCTCCCACACGACCCAGGGGAGCTTCATCGCCTTGTCGAACTCCTCGTAGTCGTCCGGCTGCATGCGGATGCCCTTGTTGTCGGCCCACTTCCCGGTGGTGCAGGGCTGCACGAAGTTCACGGTGACGTCCTTGTCGCGGGCGAGGCGGACCATCTCCCACAACGTGCCGTCCTGGACCTTCTCGTGGGTCATGGTGCAGTTGAGGATGACGTCCATGCCGTAGCGATGGCAGTTGTCGATGGCGTCCATGACCTTGTCGAAGGCGCCGGGCACATTCAGCAGGTCGTCGTGATACTCGGCCCGGTGGCTGTGCAGCGAGATCATCACGATGTAGAGGCCGGCCTCGCGCAGCTTGCGCGCCGTGGCGTCATCGAGGCTCAGACCGTTGGTCTGCACGTTCACGACGCCGCGCCAGGGCGGGACCATCTTGATGATCTCGTAGATGTTCGGGTTGAGCAGCGGCTCACCGCCCGTGAGGTTCACGGAGACCGCGCCGGCGCGGAGGAAGCCGTCGATGGCCCGACGGTACTCGTCGAGCGAGAGCTGATTCTCGTTCCGAGCCGTCTCGTCCATGATGTCGTCGGCCGAGCAGTGGTCGCACGTGGCGTTGCATGCGGACTCGATGTTCACCGACGCGGTGCGGAGCACGTCCTGGTCCATCAGGTTCATGCGCGCGTAGTTCACCGCCAGCTTCGGAATCAGCTGGGGCTTTCGCTTCAGCACGGTACCGAGGTGGTTGCGAACAAGGCCCACGAACTGGCGGGCTTCAGCGAACGGTCCATCATTCAAGGCGGGCATGCACTCTCCGGGAAGTGGATGGAGGCAACGTAGCACCGGGTCTGAGTCCCGGCGACAGGTCGATTGCGCCCTGAAACCTTGCTGGCCCTGAGGCCCGCCCCGGGCGATTCTTCTGACCATGAGAGCTTTGTCGCTGCTGCTCGGGTTCGCCCTGCTGACGGGATGCCTTCCCTGGGGCGATGCGTCCCAGTGGAGTGGGGTCCCCGCCGGGATTCCGTCCTGGGAGTGGATCCTCGACGAAGGCGCGATCCCGTCGTCGCCACCCGCAGTGGACTATCTGGGCCTGGACGCGTTCGACACGGACGCGCGGTACGTGGACGAAGCCGTCGCGAATGGGACCCGGGCCTGGTGCTACGTGTCCGTGGGGACCGCCGAGGACTGGCGCGACGATTGGGCGGCATTCGTGGCTCTGGACAACGCCGAACGGGATGGAGGGAACCCCTCGATCCTCGGCGACGATCTGGCCGCGTGGCCTGGGGAGCGCTGGCTCGACATCGCCCGGTACCCCGTCTTCCTGGATCTCATGTCGGAGCGTTTTCGCACCTGCGTCGACAAGGGCTTCACCCTGGTGGAGTTCGACAACATGGATGCCTACGCCAACCCGACGGGCCTGGGCATCACCGAGCAGGACGCGCGCGCGTACGCGGCCGCCCTGGTGTCGGAGGCGCAGGACCGCGGCCTGAGCGTCATCCACAAGAACGCGGTGGAGCTCGTCGACGATCTCGAGCCGTCCATGGAGGCGCTCCTGCTGGAGAGCTGCGTGCTCCATGAGGAGTGCGACCGGGGAGCGGCGTTCCTGCCCTCGGGCAAGCCCGTCTTCAATGTCGAGTACCCGTCGGAGTGGCAGGACGCGGGGCGGAGCGTCGACATCGATGACATCTGCGCTCAGTCCGAGGCTGCGGGGGCCAACACGGTGATCAAGACCCTGGAGCTCGACGACCGAAGCATCGTCTGCGCGGCGCGGTAGGGACATCTGGCACGAAGGTGCCCCGAAGCCTTGATCCCATCTGCCGCAGAAAACCGGTCGTTACATCCTGTGTCTCGCGTGTGCGAGCAAGTGGGATTATGGTCTGCGCCGCTTCGGGCGAGTAGGCCCGCTGGAGACTGCCATGTCGCGTGTGATTGCCCTGTGGACCCTGATGCTGTCCGTCCTCGCTGTTCTGGCTCTGCCGAGTCAGGCCGACGCTGCTGCCTTTGTCAGCATCTCCGAGGTCACCGCTGAGAACGACGACGCTGCGGCCCTGATCCAGAAGATCCTCGGCAAGGAGCTCTACCGGGCTGACCAGTGCGGCAAGGACTTCATGGATACCCGGCCCAAGAAGCCGGCCATCGTGAAGTTGATCCTCGAGATGACCCCGGAGAAGGCCACGCTCCTTCCCGACACCGCCCGCGACGCAAAGCGGGTGGAGGTTCAGTGCGTCGGGCGCGCCCTCGCCGGAGTGAAGTGGCCGACGCCGTCCGAGGACATCGAAGTCACCCTCGTGTTGATCCTCGCCCCCACCGGCGAGAAGGCATCCAGCCAGCCGCCGCCGAAGAAGAAGGCCAAGCCGAAGAAGGAGGCTGCGTCCGATGACGACTCGGTGGACCTCGATGAGGACGACGTGGAGGACGACATCGACCTCGATGAGGACGTCGACCTCGACGACGAGGACGAGTACGAGGACGACGAGTACGAAGACGAGGATGAGTACGAGGACGACGAGTACGAGGACGACGAGTACGAGGACGACGACCTGGACCTCGACGACGAAGACGACCGCGGCAGCAGCAAGCAGAGCAAGGACGACGCGAAGCGCGAGAAGCAGCGCCGCCGCGAGATGGAGCGTCGTCGCGCCGAGGAGGCTCGGGCGGAAGAGGAGCGTCGCGAGGAGGAGCAGGAGCGCGAGGAAGCGCGCCGCGAGTACGAGCGCCGCAAGAAGGAGGACGCTCGTCGCGACGCCGAGCGGCGCGAGCGCGAGGAAGCCAAGGCCGAGCGCCGTCGTGAGGAGGAGCGCCGTGACCGCGCTGAACGCGACCGCGACCGCGACCGCGACGACGACGGGGACCGCAAGGGACCCGAGTGGCAGAACTCACGCGTCGGCTACATCGCTGGGGACATCGACGGCGAGCTCGATCGTCGCGATGTCGCCAAGGCCTTCGAGGCCATCGTGGGCAAGGTCGACAAGGCCTGGCGCCCCGCGAAGGCGTTCCACGCCATGGTCAAGGTGCGCGTGACCGTGAACGGTGACGGAGAGGTCGAAGAGGTCGACATCGTGAAGTCCCGCGACGCCGACGACTTCGAGGACGACATCGCCGACGCGGTCGAGGACCTGGAGTTGCCGGAGACTGACGACGGCGAGGACGCCGAGGTGACCTGGACCTTCGCCTTCAAGCGCTGAAGGGAGCGCGGGGGGCACCCGATCTCAGTGTCGGCTGCGGGCGTCGGTGGTGCCAAACCGCTGACCCAGGAGTTCGCTGGCGAACTCCGAAGGAACCCGACGGGTTCCTCTCCTTCCTTGCCTCCTTGACCTCGGGCGGCTCCGCTCAGAGCAGGTCCTCGATGAACCACGCGGAGAGCTCAGCCCTCCCACCGACGGCCGCCTTCTTGTAGACGGTGCGTGCCTGTTCACGGGCTGTGCGCTCGCCGGTCCCACGCACGCCTGCGATCTCCTTGAAGGCGAGCCCCTTGAGGAGTAGCAGCGCGACCTCGGCTTCGGCGGGCGTGAGCCGCCAGGCAGCAAACTGCTTCTCGATGGTGCCTCCGACTCCTCCGAGGAGCTCATCGGCCCGGGCGCGAAGCTGCCGAGTCTCCGCCCTCTGCTTCCGAAACCGAACAAGGAACCACCCCGCGCCGGCCAGGGCCACGAAGGTGGCCAGCCCCTCCGCTCCGAGGTGAACTGCTCCCGCACCGGACCCGGCATCCGCCAGAAGGTCCGCCCCAACCAGGACGGCGATCGCGGCGAAGAGCCCGGCCGCAACGGTGTTCTCGTCTGCACCTGTCATTTGCCGGATGGTCTCCGGGGAGGTTTGGGGGGCAGGGTACGAGGCAAGGAGGCCCCATGAACCGCGCAATCTCAGTGTCCCTTGCTTTGGCTGCGATCCTCTTCGGGACGATTCAGCTGATCCCCTACCGAGTGCACAACCCCCCGGTCGAGCAGGAGCCTCAGTGGGACTCTGCCGAGACCGAGGCCCTCGCCCGTCGCGCCTGCTTCGACTGTCACTCGAACGAGGTCATCGTTCCCTGGTACGGCCGGGTCGCTCCGAGCGCCTGGCTCGTGCGTCGCCATGTGGACGAGGGTCGCCACGCACTCAACTTCTCTGAGATGCACCGTCCCCAGCACGAAGCGCACGAGGCTGGCGAAGAGGTCCTGGAGGGGGAGATGCCACCTCTCTACTATCTGGCGATGCACCGGGGTGCCCGGCTGAATCCCGAAGAGACCGCTGCGTTGGTTGCCGGCCTCGACGCCACCCTCGGCTCGTCGACCGAGGATGAGGGGGCGGGGAGCCGACCGGTGGGTGGAGACGGGCGGGCCCGGGCGGACAGCGACTCGGACAGCGACAGCGACTCGGACAGCGACAGCGACTCGGACAGCCAGCCCGACTGACGCCTCGCTACCGCAGGCCCTGCTTGACCTGATAGCTGAGGATCGTCTTCAGGTAGTTCAGGTAGAGCTTCGGGCGGATGTCGCGGTCGGTCATCAATCCCGTGAACAGTCGCGGAAAGAGAATGATGTTTCCCAGGCCGGGGAGGCCGCCGATGGGTGCGAGTTTCTTGTGGAGCTGCAGGTCGATCATCGCGCGGCGTCCGCGCGTGCCCAGCATCGGCCACATGGCGTACGCGAGGTTGTACGGCCGGTAGTCGTTGCCGTGGATGGCCCCCTCGAACATGAAGTGGTCCCAGCCGCCGTCCACGTTCCGGTCGAGCTCGTCCTTCGCGACCGACGCAGCCTCCTCGGCCCGCTTCGTGAGGTCCGTCCCCGGGAAGTAGCTCATGAAGAACGGCTTCACGACGTCGGGAGACGCATCCAGGTAGAAGCGCAGCGCCGTTTCCTGGTCCTCTTCCGTCTCGCCGGGCACCCCGAAGATGTGATCGAGCAACACGAAGATCCCGTGGGCGCGGAGACGCTTCGTAGCCACCGCGATCTCCTCACTCGACTCCGTGCGGTTGAGTACGTCCTCGTGGCGGGAGTCCTCGTTGGCCGTCTGGCTCCCCATGATCACGTACTTGCAGCCCATGGCCCCGAGCAGGTCGGCCGTCTCTTGTCGCACCAGCTGTGGGTGGGTGATGCACGAGAAGGGAAGCCCGATGTGCTCGATGTACAGGGGCGCGAACTCTTTCAGCCACTTCAGGGACGTGGGGAAGATGTCGTCGTGGAAGACGATGTACTCCGGGCTCCAGCGGCGCTTGGCCTCCATGAGCTCACCGAGGACGTGCTGTGGGGAGCGGGCGCGCACGAATCCGTTGCGCCCATAGATGTCGTAGAGCGTGGTGTAGAAGCAGAAGCTGCACGCCCAGTGACAGCCGCGCGAGGCGACGCAGACGTACTCCTTGGCGAGCCCGGGGAGCTCGTCGTAGTAGAGCGCCTTGTCGGGAAACGGCAGCGAATCCAGGTCCGCGATCAAGGGCCGCGGCTTGTTCCGATGGACGGTGCCGTCGGGGTCCTTGACCCACAGGTTCGCGATCGCTCGATGGTCGTCGCCCTCCGCGAGGGCCTGCACGAACTCGGGGAGGGCGTGGTCTCCTTCGCCGATGCAGAGCACGTCGACGCCGTCTCGCGCGATGCACTGCTCGGGGCTCGAGGTCACGTGGAAGCCTCCATGGACCATGAAGGTCTCGGGGCTGTCCTGCTTCACGCGCGCGCCCACGCGTGAGCACCAGTCGAAGCTGTTGATCTCGCTGGGAAAGAGGACGACGTCGGGTGAAAGCTCGAGGACGCGGCGGGCGGCACGTCGCACCGAGTCCACGCGCTTGGCGAGGGGGCCCGGCAGGCTGCGCAGGAAGGCCGCCGTCAGGAGGTCGGGCTCGAAGACCAGATCGACTCGGTGACCAGCGTTCTTCAGGACCGCCGAGATGATCTCGATGCCCTGGTACTCGGTCAGACGGTTGCAGACAACGACGTGCACGGCGGCAGTGTAGTCGGCCGGGTGCGGACGGCCACCAGAGCGGAGCGGAGGAGCGAATCCTCGTGGGCCGCGCCTCCCAACGCCGGAGAAGGCTCAAGGGGCTCGCACCGGGGCGAAGCGGACGACCTGCCGGCCCCAAGTGGAAACGGCGACCCGAAGGTCGCCGTTTCAGAGGTGGTACACCCGGCAGGATTCGAACCTGCGACCCCCGGATTCGTAGTCCGGTGCTCTATCCAGCTGAGCCACGGGTGCAAAACCTATGTATTCAGTGCCCCCTTGGAGGCGGAGCGGGACCTTAAGGCACGTCCCCGAAGTCGTCAACAGACGACCCGTGTCTTTGCGGCCTCAGGTTGGGCCGTGGCCCGAGCTCACGACGGGTGGGCTGAGGACGATCTCGCTCTCGCCTGTCTCGTCGGTGGGGTCGGTGGCCGGGGCCCACACCTGCGGGGCGGCGGTCGCAGAGGCGACGCGGCCGGTGCCGTGAGGGGTGCTTCGCGGCGCCGCAGCACCGTATCGAGCGATCCCACCATCCTCTGAGGCCAACAAGATCCGACCCTCGGACACCAGCACGGGTGCCACGTGGTGCGCCAACACAGCTGGGAACTTTGCGCCATCGATGAGCACCCCAGCCGCATCGGCCCACTCCGCGGCGGTCCAGCCAGCGGCGGGCGCGCTCGCGAGCGCCGCGACCAGGTGGTCCTTGGCGGTCTCGATGATTTCGCGGCCGTGGTCCTTGAGTGCCCGTGGGGTCATGGGAATCCTCGAATGCTCTGGGGGGTCTAAGTCGCCTGTTCCAGCCATCCCCGTCTCGGCGGAGGAAACCGGATGACCATGCGAAGGCTCGATGTTAGCATGCCGCGCCTTTCGCAAAGACACCCCAAACGAGGCCCCATGCGACTTCCTGATCTTCGACTCCCTCTGTCCCTTCTGCTCGCTCTGTCGGTCGGTTGCGGCGGCTCTTCCACCGACTCTGACTCTCCCTCGGCGGACGCTCCGGCGGCCGCAACGAGCACCACCTCGGCGGTCACCGCTCAAGGTGGCTCGAGCGACGACCTCATTCCCGCCCTGAGCGGCGCCGCGGCCAAGGTCAACGGCGAGGAGATCACCTACGCACAACTCGACGAGAAGGCGTCCGCCAAGCTCGTCCGCCTCCGCACCCAGGCCTACGAGATCCGCAAGCAGACCCTCGATGAGCTCATCGACACCCGCCTGCTGGAGGCCGAAGCCAAGAAGCGCGGCGTCTCCGTCGATGACCTGGTCAAGACCGAGGTCGAGGCCAAGGCTCCCGAGATCACCGACGAGGAGGCTCGCGCCTTCTTCGAGAAGAACCCTCCGCGCGGCAATGTCGACTTCGACCGCATGAAGGACCGCATCAAGGACTACCTCGGCAAGAAGAACACCCAGGACGCGCGCACCGCCTTCATCGGCTCCCTGCGTGAGGCCGCTGGCGTCGAGATCTTCCTCGAGCCCATGCGGTTCGACGTGACCTTCTCCGAGGCCGACCCCATCAAGGGTGCCAACGCGGCTCCCATCCAGATCGTCGAGTACTCCGACTTCCAGTGCCCCTACTGCAGCCGGGTCAACCCGACCCTCGAGCAGGTCGCCGAGAAGTACGGAGACAAGGTGGCCGTCGCCTTCCGCAACTTCCCGCTGCCCATGCACAAGGAGGCGCCCCGCGCCGGCGAGGCCAGCTACTGCGCCCAGGACCAGGGCAAGTTCTGGGAGTACCACGACGTGCTCTTCGAGAACCAGCGTGCCCAAAAGGACGAGGACCTCAAGAAGTACGCTGGTGAGGTCGGTCTCGACGCCGCCAAGTTCGACGAGTGCCTTGCCTCCAACAAGTACGCCGACCGCGTCGCCGACGACAAGAAGTCCGGCGAGGCTGCTGGCGTCTCCGGCACCCCGGCGTTCTTCGTGAACGGCGTGTTCATCAACGGTGCGCGCCCCTTCGAGGCGTTCGCCGATGTGATCGATGACGAGCTGAAGCGCAAGAACCTCTGATCGCACTGTTCTTCGACTGAGCGGCCGGCGGTCCGGGGTTCCGGGCTGCCGGCCGTTCTCGTAGAGGCATCCGACTCGATGAGCCACGACGAGCCAAGTACTCAGGTGCTCGATGCCAGGCGGCTCCGCCGCCGAGGCGACCGTGTCCTCACGCCTACCTTCACCATGATCGAGGGCCCCGGCATTGGGGTCCTGCACGTGTTGGACTCGAGCCGCCGGGCGCACCGTCTCGGGCGCGGCGAGAAGGCCGACGTGCAGATTCAAGCGCCCTCCGTGTCCCGCTATCACGCCATTGCGGTCGTGCAGTCTGACGGCAACCAGCGGCGCGTCCGCATCGATGACAACGGCTCCACCAACGGCATCAAGGTCAACGGCGAGAGCCTGAAGGAGGCCTGGCTGGACAGCGGCGACAAGCTGCGACTTGGGGACGTACTCCTCCGGTTCCAGTGGATGAGCGACGATGAGATCCAGTACGCGTCAGGCGTTTCGTCGAAGCTGATGCAAGCCGCGCGGGACCCCCTGACCGGGCTGCTCACCCGCGCCTTCGTCCAGGACCGACTTCCCTCACGGCTCTACGAAGCCGAGCGACGCCGTCAGAGCGTCTGCTGCATTCTCCTCGACCTCGACCACTTCAAGAGGATCAACGACGACCACGGTCATCTCGTGGGTGACGCCGTGATCCGACGGGCCAGCAAGGCCATCTCCGAGGCGTTGCGCACCACCGACCTCGCGGTGCGGTATGGCGGCGAGGAATTCCTCGTCGTGCTCATGAACGCCTCCCTGACCGAGGCGGCCGAGACGGCGGGACGCCTCCGCATCACCATCCGAGGCATCGACTTCGCCGACCTGGTTCCGCAGCTCTGCGTCACTGCCTCTCAGGGCATCGCGCTGCGTGGCCGGAACGAGGGTGTCGACGACTGGATCGAGCGCGCAGACTCGGCCCTCTACACCGCCAAGAGCGGCGGCCGCGACCGGGTGCACATCGCTTCGCCCTCGGCGCCAGGAGCGGAGGGCGTCAGGACCGACGGGCCGATGTTCGAGACGGAGCTCGAGGTGAAGGCCGGCCTGACCTACGAGGGGCCCCCTGGCGACGACGCGAGCTGAGCTCGGCGGCAGAGCCGCCTTTCGTCACCTCCCCTGGTCAGGGAACCCGCTCGAACGAGGCCACCATCTCGAGGTGCGCAGTCTGAGGAAGCATGTCGGCGGGCCAGAGCCCCGTGGCCCGATAGCCGGACTCGAGCAGGCGCGCAGTGTCCCGGGCGAGGGACGGTGCCGAGCAGCTCACGTAGAGGATGCGCTCCGGAGCGCAGGCCACGAGCGCCGCCAGCTCCTTTGCCGAGCAACCCTTCCGCGGCGGATCGACGACGGCGACGCCCACTGCCTCTTGGATGTCGGAGGGAGAGCCGAGCACGTAGCGAGCGTCGAGCCCCAGCGCCTGGGCCGCCTTCTCTGCTGCCGCGATGGCTCCAGGGACGACGTCACACCCCACGATGCGAGGGCGCACCTCCTCCTGACCGACGATGGCGAGTCCGAGGGCGCCCACCCCGCAGTAGGCGTCGAGCAGGGTTTCGGTGGGCAAGGCGAGGCCACGCAGCACATCGACGATGCCCTCGAGCACCCCGGGGTTGACCTGAAAGAAGGCCAGGGGCTGCACCGGGAGGGGCACTCCTCCCACGGTCTCGGTGAGAGACCGCACGCCTGCCACCCATTGAGGTGGAGTGCGCCCGTGCACTGCGTCCGAGGGGGCAGCGAAGACCTGGTGGAAGGCTCCCGCCAGATCGCCGGACGAGACGAGGTCCTCGAGCCACGGCCGGACCAGTTCGACGTCCTCAGGACCTCGGACCACCGCCGTGAGGAGCACTGCGCCGGTCCGGTTTGCGCGAAGGACCATTGCCCGGAGTCCGCGGGAGGACCGACCTCCCGGAGGTGCGAGGCGGAGCCCGGCCCGCACGAGCTCGGACAGGGAATCGCCCACGGTCCGTCGCGCCTGGCGCAGCGCGTCGCTGAGGACCCGACAGTCGGGCTGGTCAACCACCTCGTGCGTGCCCCGGCCGTACCCACCGAGGAGCAGTTGCCCCCGGCGCCACGAAGGAAGCAGGACCGCCTTGTGTCGCCACCCGAACCCGGGCGACCGGACCCACTGGTTCTCAGGCGCGAGCGTCGCGGCGACGCTGGGGGGCAGGAGGGCGGTGCGGCCTGCCACGAGAGCAGCGAAGCGCGCCTCCTCCGTGGCGTACTGAAGCCCGCACCCTCCACACGACCCATGGATCTGGCACGGGGGAGCGCGTCGTCGTGAGGTGGGAGGGGGCACCTCCGCTGTCCCCCAAGCCACCGGCCCGCCTCGACTCCGGCCCGTGATGGTCACGAGGGCCTGCTCGTCGGGAATCAGTCCCGGCACACGCACTTCGATGCCGTCGATCGGAGAGCAGGCCTCGCCCCGGAGGTTCCATGGGCCGGCGCTCAGCTGGATCCGGTCTCCGGGCATGGGTCCCTGCATCGCCATCAAGGGACGATGGCACACGTGGGCCTTGCTTGACGGGGCCCCCGAGCATGGTTAGCTTTCCGCCGCTGATGGGTTCCCGCTGCCCGCGCCATTTTCGGCTCGGGCTTTTCTACGTGTGGCCCAAAGAGAGGACTGGATGGCGAACGACGATTCCATCGAGATGGAAGGCACCGTCACTGAGGTGTTCCCTGGAGGGACCTTCCGTGTCGTGACTGATGAGGAACATGAGATTCTGGCCCACCTGGGCGGCAAGATGCGCAAGTTCCGCATCCGAGTTCTGCGAGGCGACCGCGTGATTGTCGCAGTCTCGCCCTACGACCTCACGCGCGGCCGTATCACCTACCGCCAGCGCTGATCCCCTAGCTCCTTCTCCACGCCCGACCCGAGCGCATCCCTGCGCCGGAAAGGATCTCTGATGTCCGCACGACTCTACGTCGGCAACTTGCCCTACTCCTGCACCGACGACGATGTACGTGAGCTCTTCAAAACCGTGAACATCGAGCCCACGAGCGTGCGCGTGATCATGGACCGCGGTACGGGTCTCTCGAAGGGCTTTGGCTTCGTCGAGCTCGAGACTCACGAGCTGGCGGTGATGTCCCGCAACAAGCTGACTGGCGCCAGCATCGGGAACCGGAACCTGGTCATCGACCTCGCGAAGCCCAACCCGACGGGTCGCAAGTAGCGCTCGTTCGGCGGCCCTCGGCCGACGGCCGCTGCCGTGCGAAGCAGCGCTGGCTGGTCCGTGGGACCCACGCCAGCCACAGGGGGCGAGGGGAGTGACGGTGATCGGGACTCCCACCACCCCCTGACTGGCACCGGGTCCCGGAGGTCAGCCCTCGCGCACGGTCACGATGAGGACTTCGTCCGCGCCCTGGAGCAGGCGGACATCGAGGCGCTCGGCGCCTCCGGGCAGGTCCAGCTCCAGCTCGAAACGGCCAGGGTCTGGGCTTCCGAGCCGGGTCTCCTTCTCCGCGCTGGTGCCGCTCCCCTCCCAAGGACCCCCACCACGCCGGACCTCTGCTCGGATGGGGGCGTCCCCGGGTCCCTTCTCCATGCGTCCGACCACAGACCAGTGCCCAGCGTCGACTCCACGGGTCGGGGGCGCCTCGAGGGTGGCGATGCGGCGCCCCACGACCGCGACGACTGCGCACCGGCCCCCTTCGACGGCGGCGCCGAGGCCGAGGCAGTCGTTGGGCGTCACCACCAAGCCCGAGGCCTCCAGGAGTGCGGAGGCCTTCGACGCGACCGCATCCTCTCTCGCGCCCTTTTCCCGCGCGAAGCTGACCTGACGTTCCCGGGTGATGCCCACGAAGAGAGGCGCCAGCCGCGCCCGTCGGTCCGCGTGGTCCTCCCCCTCGGGAGAGCGTTCGCCAGCGAAGCCGCGGGCGGCCATCGCAAACGCGTGGTGGCGCGCGAGCTCCCTCAGCGCGGGGTCGTCGTCGGGCTCTCCTAGGCTGCTGCGGACCGCACTCTCGATCGTCCCCGAGTTGAGGCTCCCCCAGCTCACCCCCGGGTCCGGTACCGAACCCTCGCCGGGCTGTCGCGCCGTGAGAACCGCAATCCACACGACCGCAGCGAAGGTGACGAGCATGGCGGCGAGGCCGACGATCACGGGGTCGAGAGCCAATCCAGGACCCCTCTCGCTTCAACGCGGGACCTCCGTCGATCCCGCACCGGTATACTCGCGTCGCTCATATTCATGACGGAAGAAGAGTACCCCGGCCCGCGGCTCATCGAGACCTCGGCACCATGTCCTCCCCTGGCGCGTCTCCCGAAGCTTCCTGTGCGTGTGCTGGTCCTCAGCCGCGAAGGAGATCAGGGGGAGGAGCGCCGGAGACTGGCGTCGCGCCTGGCGCGTCTCGCCGACGAACTGGGTGTGGGCGCGGGCGTGCGCGTCGCTGCGCATTCCTTCACGGACTGGGCGCATCTCGGGGAGGGCCTCGAGCCAGGGCGGTACGACGCCGTCTTCTTCAGCGACACAGACCTTCCTGGGGCGTACGACGACCCGAGTGAGCCCGCCGATGGCTTGCTCGACGCGCTGTTCCTCCTGCTCGCCGACTCAGAGACGAGGTTCATCGTGCTGCAGCCCCCGTCCGGGGGCGCCGTGGACCGTCGGGATGCCCTGTGTCTGCGTCTGGCGGACCGGGGCTCGCCCCCCGCGGTGGTGGTTCCTCAGGGGTGGGCCGAGGGGGACGCCGACACCTTCGTGGAGACTCTCTTCGAGCGGATCCTGCACGACTGGCCTCTCGCCCGCGCCGTCACCGACGCAGCAGGCCACCGGACCCCTCGGGTGACCATCTTTCAGCCCCCCGGCCGTCGCCACGGCCTCGATCTCGGACGACTCCTCGAGAACCATCGTCGCCGCATCGAGGAGGGCGGGAGCGCCCTGCGAAGCTTCCTCCGGGAGCTGGAGGCTGCGCGCCCCGAGGAAGAGTCGGGCCCCTGGCACGACATTGCGGGCCAAGCCAGTCAGCGGCAGGAGGAGCTCGACGCAGTGAAGGCTGACGTAGAGGAGATCAACCGGGACCGCGACCCCGCCGGATGGAGCCGGCTCGTCGAGAGCATCGCGCGCCTCAACCGTTGGGAGGAGGGGCTGGAGCGCGCTCGGGCTGCCCTCGAAGCAACGCGAGGCGCGGCTCCTTGACGGTGCCACGCCGCTCCGCCTGGATGCTCGGCGTGCTCTCTCTGCTCTGTTTCGGAGAGGCTGGAGGCGACGCTGGCGACGCCGACCTCGTCTATCAGCGCGTGACGATTCCGGGAGCGGGTCAGGCGCACCAACTCGAGATCGATTTGCTGTCCGCCGAGCTCCGCGTCCTCGACTCTCGCGACCACGAGCGCGAAGCCATGACGGCTCAGGAGTTCGTCGAGGCCACCGGAGCCGCCGCCGTGCTCAACGGACCCTTCTTCGACGTCGACGGCTCGCCCATGGGGCTTCTGGTTGTGGACGGCGCGCAGCGTCAAGCGCTTCGCCGGGCCGACTGGGGGGTGTTCTACACCGACGGGGCGGGTGCCCACATCGTGCACACCAGCGACTACGGCGGCGGAAGCGGAACGAAGCAGGCCTTCCAGGTGGGGCCGCGGCTCGTCGTCGACAGTCAGCCCCTCGCGCTCAAGCCGCAGTCCGCGCGTCGCACCGCGGTTTGCACGAAGTCGAGCGGAAAGGTGGTCGCCCTGGTGACCGCGGACTCCGTCGGTGCCGCGGACCTCGCGAAGTACCTGACCGGCCTGGGCTGCAAGAACGCACTCAATCTGGACGGTGGACCCAGTTCGCAGCTGGTCGTGCGAAGTGGCGGTCTTCAGGTGGATGAACCGGGCGGCACGCCTGTGCCCATTGCGCTGGGGGTGTTCGCAAAGCGCCCCGCCGAGGAGCGCCGCGAGCGCGGAGGGGGCTGCCGATAGTCGTGGAGGGGGTTGATCCGTTCCTGAACACCATCCTCGCGGGCCGCTACGAAGTGGTGAACCACGTCGGCGGCGGCGTCATGGGGAGCGTGTATCGCGGTCGCCAGCGCCTCCTGGACCGCGATGTGGCCATCAAGGTCTTGCGGGGCGAAGACGTCGACGGTCGGGCGCGGCGGCGCCTGCACCGGGAGGCGCGGGCCGTCGCTCGAATTCGTAACCCGCATGTTGTTCAGGTGCACGACTACGGCGAGACCGAGGACGGGGATCCCTTCCTCGTCATGGAGTTGGTCCCGGGGCCGACTGTGGGCGCGTGGGCACGAACCTCTCCACCGGTCGGCGCGTTCCTCGATGCAGCCGATGGGATGCTCACCGGTCTGGCCGCGGCCCATGCGCGGGACGTGCTCCACCGCGATCTCAAGCCCGCCAACATGCTCATTCGGGATGGCGACCCAACCCAATTGGTGCTGGTGGACTTCGGAATCGCGGCCGTGCTCTCCGGCGAGGACGACGGCGACGACCCGCTCACCCGCGAGGGCACCGTCGTCGGGACCCCGCTGTACATGTCCCCGGAGCAGGCCCTCGGCCAGCCCGTGCGCCCCGAGTCGGACGTCTATGCGGTCGGCATCATCCTGTACGAGTGGTTCTCGGGCCGTCCTCCGTTCACGGGACCCGTGATGGAGGTGATGCGCAGTCACGCGTTCCGGGTCGCGCCCCGCCTGAGCCCCGCCGCCCACCTGGAGGTCCCCGCGTTGGTCATCGACGTGGTCCAGAGGTCCCTCGCGAAGCACCCCCGCGACCGCTATCCCTCGGCGGCCGCCATGCGGGATGCTCTCCGGAAGGCGCAGGGCGCCCCTTCGAGGTCTCCGCGCGCGGCGGTTCCCACCCTGCCCAGCGCGGCGGTTGTTGAGCTTCCGCCGACCATCGCGACCGGTCAATTGGTTCCCCGTGAGCCCTTTCTGGGCCGTGACGAAGAGCTCTCTCGTCTGCACGGACACTTCAACGACGTCGCCGGGGGGCGAGGCGGGATTGTGTTCGTCGAGGGAGTCGAAGGAGTCGGCTGCTCGCGGCTGGTGGCCGAGTTCGTCGCCGGCCTCGCTGAGACCGCCCGCGCTCACGTCGGTCGGGGGGCGGCGGTCGCCGGAGTCGCCTCTCTGGCCCCGCTGAGGCAGTCGATCGAAGACCTTCTCGGGAGCCGCAGCCTTGGCCTCGACCACCTCCGCCAGCGCCTCGCGGGCACGCTGTCCGGGGCCGGCGCCACCCTCTCGGACGAGGAGCGCGCCGCGCTCATCGCCTGGCTGCGCCCCGAGAGTGACGCGGGGCACTCACACAGTGAGGCCGGTTGGTCCGATGCCCTCGTGGAGCGGTTTCTCCGTCTCGTCTCCCGCGAGCGCCCCGTCGTGTTGTCCCTCGATGACTTCGAGAGCGGGGGGCCCGCCGCGCAGGGCTGGCTCGCCAGCTTCGCCGCGGCGCAGCGTCTGGACCCGTATCCGGTCTGGGTGATGGTCACCCGGGCGCGGCGCGGGGAGTCCTCGGGGGAGTGGAGCACTGTGGCCGGCGCGGGCCTGGCCGTCTCGGACGTCGTGGTTCAGCTTCCCCTCAAGCGGCTGCCCGACCCGTCCATCGTGGCCATCGTCGAGGCGAACCTCCCACTGACCCCTCAAGCGTCGGGGGCCGTCGCGGCGAAGGCCGCCGGACTCCCGCTGGTCGCGCTCCAGCTCATTCGTCACCTCGAGGCCGGCGAACAGCTCGTCCCCGTCGGCTCTCGGATGGGGATCGTCGGGGGGATGGACTTGCGGGACGCTCTGCCGGGAAGTCTCCGAGAGCTCTGGGGTCATCGCATCGACGCCGCCACCCGCGCGGCGTCGGCCCCGGACCTGGCCGAGCGTTTGCTCGACGTGGCGGCCGGTCTCGGGCTTCAGTTCCTGGTGGACGACGCCGTGGAGGGCCTCACGGTCCTGGGCACGGACGCCGCGTCTTCGGCGGTGGACGAAGCGCTCGATGAACTCATCGCGGCGGGCGTGTTCGCCGAACCGCCGCACGTCGTCGGTGATCAGCTGGCCTGGGAGCACCCCTCGCTGAGGGACCTGGTCTTGGCGCGACTCGGAGCCAGCCGTCGCGGGCGACGCCGCGCGCGGGAGCTGGCTCGTTTCATCCTGGGGTGGGAGGCCCCGGCGCGCGATCGACTGGCGGAGAGCACGGTGCGTCTGTTGGAGTTGAGCGGAGCCGACGACGAGTTGCCCGGCCCCGCCCTCGTGGCCGGTCTGCGGGCGCGGGACGCCGGACGGCTCGGGGACGCGGCGCGTCTGCTGGCGCTGTCCTCTGTTGCGTCCGCCCCCGATCGCACGCGTCGCGCGGCCCTCGAGGCGGGGGCCGAGGTTGCGAGACTTCGGGCGCGATACGAGGAAGCGATTGGGTTCTACGAGGGCCTTGCCGATGGCGGGCTCGTCGCCGATGGCCTCCCTCACGGGCGGCTGCTCATCGGCTGGGGCCGCGCCTTGCTGGGAGCCCGGCGACCCCGGGACGCGGCGCAACGGCTGGTCGAGGGCATCGAGGTCCTGACGAGTCATCTGCCACACCCGGCGGCGGCGAGAGAGACCAGCCGGGGGCTCGCTGCCCTCCAGGAAGCAGCCCAGAGCCTCACGGACATCGAGCTGCCGGATTGGTCTGCAGAGTCGCTGCGCGTGGCGACGCGCCCCCAGGACCGGTACGCAATCGCAGGCAGCCTCGGGGTCCTGGCAGCGAGGGCGGGGGACATGACGGGAGCGATGGCCCACCATCGAGAGGCCGTCAACAGCGCGAGGGCGGCCCATCACCGGTCGGCCATCGTCACCGCGCTCTATGACCTCGGATGGGCCGAGCGTCGGGCGGGTCGCACCGAGGACGCCTTGACCCATCTCACCGAGTGCACCCGCCTCGCGAGCGCTCTGGGGCGTCACCCGATGGTCGCCCGGGCCCACAACGAGTTGGGCGAGCTGTACCGCGGACGCGGAGCCCTGGAAGCCGCTGCCCATCACTACGGGGAGAGCGCCGCGCTCCTCCACCTGGTCCCGGGCCCCGGGCCTCGCCTCGCGGTCCTGAATCTGGCGCGACTCGAGGCTGAACGAGGTCGCGGTCTGCAGGGTCGCGAGCAGCTGCGGGCCCTGGAGGATGGTGACGGAGCCCCCCCTGTCTGGTTGCGCGGTCCCTTCTCCCTGACCCTGGCGCTGTGCGAGGCGGGACACGACGACGCGGCCGCCCGGGCGCACCTCCGTGAAGGCCTCCGGGCGCTTCCGCCGTCAGCTGATGCGCGGTATGGCGCCATCGAAATCCTCGACGCACTCGCGGAACGCTGGGAGGCGTCCGACGAAGTGGTGAGCGCCAAGGAGGCGCGGAGCGCAGCGGGAGCCATTGCCAGAGCCCTCGCTGGCGGTTGAACGCTGTCGGGCCCGGTGGCCGCCGGCGGGTTGCGCACGTAGAATGCGACGTTGCTGATGGACCGAGGGGAGCGCTACCAGTTTGATTTCTGAAGGGATCCCCTTCGGTCGCTATCGCCTCATGTGCCTCCTCGGTGAGGGCGGCATGGCCAAGGTGTATCGCGCGGTGCTCTCGGGTCCCATGGGCTTCGAGAAGGACGTGGCGCTCAAGCGGCTCGATCCTCGCCTCACGGAGGACGAGCGGATGGTGCGCAGCCTCATCAACGAGGCCCGCCTCGGTGGCCAGCTCCGCCACAAGAACATCGTCGAGATCTACGAGTTCAACTCGGTCCAGAACCATTACTTCATGGCCATGGAGTTCGTGGATGGGTGGACCCTGGACGCGCTCCTCGAGAGGGCGCGCCGCCAACGGATCGAGCTTCCACCCTCGGTCATCGTCGAGATCCTCGCGGGCATCTGCAGGGGGCTGCACTTCGCCCACACACTGTCGAGCCGCGACGGCCAGCCCATGAATCTGGTGCACCGTGATCTGAAGCCGGGCAACGTCATCGTCAGCCGGGGCGGGGACGTCAAGGTCCTGGACTTCGGCATCGCGAAGGCGGACAGCAACCTCTACAAGACCACGGCGGCGGACGTGACCAAGGGCACTCCGGTCTACATGTCGCCCGAGCAGGTGACCGGCGAGAAGCTCGACGCCCGCTCCGACCTCTTCTCGCTCGGCAGCATCATGGTCGAGCTGGTCACGCTCGATGTGCCGTTCAAGGGCGACAACCTCCTCGCCATCATGCACGCGGTGCTCAACGCCAACTCCGAGTCCGCCGTGGCGGAGGTCGCCAAGCGCCTCCCGCCTCTCGCCCCCTTGGTGGAGAAGTGCATGTCTCAGGACCGCGAGGGGCGCTTCGAGTCTGCAGGAGCGATCGAGAAGGCTCTGCGGGAGGTGAAGCGCGGGCTCCCGCCCGGACCGACCCTCAGTGAGTGGCTCGAAGAGGAAGGGGAGTCGATTCTCCCGGCGCCCACCGCCAACGACACCTGGGGCCCGGATGGCCCGCCGGCGCCCCTCGTGGTGCTCGGCGCGGGGTCGTCCCAGGGCGAGACCGGGGGCATCGAGACCCTGGACACGGGGGACGTCCAGTACCTCGGCGGCTCTACCCCGGGATCCCCGGCTCCCGTCGCCTCGGCCGGGTCCGCTGGGGCCTACGCGGAGACCCTCGCCGTGGCGGGCTCCAGTCCACCGCCGCCCATTGGGCCCATGACCGCGGACTTCTTTGCGACGGAGGGAGAGGGGGCCGCCCGCCCGGCCCCCATCGACGCCACCAGGATTCAGAAGACGATCAAGCGGAAGAAGTCGCCGCTGCCGATCCTCCTGGTCACCGCGGCCCTCCTGCTCGCCTTGGTGGCGTTCCTGCTCATCCCGAGCGACGACGCCCCCGGCCCGGAGGTCACCAGTCCCACGGTCGATCCCGGGGACTCGCCCGTTCTCCGAGCTGATCTCGCCGGGGATGGGGTCGTGGAGACCGACCCCACGCCTCCGCTCCCCGATCCGACCCCGGCCCCGATCCCGGACTCCACGCCTGCGCCTGCGCCGAAGCCAGACCCCACGCCCGCGCCGAAGCCAGACCCCACGCCCGCGCCCAGGCCGGACCCCACACCTGCGCCAAAGCCAGATCCGACCCCGGAGCCGACCCCGGCACCGGTGGCAGCGACGGGCAGCGGGAAGCTCGACGCCAACAGCAAGCCCTGGTCCAACCTGTATCTCGACGGGGCGTACATCGGCCAGACCCCGAAGATCGGCCTGGAGGTCTCCGCCGGGTCGCACAAGCTCGAGTTCCATTGCGGAAGCTGCGTACCCGCAGAGAAGAAGAGCGTCAGCTTCAAGGTCCGCGACGGAGAGACGGTCAAGAAGATCGTGCGCTTCGGGGACCCCTGAGATGGCTCGGGGCAAAGCGCCGAACCTCGCGAGGCGCGCTTCCTCGAGCGCCGGTGCTGCGGGTCAGACTCAGATCCGAGAGAACCTCGGAGCTCGGCACCGTCGCGAGACCGACGAGCTGTTCCGCACCCGCCTCCTCACCGCTGCCATGTTCGGCGCAATCCTGTCGCCCCTGTTCGGAGTCGTGGACTTCCTTGCGGCGCAGAGCTGGCGTCCCGAGCTCCCCCTCGCCGGGTTCCTGGTGCTCCGCTTCGGCATCACGCTGTGGTTCGTGGCCTTGTGGGTGTTCCTGCGAGCCGCTCGCCGCTTGCCGGTGGCGGCCATGGACTGGCTCATCTTCGCGCCCCCGGGTCTCGCTCTGGGATACATGACCGCGGCCACGGGCGGCACTGCGAGCCCGTACGTCGCGGGCACGACCTTGCTCGTCATGGCCCGCACCATCCTGGTCCCGGGCCCCGCCATGAAGCACATCCCCGTGGTGTCCTTCCTGGTCCTCTCCTATCCGATCACCTGTTTCCTGTTCGGACCCGCGGGAGGGGACTACCGCGCCTGGTTCGGCAACGCCGACACCATGGGGTACCTCGCAGCCAACCTGTTTCCGCTGTTCGCCATCGCCGGCGTGGGGCTCGTGGCGTCGGACATGATCCACGCCATGCACCAGCGCTTGATCTCGGCGCGGTCGCTGGGCCGCTACAAGATCAAGAAGGAGCTGGGTCGCGGTGCCATGGGGGTCGTCTACCTGGCCTGGCACCGGGACCTGGGGCGTCCCTGCGTCATCAAGATCGTCAATCCCGACCGGGACACCTCCGGCGCGTTGCGCCGACGCTTCGAGCGCGAAGCGCGAGAGACCTCGCTCCTTCGGTCCCCCTACACCGTGCAGGTCTTCGACTTCGGCGTCACCCAGCAGGGTCAGCTCTTCTACGTGATGGAGTACCTCGAGGGCCTCTCACTTCAGGAACAACTCGACAAGATGGGGCCCCAGGAGTTCTCTCGGGTGTGCCGGTGGGTCTGCTACGCCTGCGAGTCGCTCGCCGAAGCCCACACCCGGGACCTCATCCACCGCGACATCAAGCCGGACAACCTGTTCTTGGCGAGCACCGCCGACGGCCGCGAGGTCGTGAAGGTCCTCGACTTCGGCATCGCCCGTAAGGTCACCGACGGCAACACCCAGCGCGGAGACCGTGGCCGCCGCCTCGGCAAGACCGCCGCCAGGATGAGCAACTCCGACGCCAACCTCACCGCGGTGGGCACGGTGATGGGGACGCCCCTCTATGTGGCGCCCGAGGTTCTGGAAGGAGGGGGCGCCGACCACCGCGCAGACCAGTACTCGCTGGCAGCTTCGGCGTATCACCTGCTGACCGGGCGGCCGGTGTTCCTGGCGTCCACGATGGAGGAGTTGCTCTGGAAGACCATGGAGGAGCCGCCGGAGCCGCCCTCCCTTGCTCTCGAGCCGGGCAAGGTGCCCAAGGGACTGGATGGAATCCTCATCCGAGCGCTCTCCAAGGACCCGGATCGTCGGTACTCATCGATGGAACAATTTCGTCTCGCTCTGGAGCCATTCGCCTCTGCGCCGGGCGCTTCCACTGTTCCCGAACTGAGCCCATTCACTGAGCCTTGACGGTTGTCGAGGCCCGCTTCTAGCCTCGATTCATGCTTTTCGCCCTCCGGTGTCTGCCCTTCGTCTTGCTCCTCGCCCTGACCGGCTGTCAGAACCCGTGGGGCGGCGACGGCTGGAACCCCTCGGGCGACGATGACGACCTCGTCGGGAGCGACGACGACGACGCCTCCGGGGATGACGACGACGCGTCCGCCCCCGGGGACCGTGACGGCGACACGATCCTCGACATCCACGAGGGCGAGGACGACGCCGATGGGGACGGCGCCGCGAACGCGGACGACCTCGACAGCGACGATGACGGCCTGCCGGACAGCCTCGAGGCGGGGGACAGCGACCCCAACACCTCGCCCATCGACAGCGACAGCGACGACATCCCGGACTTCCTCGACGCGGACAGCGACGGCAACGGCATTCCGGACAGCACCGAGGGGGCGGGAGACCTCGACGGCGACGGCGTGCACGACGCCGCGGACACGGACAACGACGGCGACGGCATCCCGGACTCCATCGAGGCGGGCACCGACGGAGACCCTCCGGACAGCGACGGGGACGGGCTTCCCGACCACGAAGACCTCGACAGCGACGGCGATGGAGTCTCCGACGAGCTCGAGGGCTACGATGACCCCGACGGGGACGGCGTCCCCTCGTACCTCGACGACGACGCGGACGGCGACGGAATCCTGGACCCCGACGAGATCGGCCCGGATCCCTCCAACCCGCTGGACTCCGACAACGACGGCTTCTACGACTTCGAGGACGCCGACTCGGACAACGACGGGATCAACGACAACATCGAGCCCAGCCACGGCACCGACCCCTTCAACCGGGACACCGACGGCGACGGTTTCACGGACCTCGCCGAGATCGCCGCGGGCACCAACCCCACCAACGCTGCCTCCGTCATCACCGGGTACTACGCCGAGCTCACTCCCCGCGCGAACACCACGCTGCAGGTGCCCTTCACGCCCGAGATCATCCAGGCGGACGTGTTGTTCGTGTTGGACTCGACGTGCTCGATGACGGACGAACTCGAGGGCATGGCGGACAACTTCAGCGACGTGGTCTCGGACATCACCATCCCGGACCTGGCGTTTGGCGTCGCGGAGTTCCAGGACTACGCGCTGGACCCGTTCGGGTTCTGGTGGTTCAACGACAAGCCCTTCACCCTGAACCAGCAGATCACCACCAGCACGGCGCTCGTACAGCAGGCTCTGGACGGGCTGACGCCCATCTACCACGACGGGGGCGACTTCCCGGAGTCGAGCCTGGAAGCGCTCTACCAGTCTCTGACGGGAGTCGGGTACGACATGGATGGGGACAACGTCCTCGACCAGACCTTCGGCACCGCCGACAACAGCGACGTGCCCCCGTTCATCGCCAGCGCCAGCGACGCTTTCGGCGGCTCGGCCACCGGCTCCAACGCGCCGGGGACCCCCGGAACGGGCACCATCGGTGGCGCCGGGTTCCGGGCCGGGTCGGTGCCCATTCTCGTGTACACGACCGACAACCTGATGCGTGACGCGGATCAGCCCGCCACCTTCTCCTACCCGACCGGGGGCTCTCCGGCCGCGGGGCTCAGCTCAGTGGTCACCGCCGCGGACAGCCTGGGCGCGAAGTTCATCGGCATCGGCACCGACCCCACGCCCCAGGCTCAGATGAACGGCCTCGCGAATCAGACCGGCTCACTGGCGGACCTCGACGGCAACGGCACCGTCGAGCCCATGGTGTTCGTGGGGCTCGACAGTCAGGTCACCACCTTCGTCATCGACGGCATCGAGGCCCTGACCGACTCGGGGCAGTTCGATCTGACCCTCGAAGTGGATGACGACCCGCTGGACTTCGTCGTGGACATCCAGCCTGCGGTGGCCCCGAACGTCACGGTGGGCACCACAGTGACCTTCGATTTGACTCTGTTCCCAGGGGTGTCGCTGATTCCGCAGGACCAGGTGTTCGTGTTCCCCATGCAGATCGTGAGCGATGGGGGCTCGGTGCTCGCGTCCTGGGAGCTGGTCCTGGTGGTCGTCGCCGGCGCGTGAGTGGGTCCCACCAGAGACCCTGGCGAGCAGCGCCCTTGATCAGTCGCCCAGAAGGTGGGCGAAGTCCGTGAGAATCGCGGGCATCTCTCCCTCGGTGAGGGTGCGCCCGGGATCGAATCCCTTCCCCGCGGGGGCGACGGTCCCATGCTCGTCAGTGACCCCGATGACCCTCACGTCGCCGGTGGGTGTGACCTGCGTGTACTCGCCGCTGGGCGGTCCGGCCATTGCTCGGCCGACGACGAACAGCAGGTCGGGCATCCGGTAGGGCTTGGGGAGGTAGGAGATGCGCTCGGGGAGTGCTTGGGCCTCCTTCTCCTCGGGAATGAACCCGGAGGAGAGCACCGCGGGGACCAGCGGGTCCTGGGCACGGATTTGCCGGAGCACTTCGGTCCCGTCGACGTGAGGCATCCGCACGTCGAGCACGAGGAGGTCGATCGCGGGGCCGTGCTCCTCATAGAGCTCGAGAGCCTCGCGCCCATCTGCTGCCGCCAACACCGTGTATCCCTGGTTCGTCAGGGTGGAGGCGACCATCTTGCGGATTCCGGTCTCGTCCTCGGCGAGCAGCACGGTTCCGGACCCACGGAGCAGCGGCAGGGGGGGGCGGCTCGCTGGCCGGGAGTCTGGCTCGGCGTGGCGCCCTGGAAGGGCTGGGAGGCGGAGGGTGAACTGGGCACCGCCCCGCGGCGCGCGGTCGACATCGACAGCGCCGCCGTGGGCCTCCGCGAGGTTGAAGACGCTGGAGAGCCCCAGGCCCATTCCTCGTCCCAGCCCCTTCGTGGTGAAGAAGGGGTCGAAGATGCGTCGCCGAAGCTGTTCGGGCACCCCCGGGCCGGTGTCGGCGACGCGCAGCGCCACCGCGGGCTCCTGCGCCACATCGCCGTCATCCAGGGGCTTGCTCAGAAGATCGGCACCCACGGAGAGCCTCAGCGCGCCGCCGCCGGAGTGGGACATCATGGCGTCCCGCGCATTGATGCAGAGGTTGAGAATCGCCTGCTGGAGCTGGCTCTGGTCGGCGAGCACCGGGGGGACGTTGTCGGCGAAGTGCGTCTCGATGACGATGGACTCGGGGATGACCCGCTCGAGGAGATGCAGGGTCTCCTTCACGAGCACGCCCACGTCCAGCAACTCCCGATTGGGAGCCTGCCCGCGGACCACCGCCAGCAGTCGCTGGGTCAGTCGGGCCGCGAGCTCCGCAGACTCTTCGACGCCGAGGGCGAGGTCGGAGACCCGGTCCGTGGGAGCCGTGAGAGACCGGATCGCCGACGCGTTCCCCAGGATTCCGGTGAGCAGGTTGTTGAAGTCGTGGGCGATGCCGCCGGCCAGAGAGGAGAGGGCCTCCATCTGTCGGGTGAGGGCGAGCTTCTCGACCAGCGCGCGTCGCTCGGCGAAGTCGGTCACCAGCACCAGGAGTCCAGGGGGCAGTCCCTCCATGCTCGGGGGCACGGAGCGGCCGCTGAGGAGCACGGGGACTTCACTCCCGTCCGCGTGCCGCAGGCTCGCCTCGAACCGCGTGGGCTCGCCTTCCTCCCAGCGCCGGACCCCACGGGCGACGCGCTCCCGGTCTTCGGGGACGACCAGATCGAGCAACGGTCGAGAGACCAGCCGGCTTCGGGCAGGGATGCCGAGCATCTGCGCAAAGGCACGGTTCACGAAGAGGAGGTCGCCGACGTCGTTGAGGGTGATGAGCCCATCGGCGAGGTGCTCCACCAGCTGCCGGTAGCGGTCTCGCGCCTCGGGGCGGGCCACGGGGGTGCGCCCCACCTCGGTGACGTCATCTTCTCCGGGAGCCTCTTCGATGAAGATCAGCCAGCCACCGTCACATCGCAGCAGGCGTGCGGTGACGGGGACCGCTCCACTGCGTCGGTCGACGAGCAGGAGCGGAAACGCAAAGTGGGGAGACGGGGAGCTGGCCTGCGCGCTGAGTTGCCGCTCAAGCACGACCTTGGAGCCGGCGGTGAGCAGGTCGAGCACGCTGACTCGAAGCAGTTGACTGTGGGTGTATCCGAGAAGGCTGCACAGGGCGGGATTGGCGTCCCGGATCCCCCGTTGCCCGATCGCGAGTACGCCCTCTCGAGTGGCTTCGAATATCAGCCGATAGTCACGTAGATAGAGGCTCATCGACTGGGCGAGCCTAGCAGTCCGGGGGGCGCGGGGCGGCGCGACTCACGGGTGGGAACCCGCCTCCTGATCTAGTCAGAGGCTTCCTTCGCCTTGGCGTCGCCTTCCTTGGCGTCGCCTTCCTTGGCGTCGCCTTCCTTGGCGTCGCCTTCCTTGGCTTCCCCGGCGTCGTCCCAGGAGGGAGCGTCGTCCTCGGAGACCACGGGGCGCGCGGCGTCCTTCTCCTCGGCGGCCTTCTTCTTCTCCTCGAGCAAGTCGTCGAGGACGCCCTCCTCCTGACCAGCCTCGACCACCGCGAAGACGGTGCCGTTGTCCATGTAGACGTAGTAGGTGACCTCGTCGTTCTTGTAGGCGGTGGGAGAGCCCTCGACGAGGAGGAACTCGTTGCCCTTTCGGTCGATCTCGAAGGTGTAGTAGAGGATGTCGACGTAGGCGTCCTTCTTGAAGTCCTTCCGGATCTTCACGGGCTTGTCCCAGCACATGTAGACCTCGTCCTGGTTCATCCCCTTGACGACGTCCCCCTTGACGACGAGCGGCATCATCTCGTCCTCGATGCCCTTCCACATCTGCCAGTAGCCCGCCTGCTCGAGGAACTGCTGGCGCTCCTCAGTCGAGGTGAGCTTCTCGAAGACCTTCACCTCGTCGTCCGTCATCCAGACGTCGAAGGAGCGCGCCAACACCTTGTCGGAGTCGGGCCACTTCTTGAGCTTCTTCATGTTCACCTGGCCCGCCAGGGCGGGGGTGGCGACAGCCATGCAGAGCAGGAGAATCAGGGGGGAGAGCCAACGCTTCATCGGTGTCCTCGGGCTGGACGTCATGCGTCCGGTTCAGTCCGCGAAGTAGGACCGGGCCTACCGGGTCTCACGGTCGGCGGAGGATAACTCAACGACGCCGACCGACTCTGCTGGGACCCACCCTCGCGGCCCGTCGACGATTCCGACCTGCACCCACTCGGCGTCGGCCTCGGCCACGATGACCTGCGCACCCTCGTGCAGGACGAGGAGGTCTCGGCTGCCCAGATCCCGTCCCGACCGCACGGTCACTTCATCGAGGAGGACGACGGCCACGGGGTGGTTGGCTTCTTCCCAAGTGGTGAAGAGCCAGCCTCCGAGACCAAGGACCGCGCACAGCGCGCCCAGAGCCATCAGTCCGGCCGCCCCCGGGAACTCGCGCCGCAGGCGCACCGCCCCCACGCCAAAGAGCAGGGCCCAGCCGAGTGCGCCGAGGAGCAACAGCTCGCTCGCAGACATCCGGTCCACCGGAAGCAGCAGGGCACCGAGAACGAAGCCCCGGGCACGTGGAGTCGGAATCTCGTCGCGGGTGCGTTCCTGTGCCGCGTCGAGGTTCGCGATGAGATCGCCGTCCCGGGGCATGAGGAGCATCGCCCGGCGCCACGCGAGGATGGACTGCCCGAGCTCGCCCGCCCGGTACCAGGCGTTGCCCTGGTCGTAGAGCAGGTCTCCCGTGAGGTGGCCCTCGGCCTCGAGTCCCTGGAAACACGCCGCAGCGTCGGCGTAGGCGCCCTCGTTGTATTGGGTGACGCAGCCGTCGGACTGGGGCGTGGCCGACCCGAGGCTCGGCAGGAGGAGCGCCGTGACCAGGAGGAGGAGCAGGGGAGTCTTCATCGCCAGCCTCCTTGGGCCGCAGCGACCCAGGTCGCGTAGTCGTCGGCGAGGGTCCCCGGCGACTCGCCGCCGTAGCGCACGCCCTCCGACCGCTCCAGGAGCGCGGACAGTCCCTGGGCGAGCGCGGCGGGGCATCCAGCCGAGGTGAGGGCGGCCGCGGCCTCCCCAGCGGACAGGCTCGCGCCCGACCGCTCCATGCGGGTCGTGAGCCAATCGCGGACTGCCTTCTCGGCCTCCTCGTGACTCCCACTCTTCGCTGCGTCTCCGGCGCGCTTCAGGGCGGCCTTCGCCTCCTTGCCCAGCGCGGCGCGTCGCCCCCGGTCGGATCCCGCGGCCTGATCCCGGGCCCGCAGCGCCGCGGCGCCTCCGAATCCCAACAACGGAAGCAGCAGCAGGGCGAGAATGATTGGGCTGCCCAGGCCGACCCCCTGACGCCCCATCAGGCGGTCTCCGGTGCGAAGGGGGAGGATGTCCGACGCCAGGATCTCCACGCCCTCCTTGCCCGCTGCGATGCCCTCGCTGCGAGCCACCGTGGGCTCGGCGACGGCGGCTCCCGTCACCTGCACCACGATGGGGGTGCTGGCGGCGGTCTGGTAGCTCCCGGACGTGGGGTCGAAGTAGGTGAATCGCAGGGGCGGCACGGTGAACGTGCCTGGCTCCAGGGGCACGATGGCCTTGCGGAAGATCGCGCGACTGTGGACCTCGCCATCGACGAGCGAGACCTGCACGTCCGGGTCTTCGTCGTACACGCGCAACGTGTCGGGCAGGTTCGTGACGAGCTCGGGTGCTCGGAGCGCCCCGGTCCCGCTCAGCCGCACCGTCAACGTCAGGGTCTCTCCTGCGTTCACCTCGGTCGTGTCGGGGGTAGCCCGCAAGGTAAAGCGTCCCACTGCGCCGCTGAAGTCCTTGGGCTTGCGGGCCGGCAGCGCTCGGACGCTGACCGGCACGGCCTTCGCTTCCAACTGAAGGTCGCGCACCCGGGCGAAGAGCCCTTGTCCGCGCAGCACCTCCGGGAGGGTCACGGCCGCTCGCCCGATGGTGGTCGTCCCCGACTCCACCGCGAAGACGGGCAGTCCCGCGGTAAACACTTCGAGGCGCCGCCCATCCCGCATCACCCGCGTGTTGGTCCACTGTGGCTCGATGCCGGGCTCGGAGCTCAGGCCGTCGAAGTCGGGCAGCCCCGGCAAGCTCGGCTGGCGCACTCTGCCCGAGCTACCCACCTCGAGGAACCACGTGAAGGCCTCACCCACGTAGGGGGTTGGGTTGCTGACTCTGGCGCGGGCGTAGTGCTCGGCCCCGGCGGGGGGCGCGGCGGCGGCGCTGTTGGCGTTGGCGTTGCCCTTCACCACCTTCAGCTCGAGCTGGGCGCTCTTCAGCTTCTTGCCCCCCATGCTCACCTCGGCCGGCCCGAGGGTCCAGTCGCCCACCGTCTTGGCAGTGAGGCGGTAGCTGTAGGTGACCGACTGGGAGACGCTGCCCCGCGCCATCTGGAAGGAGCTGGACTGCCCGGCGAACGCCAGCGCGAATCCGTTGCTGCGGGGAAAGCTCGGGTTGCCCGTGATGTTCGTGCCGCCCTGCACCACCACCTCGACCGTGGCTGACCCGTTGAGCGCGACGATGGGCCGGTCACACACGAGCGTGACGCTCTGGGCCCTCGCCAGGCCAGGGAGCCCGATGCACACGGCGACGACGAAGCTGACGATGAGAGTACGAACCATCACCAGTCCTTGCCCGCCGCGCGCCGACCACGCTTCGCTTCGCGCTCCGTGCGCTCTTCGCGTCGGTTCGACTGGTCCGCTTCCAGCGCCTTGAGGAGCTGCTCGGCCTGTTCTTCGGTCAGGGCACCCTCCACCACGGCCCTGGGGCGGTCATCGCCTTCGGCCTCTTCGGTGGAGGAGGATACGGCGCCGTCGGCGGGTGTGTCGTCGCCGGCCTCCGAGCTGCGGTCGATGTCCGCGGCTTCGGCGGCGCCACCTTCCTGCTGCTCCTGCTGTTCTTGGTTCTCCTGCTCTTGCTGGCCCTCGCTGCCATCGGACGGCTCCTGCTCCTCGGGGTTCTCGCCGTCGTTCTCGGCTTGCCCGTCTTGCGCCTGCTCGTCCTGCTCGCCTGCCTGGCCCTGCTGCTGATCCTGTTGCTGTTGCTCGCTCTCGCCCTGCTGGTCCTCTTCGCCCTGCTCCTGCTCGTCCGTTTGCCCGTCCTCGGGCGGAGGTTCCTGCTGGTCGCTGTTCTCCTGCTGTTGCTGGGCCTGCTCCATCAGCTCTTCGTAGCGACGCTGCGCGAGGTCGCGGTTGTGTTCGGCGTCCTCGTCCTCGGGCCGCAGCTTGAGGCACGCCTCGAAGTGGCTGATGGCGTCGGGGTAGCGCCCCTGCTGGAAGGCGGCGTTCCCGGCGCCGTAGAACGCATCGGCAGCCAGGGCGGTGGCGTCGGTGGCGGTGGCCGCGAGGAACTGGCTCTCCGCGCCGGGGTAGTCCTCGAGGTTGTAGAGGGCCTGAGCCACGTTGTAGTCGAGGCGTCGGTCGTTGGGGTTGGCCTGCTGCGCCTCGCTCCAGTGGTCGTACGCCCCCTGCCAGTCCTTCTTCTCGTAGGCCTCGTGCCCCAGCTCGACCGGCGACTCGGAGCCGAACAGGGACCAGGCCAACGCCGGAGCGGGAGTCATGAGGAGTCCCAGAAGCATCGTGCTCAGGATCACCGTCGCTGTGGAGGACCCCTGCCTGAGGACCCGGGCAGCCCCGCGACTGCGTCCGGCTCCGGTCAGCCCCTCCAGGAGGAGCAGGAGGATGGCGGGGAGCAGCGCCCACTGGAACCGCTCCTCTTCGCGACGCTGGCGCGAGCTGGAGAGCTCCCGCGCTTCCAGCGTCCCCTTGATGTCGTCGAGATAGATGGTGCGCAGGTCCAGGTCCCCGGCCACCGACTGCACGTAGGTGCCGTCTGTCGTGAGAGCCAACTCCTTGAGCGCCGGCTCATCGAGCTTGCTCAGCACGACCTTGCCGTTCTGCTTCACGAAGCCGCCGCGGCCGTCGGGAATGGGCGCCCCCTCGCGGTTGCCGATGCCCACCACGAAGACGTGAACGCCCTGCTGGCGGGCTTCCTCGGCGGCCGCTTGCAGCTCGCCGGAGTGGTCCTCCCCGTCGGTGATGAGGAGCACGGCCTTGCCGGAGCGCTCGTTCTCGGGGAACGCCTCCATCGAGACGCGCACTGCCGCCGCAAGGTCCGTGCCGCCCACGGGCACCCAGTTGGGGTCCATCTTGTCGAGGAAGAGCTCGAACGCGTGGTAGTCGAGGGTGAGAGGGCACTGCACGAAAGCGGTGCCCGCAAAGGCGACGAGTCCGACCCGGTCCCCGCGTAGCAGGTCGATCAGGTCGCGAATCTCCCGCTTCGCAGCGGTCAGACGATCGGGCTTGCTGTCCTCCGCGAGCATCGAGCGCGAGAGGTCCAGCGCCACCACGAGGTCCACGCCTCGGCGTCGCACGTCCTCCCAGTGAAAGCCCCAGGTGGGCCCGGCGAGGGCGACGATGAGCCACACGAAGGCGAAGCCGAGCAGGCCGACGCGGAGCGCGGAGCGTCCCGAGGTCAGCGGCGGCGCCAGCCGTTCGAGCATCTCCGGGTCTGCGAACCGCTCCAACGCAGATCGCCGACGCCGGGCCGCGAGCCACACCAGCGCGCCGAAGGGGACGAGGAGCCACAGGAGCCACAGCAGCTCGACATGCTCGAAGCCGATGCCGCTCATGGCAGCGTCCTCAGCCAGGTGGTGCGCAGCATCACGTCGAGGGTCAGCAGGAGCAGCGCCGGCCACAGGAGCAGCGGGTAGAGCTCCTCGTAGTCGGTGTATTCGCGGACCTCGACCTTGGTCTTCTCGAGCTCGTCGATGAGCGCATAGATCCGCTCGAGGCCTTCGGTGTCCGTGGCCCGGAAGTATCGGCCTCCGGTGGCCTCGGCGATGCCCTCCAGGGTCTCCTCGTCGAGGCTGACCTCCTGGTACTCGATGCCGAAGGGGGTCTGGAAGCGAGCGCGGCCCGTGCTGCCGACCCCGATGGTGTAGACCTTGATGCCGTAGGTGGCGGCGGCCCGCGCTGCCTGGAGGGGGTCCAGGATTCCGGTGGTGTTCTCACCATCCGTCAGCAGCACCACGATGCGCGAGTCGCCCGGCAGCTCCTTGAGGCTGGTCACGGCCATCCCGAGGGCGTTGCCAATGGCGGTGTTCCCGCCGGCCATGCCGCGCTTCACCGCCGCGAGGGTCTGCTTGAGCACTCCGTAGTCGGTGGTGTGGGGGCACTGGATGAGGGCCTCCTCGCCAAACACCACCAGGCCGATGCGGTCGTTGACCCGCCGGCCGATGAAGTCGTTCACCACCTTCTTGACCACCTGAAGGCGCGTCGCGGACTTCGCTCCGAGGTTGAAGTCCATGGCGCGCATGGACTCCGACGTGTCGATCACCAGTGCGATGTCGACTCCCTCGGACAGCACCTCCTTCTGTACGACGCCGCCTTGGGGGCGGGCCACCGCGAGCACGAGGAGGAACATGGCTCCGACTCGCAGCATCAGCGGGACAGAGCGCAGCAAGGCGGGGCGGCCACCCTGGGCTTCCCGCACCAGGTCGAGCGAGCTGAAGCGCAGGCGGCCTTGCCCGCGTCCCACGAGGGAGGCGTAGACCACCGGCGCCAGCAGGACCACGAGGCCGAGCAGGGCGGGGTTCGCGAAGCGCCAGGCGTTCATGCGTCCACCTCCGGGGGCGGAGGGGTGCGGTCGATGACCAGGCGCACCGACGCGAGCCACTGGGTGAACTCGCTGCGCGGCACGGGCTCCCGGGCGAACTTCACCCGGTCCGAGGCTTCGAGCACCGTGCGCACGGCGGCCTCGAGATTGAGTTCCCGGGCGAGCTCCTGGGGGAGGGCGCGCAGCACCTCGGGCGTCGTCATGCGCCAGGCGGGGAAGCCGAAGCGTCCCTCCAGGTAGCGGCGCAGGATGGCGGATACCTCGAAGGCGAAGGGTCCCTGGTCCGGCTCGTCTGCCTTGCCGCTGCGCTCCAGAGCCTTGAGGGCCTTCCGGGCGACCTCGCTGGGCAGCGGCGGCGGAGGAACGATGGCCTCACCATGGCGTCGTCGCGCCAGCCAGCCCATGAACAGCAGCAGCGCCGTCAGAGCGAGCCCGCCGGCGTACAGGGGCCCGCGGTTCGGGTCGGGCGGGGCGACCGCCTTGAGGCCGCGGAGTGTGTCGTCGCCTGCCTCTTCGGTGCCCCCGGTGCGCTTGGCCTCGATGAGGATGGGGCCGCTCCCCGCGGTGCCCACCTCGTCTCCGCGCCGCCAGGGCCCCTCCACCCCGGGGATGAGGAACGTGCCCGGCAGGGGAGCCTTGAGCTCGAAGGTCTGGCGGTAGAGCGTGCGGCCCCCGGCGCTCTGGGCGGGCTCGCTGTCCACCTCGAGCAGCACCAGGCCCTTGATGCCGGCGCCAGGGTCCGGCAGCTCGAACTGCACGTCGTCAGCTTGCTCGACCTCGACGGTGTAGGTGAAGGGGCGTCCTGGGACGACGTCGGCCCGGTCCACCCAGCCGCGCACCGTCACCGCCTCGTCCGCGGTGTCGTTGAACGTGTCGCCCTCCGGCTCACAGCCCGGGAGCAGGACCGCCACGAGAGCGAGCAGCGCCAGGACGTGTTTCATCGCAGCCTCCGCTCGCGCTGGCGGAAGTAGCGGGTGAGGGGCCCGGCCACGCCTTGATCGGTGGACAGCTGCACCAGGTCCACGTTCAGTCGACGAAGCCGCGTGGCCAGAGCCGTCATGCGGGCTTCGGCCTGGCTCTCGTAGCGCTCCCGCACCGAGCGGCTCGAGGTGTCGATCCAGGCGGACGCTCCCGACTCCGCGTCTTCGAGAGCGAGGAAGCCGACGTCGGGCAAGGCCCGCTCCCGGGGGTCGCTGATGTGGAAGACCACGAGGTCGTGGCGCCGGTTCACCAGGCGAAGGGGAGTCGCCAGGTCGTCCGCCTCCGCGAGGAAGTCGCTCACCAGGAACACCACCGCCTTGCGGCGCACCACCTTGGACAGGAAGGACAGCGCCTCGGCGAGGTCGGTGCCAGTCCCACGTCGCTCGCAGTCGAGGACCTCCTTGATCACCCGCCACACATGCCCGCGCCCCTTCTTTGGGGGCACGAAGCGCTCGATGCGGTCCGAGAAGAGCAGGAGCCCGACCTTGTCGTTGTTGCGCACGGCGGCGAAGGCCAGGGTCGCGGCGAGGCGGGCGGCCACCTCGTTCTTGGTGCTCCCCTTGGTGCCGAAGTCTCCCGAGGCGGAGATGTCCACGAGGATCATCACGACGAGCTCGCGCTCCTCGCGGAACTCCTTCACGAAGGGGCGCTGCATGCGGGCGGTGACGTTCCAGTCGATGGTGCGCACGTCGTCCCCGGGGACGTACTCGCGCACCTCCTCGAACTCCATGCCGCGGCCCTTGAAGACCGACCGGTACTCGCCACCCATGGCCTCCGTCACGCGGTGGCCGGTGTGGATGTGGATGCGTCGCACCTCGGCCATCAGCTCCGGGGAGAGACCGCGCCCTCCACCGAGGGCGTCGTCATCGAGCCAGCGCCCCGTGACCTCGTGGCCTGCTCGGTCCTTCCGGTGCGCCTCGTCCCGCTTGCTGCGGACGCTCGCGAACCACGCACCAGCGACCACCGCGGCGACAGCACCGGCGAGGGCGAGGAGCAGGGGTCCGAGGAGGGCGGCGGGCAAAGGGACTCCAGCGCTCTAGGGGACGGGCACGCTCGACAAGATGCGGCTGATGATCTGGTTGGCGTCGACCTCTTCGGCCTCGGCCTCGTAGCTCAGGACCACGCGGTGGCGCAGGACGTCGGGCGCGATGGCCTTGATGTCCCCCGAGGTCACGTAGCTGCGGCCGGCGAGGAGGGCGTGGGCCCGCGCCGCCTTCTGCAGGTTGATCGTCGCGCGGGGCGAGGCTCCGTACTGCAGCAGGGGAGTGAGGTCGGCGAGGCCCACCGAGGCGGGGTCTCGCGTGGCCATGACGAGGTCGAGGATGTAGTCGATGAGCTTGTCGTCGAAGCGAATCCGTCCGGCGACGTACTTGGCGTAGGTGAGGTGCTGAGGAGTGATGACCGAAGTCAGCTCCGGGAACCCCGCCATGGATCGGCGGAGAATCTCCTTCTCCTCGTCCCGGGTGGGGTACCCGATCTCCAGCTTCAGCATGAAGCGGTCGACCTGCGCCTCAGGCAGGGGATAGGTGCCTTCTTGCTCGATGGGGTTCTGGGTCGCGAGGACCAGGAACGGCTCGGGCAGCTCGAAGCGGTTGGTGCCGATGGTCACCTGCCGCTCCTGCATCGCCTCGAGCAGCGCCGACTGCACCTTCGCTGGCGCGCGGTTGATCTCGTCCGCGAGCAGGATGTTGGTGAAGATCGGGCCCTGCTTGACCGCGAACTCGCCGGACTTCGGGTTGTAGATCTGGGTGCCGATGACATCGGCGGGGAGCAGATCTGGCGTGAAGGAGATCCGCTTGAAGCCCGTCTGCACCGCGTCGGCCACGGCCTTGACGGTGGTGGTCTTCGCCAGGCCGGGGACGCCCTCCAAGAGGATGTGGCCGCCGGCGATGAGGCCGATGAGGAGCCGCTCCACCATCATCGTCTGACCGACCACCACGCGCGCGACCTCGGCGCGGAGCGCGGCAAACGCCGAGCTGGACTGCTCCACCTCGGTCTTCAGCTGGTTCGGGTCTACAGGCTGCGTCTGCGTCATCTTTGTCTCTCCCGGGCCGTTTCCCGCCCGTCCTACTCCAACGCCCCGGCGATTGCCAGCAGGGGCCGGACCTCGCCAGCGAGGGTCGTCATGTCCACCTCGGCTCCGCCGTAGCGAAGCTCCTCCCTCCGAGCCTCCAGACCCGCGCGCTCACCCAGATAGTCCACGGCCACCGCATGGGCGCTCAGGGCGTCGTGCAACGCGAGGGCAGCGTCGATGGCGGGCTCGGCAGAGTCTCCCTCCAAGGCGGCCTGGAGCGCCGCCGCTTGCTGGACGATGGGGTTGGGAGCCTGCGCTTCCCGCACGAGGCGTCGCCACCCCCACATCAGCAACCCCAGGGCCAGCGCCAGCACCCCGCCACTGGCGACCCCCTGCCCCAGCAGGTTGCGGCTCCGACCGCGGCCCATGGTGCGGGCGTCGGCCACGAACTCGCCGGCGATGGACCCGTCAGGGCCCGCGACGGGAATGGTCGCGGGGCCGAGCACATAGGGCCCGCCTCGGTCGGGGAGGGTGATCGTGCCATTGGTCCACCACACGCTGCGGTCCCCGTCGAAGCGGCTGCCGGTGGTGCCCAGACGAAGGGCGGCTCCCTTGGGGACCTCCACCGTCGGCACCCGAGGGAGCATCAGCTCGGGGCGACCGTCCCAGCTGAGCTCGACCTGAATGGGGATCTCCGAGCCCGGGGCCGCGTTGCCCCGGACGAGAAGGCGGGCGCGGGTCTCCGCGGCCGCGGGGAGGGCCGTGAGGAGCGAGGCGAGGGCGAGGAGGAGGACAGCTCGCCGATGGACGCGCTGGCCTGGGCTCACTCTTCGTGCCCCGTGAGCTTGCTGAAGAGCTTCTTGAACGTGCTGGTCTCGCCGTCCTTGATCTTCTGGCCTTCGATCTCGGCCAGCTCCGTGAGCAGCTCGCGCTGCCGGTCGTCGAGCTTCTTCGGCACGGCGATGCGCACCACCATCACCTGGTCGCCCTTGCGGCCGCTGCGCACGTTGGGCGCGCCGAGGCCGGAGAAGCGCAGCTGCGCGTTGGGCTGGGTGCCCTGGGGGATCGTGAGCTCCTTCTCGCCGTCCAGGGTCGGCACCGGGACGATGCCGCCGAGGGCCGCCACCGGGTAGGGCACGCCCACCATGCAGACGATGTCGTCGCCGTGGCGCTCGAACACCTTGTGTCGTGCCACTTGCAGGAACACGTACAGGTCCCCCGGAGGGCCTCCTCGGGAGCCGCCCTCGCCCTCACCCGCGAGACGAAGCTGCATGCCGTCGTCGACGCCGGCGGGGATGTTCACCGAGAGGTTGCGCTCGTCCACGAGACGCCCGCGCCCGGTGCAGATGGTGCACTTCTCGGCGTAGGTGCTGCCTGCTCCGCGGCAGGTGGGGCAGGTCGTGCGCACCTGGAGGAAGGCTTGCTGCTGGATGACTTCGCCTCGCCCGCCGCAAGTGCCGCAGGCTGTGGGCTCGGTGCCGGCCTTGCCGCCGGAGCCGTCGCACGTCTCGCATTCCTCGCTGCGCTTGAGGGAGACCTCCTTGGTGGCGCCCTGCACCGCTTCCTCGAAGGAGACCGTGAGGTCGTACCGCACGTCGCCGCCCTTACGGGGGCCGCTGCGGCCACCGCCGCGTCGTCGCCCGCCGCCTCCTCCGCCGAAGCCGAAGAGGTCCGCGAACATGTCGCCGAAGGACGAGAAGATGTCGTCGGTGTTGGCGAAGCCGGCGCCACCCTTGAGGCCGGCGTGGCCGAAGCGGTCGTAGCGCGCCTTCTTCTCTTCGTTGGAGAGCACCTCGTAGGCCTCTGCGGCCTCCTTGAACTTCGACTCGGCCTCGGCGTTGTCGGGGTTCCGATCCGGGTGGTACTTCAGCGCGAGCTTGCGATAGAGCTTCTTCAGCTCACCGGCCGAGGCGTCCTTGTTGGCACCCAGCACCTCGTAATAGTCGCGCTTTTCCGACACAGGGAGTTCTCCTCGCGCGAAGACGCGCGTTGGCGGTACCTAAGTTCGTGGGAGCGGGTGTCAAGCCGACATCGACCAGGAAACCGAGGGAAGTGTCTGGCGGGAGTCGCGCCTCAGGTCTGCGGTGTAAGGTTCCGCGTCGTGAAAGACGGACTCATCATCACGCTCCTCTCGGTGCTTCCCCGCAAGCTCGTCTCCCGCACCATGGGAGCCGGGACGCGGCTCGCGCTGCCCCGCGGCCTGCATCGCGCGATCCTGCGCTGGTACGTCAAGCACTACGGCGTGAACCTCGACGAGTGCGTGGGCGGGGTCGACGACTATCCGACCATCGCCGAGTTCTTCACGAGGCCGCTGCTGCCCGACGCGCGCCCGGTGGACCCCGCTGCGGACGCCCTCGTGTCCCCCGTGGACGCCAAGGTCTACGTGCTCGGCACCACCGAGGAGGGGCGCATCCCGCAGAGCCCCGAGCTCGACTACCCCGTGCAGACCCTGCTCGGCGGCGACCAGCGCTACCAAAAGGCCGACTTCGCGGTGCTCTACCTCGCGCCGAAGGACTACCACCGCGTGCACAGCCCGCGAGAGGGCGGCGTGGTGGGCTACCGGTATCGGCCGGGCGAGCTCTGGCCCGTGTTCCCCGGAGCCACGAAGCGCATCAAGGAGCTGTTCGCTCGGAACGAGCGGCTGGTGATTCGCGTGGACACGGACCTGGGCGAGATCGCGGTGGTGATGGTGGGCGCCTTTGGCGTCGGCCGCATGGACCTCGCCTTCGGGGACACGGTGACCAACACCGGCAGCGCGCCCGAGGAGCACGCGTTCCTCGAGCCGAAGCCCATCGAGCGCTCTGCCGAGCTCGGGCGCTTCGGCATGGGCAGCACCGTGGTCCTGCTCCTGCCCCACGGCACCGTCGACTGGACGGTAGAGCCCGGGCAGGACGTCAAGCTCGGCCAGAGGATCGCCACCCGCAAGGGGTAGGGCCACTCACGGACGGCCTGCTCCGGCCTCGCCCTCGCACCAAGCAGAAACGCCCGCCCCCGAAGGGGCGAGCGCTTCACTCGTTCAGAGCCCCGTGGGGCATGGACTCAGTCGGTCTCTTCGAACTCGGCGTCGATGACGTCGTCACCGCCCGCGGCCGCGGCCGCCTGCTCGAAGCCCGCGTCCGCGGCACCGCCACCCGCGCCGTCGTCGCCGGCCGAGTACATCTGGGTCGCCATCTCGTGGCTCAGCTCCTCGATGGCGCTCAGCGCCGCCGTGATCTGCTCCGCGTCGTCGGACTCCACCGCTGCGCGACCCTCGGTGAGGGCCTCTTCGAGCTTGCCCTTGAGGTCCTCGGGCAGCTTGTCGCCGTTCTCATCCACCAGCTTCTGGGTCTGGTAGACGAGGGTGTCGAGCTTGTTCTTCTGCTCGATGGCGTCACGCCGGGCGTTGTCCTCTTCCTCGTGGGCCTTGGCGTCCTGGACCAGCTTCTCGACCTCGTCCTTGGAGAGACCCGAGCTCGCCTCGATCTTGATCGACTGCTCCTTGCCGGTGGCCTTGTCCTTGGCGGCCACGTGCACGATGCCGTCGGCGTCGATCTCGAACTTCACCTCAATCTGCGGCACGCCGCGGGGCGCGGGGGGCAGACCGATGAGCTGGAAGCGGCCCAGCGTGCGGTTGTCCCGGCTCATGGGGCGCTCACCCTGGAGCACGTGAATGTCCACGGCCGTCTGGCTGTCGGACGCCGTGGAGAAGACCTCGGTCTTCTCGCAGGGCACCGTGGTGTTGCGCTCGATGAGAGGCGTCATGACACCACCGAGGGTCTCGATGCCGAGGCTCAGGGGCGTGACGTCGAGCAGGAGCACGTCCGTGACCTGACCGGTGAAGACACCGCCCTGGACCGCGGCGCCCATGGCCACCACCTCGTCGGGGTTCACCGACCGGTTGGCGTCCTTGCCGAAGTACTCCTGGACCCGCTTCTGCACGAGGGGCATGCGAGTCGAACCACCCACGAGCACGACCTCGTCGATCTCCTTGGGCTTCACGCCGGCGTCCTTGAGCGCCTTCTTGACGGGGCCCATGGTGCGCTCCACGAGGGGCTCGATCATCTGCTCGAACTTGCTGCGGGACAGCTCCACCTGGAGGTGCTTCGGGCCCGAGGCGTCGGCGGTGAGGAACGGGAGGTTGATCTCCGTCTTCTGCGCCGAGGACAGCTCGATCTTGGCCTTCTCGCCGGCCTCCTTGAGGCGCTGCAGGACCATGTTGTCCTTGCTGACGTCGATGCCGCTCTCCTTCTTGAACGTCTCCATCAGCCAGTCGATGACCACCTGGTCGAAGTCGTCGCCACCGAGGTGGGTGTCGCCGTTGGTGGACTTCACCTCGACGACGTTGTCGCCGATCTCGAGGATGGAGATGTCGAAGGTGCCGCCGCCGAGGTCGTAGACCGCGATGATCTCGTCGTCCTTCTTGTCCAGGCCGTAGGCCAGGGCCGCTGCGGTGGGCTCGTTGATGATGCGCTTGACCTCGAGGCCGGCGATCTTGCCGGCGTCCTTGGTGGCCTGACGCTGGGAGTCGTTGAAGTACGCCGGGACGGTGATGACCGCCTCGGTGACGTCTTCGCCCAGGTACTCCTCAGCCGCTCGCTTGAGCTTCATCAGGATCTTGGCGCTGATCTCCGGGGGGGAGTTCTTCTTGCCGTCGATCTCGATGGCGGCGCCGCCACCCTTGCCCTTGACGACCTGGTAGGGGACGCGGCCGGCCTCCTTGGAGACCTCGGCGAACGCGTTGCCCATGAAGCGCTTGACCGAGAACACGGTGCGCTCGGGGTTGGTGATTGCCTGGCGGCGTGCCGACTGCCCCACGAGGAGCTCGCCGTCCTTCGCCCAGGCCACCACGGACGGAGTGGTGCGGGCACCCTCTTCGTTGGTGATGATCTTGGGCTCGCCGCCCTCGATGACGGAGACGACGGAGTTGGTCGTGCCGAGGTCGATACCGATGATCTTGCCCATGTGTTCTCCAATCCCGCCGTGCGTCACGACGGGTTTCAAACGTGCCGAGAGGCCCGTGTTTGCTTGCTTGGTCATGGTCCGGAGCGCTGTTTCGCTCAGACGGAGCCGAACCTAATCAGGCCCGATTTGCTGTCAAGCGAGAGGCTCGTCGAGCGCGTCGATCAGGCGTCCTTCTTGGACCGTCCGGGACGCCACATCTGCCACAGCGACGTGAGGATCATGAAGCCCGACGACAGCGCGTAGCCCGTGCCCGCGAGCACCGTCAGATACGCCGCCGAGGGCACCCACTTCGTCGCCCACCAGGAAAACACGTCGATCCCCAGAAAGACGTACGGGAAGGCGACCACCGTCACGCGCAGGAGGGAGGGGACGCCCTCGGCCATCGTGAAGATCCCGCACACGAAGAAGAAGATGAACGCGATTCCGAAGAGGTGGATGTGGGAGACGCGCGCCAGCGTGGGCACGGTCGCGCCCTCGTCGATCTCGGTGACGGTCTTGATCCCGGCGTACTGCGTGTAGTCGGGGATCCCGGGGATGACGCCGTGGCACCGGGTGCAGTTCTCGGCGACGAGCTTGCCGATGCGCGCGTCCCACTCCGCTTCGGGCGAGCCCTTGCGCACCCATTGGACGAGGGCGGCCCGCGTCTGCTCGTCGGCCATGAGCTTCATGGAGCCCTGGAGCTTCGTCTCCAGGCGGCTCCCTTCGCGGTTGCCGTAGTAGCTGTAGACGACGTCGTCGACGGAGAGCCCCAGCTTGCCGTCGGCCATGCCGTGGGTGAGGAGAATCTGCCCGAAGGACATCAGCAGCCCCAGACCGATGATGATCAGGTAGCCCGTGAAGAGGCTGCGCAGGGCAGGGTCGAGGCGTGAGAGTGACGGCATCGAGGATCTCCGGGTGCGGGAGCATCAAGAGTGCCATCGCACACACTCAGCGGCGATGCAGCGAATCGCGGCGGGGGCGTCCTCACTGCGCCGGGCAGTCAGCGTGGAGGCACTCCGTGAGGCCGTCTCCGCCGTCGTCTCGCTCCCACGGGAGCAGGTGTCCATCGCAGTCCTCGCCGAAGCCGTCGCGATCCACATCGGGAAGGCACCAGGAGCTGGCCGGGTCGGTCTCGGCGATGGGAGGTGGCGAGCCCGCGCAGCCCCAGAGGATCAGGGTCCAGAGGAGGACTGCGGGGAACCAGCGACGCATGCCCCTTTCAGGGGGTCCCACAGACAGCGATCGATCTCTCGATTGCGACAAATCGGTCGGGAGAGCGCTTGACACCCACGGGGTCGGAACTAGAACTGCGCCTCGCTCCGTGCTGCGTGCACTGGAGCCGAACCCTCCAGAACCCTGGACACACCACGATCTCGAAGGAGACCGATTCGATGAAGTTCACCCCGCTGAACGACCGCATCCTGGTCAAGCGCACCGACGCCGAGCAGACCTCTGCTGGCGGCATCATCATTCCCGACTCCGCCAAGGAGAAGCCGCAGGAGGCCCTCGTGGTCGCCGTGGGCGCCGGCAAGCGCCTCAAGGACGGCACCCGCGCGGCGTCGGCCCTGAGTGAGGGGGATCGCATCCTCTTCGGCAAGTACAGCGGCGACGAGATCAAGCTCGACGGCGACAAGCACCTCATCCTCCGCGAGGACGAAGTGCTGGCCATCATCAACGAATAAACGGAGAGCACACACAATGGCTGCCAAGGAAATTCACTTCCGCGACACCGCCCGCAACGAGATTCTCGAGGGCGTCGACACCCTGGCCAACGCGGTCAAGGTCACCATGGGTCCCAAGGGCCGCAACGTGGTGCTCGAGAAGAGCTGGGGCTCCCCGGTCATCACCAAGGACGGCGTCACCGTCGCCAAGGAGATCGAGCTCGAGGACAGGTTCGCCAACATGGGCGCCCAGATGGTGAAGGAGGTCGCTTCGAAGACCTCGGACATCGCTGGTGACGGAACCACCACCGCCACCGTGCTGGCCCAGGCCGTGTACCGCGAGGGCAGCAAGCTCGTCGCCGCCGGCGTGAACCCCATGGACCTCAAGCGCGGCATCGACGCCGCCGTGGGCGCCGTGACGACCTCGCTCCGCGAGCTCTCTCGTCCCACGGAGAACCACCAGGAGATCGCCCAGGTGGGCACCATCTCCGCCAACGGCGACGCCACCATCGGCAACATCATCGCCGAGGCCATGGAGAAGGTCGGCAAGTCCGGCGTCATCTCCGTGGAGGAGGCCAAGAGCCTCGAGACCACCCTCGACGTCGTCGAGGGCATGCAGTTCGACCGTGGCTACCTCAGCCCGTACTTCTGCACCGACACGGACCGCATGGAGGTCGCTCTCGAGGACCCCTACATCCTCGTGCACGAGAAGAAGATCTCGAACATGAAGGACCTGCTCCCCGTGCTCGAGAAGGTGGCCAAGACGGGCAAGCCCCTCCTGATCATCGCTGAGGACGTGGACGGCGAGGCCCTCGCCACCCTCGTGGTCAACACCATCCGCAAGACGCTCGCCGTCGCGGCGGTGAAGGCCCCTGGCTTCGGCGACCGCCGCAAGGCGATGCTCGAGGACATCGGCACCCTCACCGGTGGCCGCGCGCTGATGGAGGATCTCGGCGAGAAGCTCGACGACATCGACCTCAGCTACCTGGGCACCGCCAAGCGCGTGACCATCAGCAAGGACAACACGACGATCGTCGATGGTGGCGGCTCCGCGGCCGACATCAAGGCGCGTGTGGGTCAGATCGAGGCGCAGATCGAGGACACCTCCTCCGACTACGACCGCGAGAAGCTCCAGGAGCGTCTGGCGAAGTTGGTCGGTGGTGTCGCGGTCATCAACGTCGGTGCGGCGACCGAGACCGAGATGAAGGAGAAGAAGGCTCGCGTGGAGGACGCCCTCAACGCGACCCGCGCCGCTGTCGAGGAGGGCATCGTCCCCGGCGGTGGTGTGGCTCTCATCCGTAGCCAGGCTGCTCTCGACGGTGTCGAGACGGAAGGCGACGAGCGCTTCGGTGTGGACATTGTGCGCCGCGCCATCGAAGAGCCCCTGCGCATCATCTCCGGCAACGCGGGCATCGACGCCTCCATTGCTGTCAGCAAGGTGCGCGAGGGCACGGGCTCCTTCGGTCTGAACGCCGCGACCGGTGAGTACACCGACCTCGTGGCCGCCGGCGTCATCGACCCGACCAAGGTCACCCGCTCCGCGCTGCAGAACGCCGCGTCCGTGGCGGGCCTGCTTCTGACGACGGAGGCGATGATCGCCGACGCTCCCGAAGAGGACGACGGCCACAGCCACTGATTTGAGGTCCGCGGGCGCCGCGTCGAGCGGCGCTCGGGGCACCCAGGTCGGCTGAGACTACGACGAGGCCCCGGCTGCGAGAGCAGTCGGGGCTTCGCTCGTTCTGAGGAGGGAACGGTCGCGGGGACTCGGGGGTTTGTCCCGTCGCAGCCTCGCTGCTATCAGGCCCGGTGCGCCGCGTAGGCCGGCGCCCCCATCCAGAGGACCTCGATGATTCCGTACTTTCGCATCGACGCGCTCGAGCTCTTCGGCCCGGTCGCAATTCAGCCCTGGGGCGTGCTCGTGGCGCTCGGGTTCATCCTCGGCACCATGGTGTGCCGTCGATACGCAGCTCCTCGTGGAATGGACCCGGACGCGTACGCCGACATCGTGGTGTGGCTGGCCCTGGGCGGGCTGGTCTTCGGGCACCTCGGCCACGCGTTCTTCTACCAGTGGGACCACTACTCCCAGAATCCGCTGGAGCTGCTCAAGGTCTGGGATGGCCTGAGCTCCTATGGCGGCTACATCGGCTGCACCTTCGTGGCCATCGTGTTCTTCCGACGCCGCAAGCTGAACGTGCTCAAGTTCGGGGACATCCTGATGCTGGGGTTGGCGTTCGGGATCTTCGTCGGACGCCTGGGCTGCTTCGTGGTGCATGACCACATCGGCGTCGAGGTGCGTGACACCCCTGCCTTCGTGCAGACGTTCTTTGGCTGGCTCGCCATCGAGTTCCCGCCAGGGACGGCTGAGCCTGGTCGGGCCTCGCTCCGCTTCGATGGAGGGCTACTCGAGAGCCTCAACGGACTCGTGACCTTCACGGTCCTGGCGGTGCTGGCTCGGAAGCCCCGTTTCCCGGGATTGCTCCTTGGAGCGGCTCCCATCGTGTACGGCGTCGGCCGCTTCTTCAACGACTTCGCGCGTCACAGTGACCTGGCCACAGCCGACAACCATTGGGGGCCGTTCACGCCGGCGCAGTGGTTCTCGTGTGTGCTGGTGGTCGTTGGCACCAGCGTGTTGCTGGCGAACCGCTCCAAGCCTGCTTGGCCCGACGGAACCGAGGTTCCGTGGGACAAGCAGGGCAAGGAAGCCGAAGCCGCTTAGCCCCAGAGGGGCGGGCAGCTACCTCGGCGTGGGCGAGATAGGAAGACGCTCGGCGGAGATCGCCGCGGGGTCATCCTCGCCGCTGAACGTCTGCTCAGCGGGGTCCACATCCATCGTGACGGGTGCGGTGTGATTGCGCCGGCTGTCGCGGCGCTTCTGACGGAGGCGCTTGACGGCGCGCCAGATCTTGTCGGCAGCTACATCGATGCCGGCCTTCACGTCGGGGTTGTCCACGTGGACCGAGATGGTCTTGGCGTGGGGGACGTACACGTTCACCTTCACACGGGTGAGGTGGGCACCTTTTCCAGAGTCGAGGTTGCTGATCTCGACATCGACGTTGTTGCCGTCGCTGCCGAGAATCTTCTGGACCGCCTTGCCGATTTTCTTCTCGGCATAGTCACGGTCTTCGGCGCTCAGCTGGATCGAGTGGGCACGCACCTTGAAGTCCATGCTGTCTCCTTCATCAAGGGACAATGGGTCTTCGCAGGGACCATCCCAGCGAGACCGGGAAGATTCACCATAGCCCGTCCCCAGCAATCTGGATCGATCGGAGGGTGATCGATGTCCCCCAAACCCGGCGCGGCTTCCCATGTCATCCTGCGCGCCATGTCGGATGGGCAGGCCTCACAAAGCACCTCTGAGCCCCGCATCTGGGGCGTCTGCGGAGGCAGTGGCTCAGGCAAGAGCACCCTCGTGGGGATGTTGGTGAGCCAGCTTCCGCCGGGTGCGATTACGGTGGTGCATTTCGATGCGTACTACCGCGATCTGTCGCATCTGGCCGCCGAAGAGCGGGTCACGATGAACTTCGATCACCCGGACTCGCTGGAGTCCGAGCTCTTGATCGAGCACGTGGAGACCCTGGTCCGTGGTGGGCGGGCAGCGATGCCGCACTATGACTTCGCCCATCACTCGCGCTCCCCAGGAAACACGCTCCTGGAGCCCGCGCCCGTGGTGCTCGTCGAGGGAATCTTGCTCTTTGCATTCCCCCGGCTGGCCTCGCTGTTCGACTACCGCGTCTTCATCGACGTGCCCGAGCCGGTGCGGCTGGAGCGGCGCACCGCGCGAGACGTGGTGACCCGTGGGCGGAGCGAATCGTCGGTGCGCGCCCAGTTCGCGGCGACGGTGGCTCCCATGCACTGGGAGTTCGTGCAGCCCGGAATCGAGCTCGCCGACCGCGTCGTTCGCTATGGGGAGGACTACGAGGAGGTGGCGCAGGAGTTCGCCACGCAGGTCGAGCCACTCCTCGGAGCATGGGAAGCCCGCGGGGGCTGAGGGCCCCGGCATTGGGGCACGACTCGTCGCCGACTAGTCGATCGCGAGGGTGTACTCGCCCGTCGAGCCGGCGATGCCGCGCACCTGCAGGAAGCGCAGACCGGCGGAACTCTCGATCTCCACCCAGCCGTTGCCTGAGTTTGCTGTGCCCGCCTCCTCGCCGTTGCTGCGGAAGAGCTGGACCTGGAAGGGACCGGAGTTCCCAGCCCAGTTCACGCGGGCCACGAAGGAGCCCGTCGTCGCGGGAATGCGGAACCAGTCCACGTCGCCGGTGCAGATGGCGAGGCCCGGGTAGTTGCCCGCCCCCAGCTCGAAGGCGTCGTCCATGACCTCGTTGTTGTCGTCGCAGGGGTCACCCAGGTCGACTCCGCCCTCAGACGTCACCGTGATGGTGTACGCGCCCTCGGCCTCGCGGTACCCGATGACCTTGACCAGCAGGGGCTTGCTGCCGTCCCACGTGTGGTCGACGATCTCCTGGTCGCTCGTGCCCGTCGCGCTATCCACCTTCTCGTCGCCCTCGAACATCTCCATGTCGAGGTCGCCCGCGCCGTGGTCGAAGTCGATCTGGAAGCGAACCAGCGCGCCCACGGGAGCGTCGATGCGGAACCAGTCGCGGTCGTTCACCGTGATGCGCGCACCCTCGTGCACGCCGGCCGCGACGACGGCAGCCTCCTGCCAGCGGTCGTTGGCCTCATAGGGGTCCGCTCCGGCCGGCGGGTTCTCCTCGTTGCCTTCGCGCATGGCCTCGAGCTCGCACCAGGGAGTCCAGTTGTGGTCTTCCTCGGTGTCGGTGGTGACCGTGGCTTCCTGCGGGCAGCCTTCGTCGGCGCTCCAGGCGACCCAGGGGAGCCCGAGCGTGTCGGCGTGGCCGGAGAAGTCGGCGTACTCGCCGTCGCGCATCATGAAGGACAGCGGGTCCACACATTCACCCTCGGTGTTCGTGCGGTTGATGTTGAAGTCCATGGCGGCGTCGTACATGGCGCGGGTCGTGCTGTTCCAGCAGCAGGTGCGGCTGTCGTCGTAGCGAAGCTCGGCGAACACGTAGTCCTCGAGCTCGCGGTAGGCGAGGTCCGTCTCGGCCTTGTCCTGATTGAACTTGTCTTCCATCAACTCGTACAGCACGTCCCAGGCGTCCTCCCGGGCGATGCGGGCGGAGCAGGAGCTCGGGTGGTCCCGCAGCCAGTCGCGCTTGCTCTCGATGACGGCCAGCAACTCGTCCCGCAGCACCTCGGGCGACGGCGTCACCAGCAGGTCCTCGAAGAGGCCCGGTCGGGCGGCGATGTCGTCCTTGCGGTCGCGGTGCAGGAACGTGGGCATGTCGGCGGGCAGCACGCGGTTGCGCCAGCGGCCGCCGTCGTTGATGGGAGACGGCCAGCGCTTCAGCCCACCACCGAGGTCGACGTACTTCTCGCCGTCGTAGTTCTCGCCTTCGCCACCGGTGTACTGGTTGGTGAAGAGCATCTTCGAGGCGGCCGGCGACTCCCAGACCGCCTGGCGGCGGGGCATCGAGCCCGAGGCCAGCGTGGCCGTCTTCTTGCCGCTCGCGCGGGTGTCGACCGACTTGGTCAGCATCACGTGGCCAATGCCACGCTTCTTCCAGCGCTTGAGCAGCACGTCGCCCGCGCGCACCGACTCGGCGGTGGCGTCCCAGGCGTTGGCGGGGTCGGCGATGTTGATGGACCCGAAGAAGGGCAGCAGGTTCAGGAGGAAGTATCCGACGCGCTTGTTGAGGAGCAGCTCGTCGAAGTAGTGACCCGACTTCGCGCCCTCGGCGAGGAAGTCGTTGTCGTCCTGGCCCTGGTAGATGGCCCGGCCACGAAGCTTGTTGTCCACGGGCCAGCTGCTGTCGATGTCGGCCTGGGACAGGTGGCTGTAGTCGTTGTAGTTGACCTTGTAGCGGGCGCTGTTCTTGTAGCGACCGTCGGCGGTGCGGAAGCCGAAGTGCCCTGCGTACAGAGCCTTCCCGCCGCTGCTCGCCTGCATGTAGAAGGGCAGGCCGTACCAGGACGCGAAGAGCACCCGGGCCGCCATCGCCAGCTCGGCGCACTCGAGGTACGGGACCGCGAGGGACTTTCCGTAGGGCGACGTGATGATGAAGGTCTTGCGGGAGCCGCTACCGATGGCGGTCTCCTCCATGCTCTGGACCCACGCGGAGTACTTCTGCTCCCAGTTCAGGCCTGAGCCCGAACCCCACGCCATTCCGGCTTCGCCTTCGATCTCGGCCCAGTCACGGGTGATGGCCCACACTTCGGTGTCCGCACCGGCGGTGGCGGCGACGCTGAGACCCCGAGGGCCGTTGCCGCTCGTGGACATCGCCATACCGGACTGACCGATGGGCAGGTCGAAGTCGATGACCTCTCCTTCGTCGGCGCAGCCGGGGAGGAGGGCGAAGCTGGCGACCAGCGAGGCGAGGAGGGAGAGAAGGCGATTCTTCGACATGAGGCCATCCTATACGCGCGGACCCGTGTCCTCGGGCTACTTCGCGTCGACCGCTACTTAACTGGTGCGGACAGAACTGGCAAGGCAAGACTGCCCGCCGCAACACCATCTTCACGTCGCCGCACGTTGGCCGCAGTGGGTTCGGGAAGACGACCTGCGAGGCGATCCATCTCGCCCTCGGGGCGCGCCCGTCCCGGCGGCACGTAGTCCATCTCGAGATCGCGGATCATCCGCCAATCCGAGCTCGTCTCCCGCCCGCCGGAGGTGAGGTAGTGCCCGGCCATCGACGCGCTGGCCCCCGCCACGTACATCAGGGGTTGAAGGTCCCGCAGGTTCACCTCGCGCCCACCGGCCAACATGATCTCCTTCGTGGGATTCACGAACCGGAACATCGACACGGTGCGCAGGCACTCCATGGGCGGAAGGAGCGGGCGGTCCGCCATGGGGGTGCCCTCCATGGGGTTGAGGAAGTTCATGGGGATGACATCCACGTCGAGCGCCCGCAGCTCGAAGGCCAGATCCACCCGGTCCTGGCGGGTCTCCCCCATGCCGAAGATGCCCCCGCTGCACGTGTGCACTCCCGCGTTCTTGAGCAGGGTGAGCGTCTGCACGCGGTCGTCGTAGGAGTGGGTCTCACACACCTCTTCGAAGAAGTTCCGCGAGGTCTCGAGGTTGTGGTTGTAGGTGACCAGCCCCGCGTTCTTGAGCATCACGGGGATCTCGGGATCGTCGATGAGCCCCAGGCTAGCGTCCGCGTTCACCCCCTCCACCGCAGCCACGGCTTCGATGCGCTCCAGCACCGCGTCCAGCTGCTTGCCCTTCTTCAGGCCCTTCCAGGCCGCCACGATGCCCAACGCCTGGGAGCCGCGGGCCTTGGCTGCCTCGGCGTGGCGCACGACCTCCTCGGTGTCGACGAGCTTGTACTCGGGAATGGGGGACGGGAAGTGGGCGGACTGGCTGCAAAACCCGCAGTCCTCGCTGCATCGCCCGGACTTCGCGTTGACGATGCTGCACAGGTGGATGTCCGCACCCTGGAAGGCCTCCCGGATCCGGTTCGCTCCCGCAAACAGGTCAAACGTGTCGGCGCCTTCGGCGGTGAGCATCCGCGCCGCTTCGTCGGGGGTCGCATGCCCGCCGGCGAGAACGCGGTCGCAGACCGTCGAGATCCAGTCACGGAAGGAGAGGTCGTGGGTGTTGCGCTGCAGCATCCCGGAGAGGTAGCAGCGCCTCGCCCGAGCGTCGAGCGGTCGCCGCGGTCTATCGTTCGCCGGTGCGGTTTCCTTCTCACGCCGGCTTCTGGAGCCTCGCCCTGGTCAGCGTGTCGACCGCCGTGCTCGTCGGCTGCGTGACCGACGTTCCCCTCGATGACGCCGCGTGGCCCACGGAGCGGCAGCCGCTCCCGGCGTGCGAGACCCCCTGGACCAGACCCTTCGCGGTGCCGGACGCAGCCTCGCCGACGGGCGACGTGCTCGCGGACGTGGACGTCATGCAGCCCGTTGGGGCCGAGCTTCGCATGCGGATCGAGGTCCTCGACGGGGGCGAGCTCGACGCGGACTTCGATGGGGCGGTGGGCATCGTGGCGAGCCCTCCGGGCCTCTGGGTGGAGCTCGACGCCAGCGCCTCTGGCGGGGTGGTGGAGGTCCGGTACCGCCTGGACCAGCCGGGCCTCGTGAGTCTCTCCCTCTCCGTCGACGACGGGCGCACCGGCAGCGCGCAGCTCTTTGGCTTCGAGTCTCAGCTGCCCCTCTGGCGTTTGGAGACCACCGCCGAGGACTGGCAGACGCTGCGTACCTCGGCGTCGGGCACCGACCGGGTCCGGGTGCCCGTCGGGCTCGAGGTCGACGGCGAGGCCTTCACCGGCACCGTGCGGCTCCATGGAGGGTCCAGCGTCGAGTTCTCGAAGAAGTCGTTCCGCATCGATCTTGGGGAAGACGACGACGGGGAGCAGCAGGTACTGCCCAGCGGCTCGGACCACCTGATTCTGCGGGCCGAGTACGCCGACAAGACGATGCTGCGGAACTGGCTCTCGTTCGACGTGGCGCGGAACGGAACCTGGCTGCCGGCCTCACGAATCCAGCCGGTACACCTCCGCGTGAACGGGGCCTTCTACGGACTGATGATGCACACGGAGCGGGTCGACGCTGACTGGCTCGAGCGCCGCGGCCTCGATCGCGATGGGCAGCTCTACGAGGCGGATCCACCCCTCGCGCTGTCCAGCCCTGGGGGGAATCTCACGCCCCAGCCAGACCTGGACACGTACCAGCAGGTCTATCAGCACCATCGCGGCACCATCGAGTACGAAGACCTCGTCGGGCTCATCGAAGATCGACTGAGTCCCGAAGGGGTGGAGTACGGACTCCCCCCGGGCGAGGAGATCGCGGTGTCGGACCTGCTCGCCTACACCGCCGTCATGTCTGTGGTCCAGAACCAGGACCATCTGCGCAAGAACTACTACCTGTACCGAGACCGGCGCTCCGCTGACGAGTCACGCTGGCAGGCGGTGTTGTGGGACATGGACCTGACCTGGGGCCACCTGTGGACCGCCGAGAACGACGTGCTGGACGAGGGCATCACCTGGGACGGGCCGGTCGTCGTCGGGGACAACGACGTGATCGACGCCTTTGACCACAACGCGTTGCTGCACCGCGTCCTGCTCGACGACGACGTGCGCGACACCTTGCACGACTACATTCTGCACCTGGCCTACGACGTCGCGGACCCGACCTTCGTGGAGGAGCGTCTCGCCAACGTGCTGTGTCGCATCACCCCCGAGGTCCTCGCGGACCGCCGCAAGCGGGCGAGCAACGACGAGTATCTCGGCCGGGTGGACGAGATCACCCAGTTCCTGGCGGGACGGGTCGGGAGCATCACCGAGGAACTCGACCCCACTCGCCTCGGGCGCTGAGCGACGCCGGACGGGAGGGGAAGCATCCCCGGCTGTCTAGACCACGTCCCTTGGTTCGCGCCCCTGCCGCTCCGCGAGCTCGACCAGCTCCTGCATGTGTGGCAGGCCCGAGCTCCAAGCAGTGGCTTGCTCGAACCAGCGCCCCGCCTCGGCGGAGTCGCCCAGTCGGCGGTTCAATTCGCCACACAGGTAGGCGATGACCACGAGGTCCTCGCGCCGCTTGAACCAGCGTCGCTCGGTGATGCCCCGCAGATACGAGCCCAGGGCGAGCGTGCGGCAGCGCCGCGCGTCGTCTTCTCGTTCGGCGTCCCCGTGAAGCCAGGTGGCGCGCAGCCAGGCGTCGCCTTCGCGAAGCGGGCCCTCACCGCGCCAGCGCTGCACCTGGGCATGTAGCTCGTAGCGAAGCGCCGGGCTGGCCACGGCGTCCGCCGCCCGAGGGGTCAGGTGAGCCGCGATCTGCTCGGAGATCGTCGACGCGCTCCGCGGGGGGCCGTCGATGAGCAGGGGATCGTTGGCGTCGTCCCAGTCGTCCTGGGAGAAGTAGGCGCCCCCGTCCTTTGCTCCCACGGCGCGGTTGGGTGCCGGGGCCAACTCCTCGAAGTCGGACACCTCGCCCACCCATCCACATCCGGGGCAGGCGTTGATCTGCTTGGGGAGCGGGTCTTCGCCTGGGTCGAAGTTGCGGAGGTCCGTAGACTTCGGCCCCCGAGACGAACCGGCGAGCACGAGCCACCCCTCGAAGGATGCGGTGCAGTAGGGGCAGGTGATCGAACGCGGCTGGATGGTGCTCATTGGGCTCCGTGGGCGATGAAGAACTCGATGAGGGCCTGGGCGAGCTGGTCGCCGTGGGACGCCACCAACGCATGGCCGGCATCGTCCCAGTGACGGTGCGTCGCGTTGGGAAGCAACGAGATGAGCTCGCCGCTGGCGCGGGAGGAGATGGCGACGTCGTGCTCTGCGGTCACCACCAGCGCTGGCTGGGTCAGGGCGGCGAGACCGTCGCGCAGATCGGCGCGCCGCATGGCCCCGGCGGCGCCAGAAATTCCGCCGCGGGTGTTGTATCCCAGCAGCCACTGCATCACGCGGTTCAGCTCGTCCGGCGTGCTCGGGCCGGAGAGGAGGCGGCGGGCGAGCACCTGCATGGTCGCGGGCGGGGCCACCTTGAACAGCGCCTCGGCGAGACGAAGGTTCCGGCGTTGGTCGTCGGCCTGTCGGGCTGCGGAGCACATGATCGCCAGACGCTGCACCCGCTCGGGGATCGCCTGGGCGAGGGCGAGGGCCACGAAGCCACCCATGGAGTACCCGCCGAGGTGCACCGTCTCGATCTCGAGCTGGTCCAGGGCCGCGACGAGGTCCTCGGCGAAGTGCTCGATCTCCCAGCGGGTCGGCCGCGCGGGGGTGGAGCTGTAGCCATGCCCCCGCAAGTCGGGCACCAGCAACTCGAAGTGCTTCTCGAGCTCGGCCCGCATCCCCTCGTACATGCCTCCGTGCACTGCCCACCCGTGGAGGAGCAGGAGCTTGGGGCCGCGGGGGTTCCCAGACCTGCGCATGAAGATCCGGCCCGCGGGCACATAGAGCTGCACGCCGGGCCAGGGAGGGGGCGTCGCGTAGCTGCCGAAGTCCGTCGCCATGGGGGAAGGGTTTGTCGCCGGTGGGCGCGCGTCAAGGGGGTGGACCGAGAGGCCTCGCCCGGCGCAGCGTGCTAGATCCGCGCGCGACACCCATGCGAACTCCCCACCCAGCGCTCCTGCTCCTCGCCGTGGTCTTCTCCGGCATCACGCAGGCGATGATCTCGGCTCCCGCGAGTTGGGTGTGGCTCCACCCGCTGTCGTGGGTCCCGGCGTTCTGGGCGTTCAGTCACCTCGAGGGAGGGCGGGCATTCCGCTACGGGTGGCTCTGCGGGACGGCGGGGCAGGCCGCGATCTTCTACTGGCTCGTGGACACCATCACGGTCTTCTCGAACCTGCCCTGGGCCGTCGCCATCCTCATCTTGCTGGCGTTCTCGGGGCTGTTCGGGTTCTACGTCGGCGTGTTTGCCTGGGGATTCGGGCGCGTGCGCCGGCTCAGCGGGGTCTGGTGGCCGGTCGCCATCGCCGCCTGGTTCTGCGCGTGCGAGTACCTGACTCCCCAGCTCTTCCCGTACTTCCAGGGAGTGGCCTGGTACCAGCAGCCCTGGATCTTCCTCATCACCGCCCTCACGGGCGTGGCCGGTGTGTCGATGCTGGTGATGCTCAGCAACGCAGTGGGCCTCGGGCTCCTCAGTCACTTCCTGGAGCGGCGAGCCAACCCGGAGTCGGCGCCGTCCCTCGAGGCGGGCACTCGCCGCGGGGCCATCGTGTTGGTCGCGGCGCTGCTCCTCAGCCTGGGGTACTGCCAGCTGCGCCTGCGGGCCATCGATGCCGCCGAGGAGACCGCGCCGACGGTGCGCCTCGCCTCCATTCAGAGCAATCAGGACGTCTTCAAGCGCCGCGCGATGATGCGCTCCAGCAAGACGGCCATCGCCGACGACCAGGTCCGGCTGCTCAAGGACACCCTGGCGCGGGATCCCGAGATCGACGCCTTCATCCTCCCCGAAGGTGCGCTGCAGGGCCGGCCCGACTGGCCGCGGAACCTCAAGGTGCGCAAGTTCGTGGCTGACACGGGCAAGGAGATCTGGACCGGAGGCAGCTCCAACAAGAAGGGCGAGGACGGCCGCAGGCAGTGGTTCAACTCCGCCTTCCGTCTGTACGGCGACGCGCAAACCGACCGCCGCTACGACAAGAACGTGCTCCTGCCCTTCGGTGAGTACATGCCCGGCGCGTCCCTCTTCCCGGTGCTCAAGAAGATCCAGGGAGTCGGCAACTACCAGCCCGGCGACGGGATCATCGTCTTCGAGGCCCTGGAGGACGTGAAGTTCACGTTCCTCATTTGCTACGAGGCCATCCTGTCGAGGTACGTCCGCCGCGCGGTGAAGGACGGAGCGAACCTGCTGGTGAACGTCTCCTACGACGCCTGGTACGGCGACACAGCGTGCCCTCATCAGTTCTTGATGCTCGTCGTGCTTCAGTCGGCCCAGAACGGTGTCCCGACGGCGCGCTCGGCCACCACCGGGATCTCGGCGTTCGCCGACGCGCGCGGACGCTTCCTCTCCAAGAGCGGGCTCTTCTCGCGAGAGGCCCTCATCGAGGACGTGAAGCTGGTGCGCATGCCGTCGCTGTACACCGCCTGGGGCGATTGGCTCGCGTGGCTTTGTGTCTTCGCGATCTCCGGGCTGCTGACGGTGGCTCGTCGCCGGGTTGAGCCGGCCACCAAGTGGCGGGAGCTGTGGCCCCTGGCAATCTTCCTGTTCGGCGCCGCAGTGACTGCGGTCATCGTCTTCGGCGGATTGGGCCCCATGGGATGAGCGCAGACTCCCTCATCAAGCTCGACGGATACCTCCCAGTCAGGCTGGGTGGGCGCATCGGTCTATGCCAGCACCTTTCCCTCCAGCGCTTGTTCGTGGACATGCCCAAGGGCAGCAAGCTCGAGGTAGAGGAGGGCATCACGTTGCTTTGCAGCGAGAGCCTGTCGGTGTCGGCCCGCGCCCGCGTCGTCTCGACGGAGGGACGCCGCTACGAGTTGGAGGTCCTGGAGTTCCTCGGCGCCGGCCGGGAGAAGCTCGTCGGGCACATCAGCTCTCTGCGCAAGTCGGCTCACCTCAACATCGTGGCCACGAAGGATGTGGAGTCCGCAGAGACTCGCGCTGGCTGGCACCGGTGGAGGCTGCCGCACGACGCGCTCCCCGAGCTCGACGCGGATGCGGTGGATCTGACCACCACCTTCCTCGGCAAGCCGCTGTCGGCCCCGTTCCTCATGGCGGGGATGACCGGCGGCTCCGAGCGGGCCGGCACGGTGAATCGACGCCTGGCCACTGTCTGTCAGGAGCTGGGTCTCGGCATGGGGCTCGGCTCCCAGCGGGCGATGGTGGAGCGTCCCGATCTGCTCCCCACCTTTGTCGTGCGCGATGTGGCGCCAGACATCCTGCTCATTGGGAACATCGGGGCGGTGCAGCTCAACTACGGCGTCACCATCGATGATGTGAAGCGTTTGGTGGCCGACGTGCAAGCCGACGCGATGGCCGTGCACCTGAACGTGCTCCAGGAGATGGTGCAGCCGGAAGGCGATCGCGACTGGAGCGGGCTGCTCGGCAAGGTGGAGGCGCTCATCGCCGGGCTCGACGTTCCGGTCATCATCAAGGAGACGGGCTGCGGGATCTCCGCAGGGACGGCGGTGCAGCTGCGGAACCTGGGCGCCCACGCCATCGACGTCGGTGGGACGGGCGGTACCTCGTGGGGCTGGATCGAGGGCTTTCGGGCCGCTGACCCTCAGCGTCAGGAGATGGGCGCCACGTTCCGCGACTGGGGGATCCCCACCGCCGAGTCGCTGGTCTCCGTGCGGAACGCTGTGGGGCCCGACTTCCCCCTGATGTCCACGGGCGGCGTGCGCAGCGGCCTCGACGTCGCCAAGGCCGTGGCTCTCGGAGCTGACGTCGCCGGCATGGCGCTGCCGTTCTTCCGCGCTGCCGACGTGTCCGTCGACGAAGCCCTCGCCCTGGGACGCCGGATCACCGAGGAGGTCCGCATCGCGATGGTGTGTTCCGGCTGCGAGGATGTGAGCGCATTGGGCATGGTGGAGGCGCAGGAGGTTCGGTGAGCGAGAGATGCAGCAGGATCGCAGGCTTCTACCGGCTCTCTGTGGCGGACCGGCGGCGCGTGGTCGCGGAGTTCGCTCGGGTCGGAGGGGTCGAACTCGAGCTGGAGGCCCTGGCGGCACCCATCGAGGAGTCGCTGCTTGATGCGTTCGTGGAGAACGTCATCGGCGGCTTCACGCTGCCCTTCGGTGTGGCTGCGAACTTCCTCATCGACGGCCGCGAAATGCTGGTGCCGATGGTGGTGGAGGAGAGCTCCGTGGTCGCGGCAGCCAGCAACATGGCTCGGCTCGTCCGGGCCACCGGAGGCTTCTGCACCGAGGTCATCGAGGACACGATGATCGGCCAGGTGCAGCTGCACTCCGTCCCGGACATCGACGAGGCCGTGCAGGCGGTGCGCGACGCGACCCCTGAGCTGATCTCCACGTCGAACGACCCCGACTCCACCCTCGTCAAGATCGGCGGAGGCTGCGTCGGCGTGGAGCTGCGGACGTTCCCGGCATCCGAGACGGACGGGGACGGAGACGTGCTGGTCGTGCACTTCCTGGTGGACTGCCGCGACGCAATGGGCGCGAACATCGTCAATACGATCTGCGAGAAGCAGGCGCCGCGCCTCGAGGAGCTCACCGGCGGGGTCGTTGGGCTGCGGATTCTCAGCAACCTGGCCGACCGGCGGCGCGTGCGGGCGACCTGCCGGGTCCGCGCCAAGGAGCTGGCCTTCGACGGACGCACCGGGGAGGACGTCATCGACGGCATCGTGGCCGCGGGACGCTTCGCCACCTACGACCCATACCGCGCGGCGACGCACAACAAGGGGATCATGAATGGCGTGGACTCCGTGGTGCTCGCCACGGGGAACGACTGGCGGGCCATGGAGGCTGGCGCCCACGCCTACGCCGCCCGCGACGGCCGGTACCGGTCGCTGAGCCGGTGGTCGAAGGACCCGGACTCCGGGGATCTGCTCGGCAGCGTCGAGCTTCCTGTGCAGGTGGGCATCGTGGGTGGAGTGACGAAGCTGCACCCCGTCGCCCGCTTCTCCATCGGCCTGTTGGACGTGCAACACGCCTCGGACCTGGGTCGGGTGCTCGCCGCCGTGGGACTCGCTCAGAACCTGGGCGCCCTGCGCGCGCTGTCCACCGAGGGAATCAACCGAGGCCACCTGCGCTTGCACCGCCGCAACCTCGAGATGGCCTCCCACCAGCCGTGACCGCCGCCGCCTTCTCAGCCCCCGGAAAGCTGATGCTCTTCGGGGAGTTCGCGGTGCTTCAAGGGCACCCTTCGCTCGCGATGTGCTTCGACCGTCGGCTTCGCTGCGAGGCTCGCGATGGCGGGGGAGTCCTTCGATTCGACGCGCCCGAGCTCCTCGACGACGAAGTGATCGAGCTGCCCCTGTCGGAGTTGGCAGCCCAGGCCCCTCGCCCCGAGCTTCGGCTGCTCTGGCCCCTGCTTCGGGAGGCGGCGCCCCGATTGGGTGGTCTCTCGCTGCGGTTCGACGCCGAGTTCCCGCCCACCTGGGGCCTCGGCTCCAGCTCGGCGAGTTCGGTGGCGGCCGTCGCGGCTGTGCGTCAGCTGCTGGGTGCGCTTCCTCCCCTCAAGGGCCTCTTCACGGAGGCCCACGAGCTGCAGCGCTCGCTCCAGGGGAGGGCGAGTGGGTACGACGTCGCCACCCAGTTGCTCGGGGGAACGGTGATGTTCCAGGACGCTCGGAGCCGCGGGGAGCTCGTGAAGATGCGTCAGCTGGCGACCCATCGCATGCACTGGCAGGTTGCCTATACGGGCAACAAGGCGTCGACGACCAAGATGATCTCCGTGGTTGAAGGGGCCCACGCTCCCGGCCAGGTGATCTACGACCGCATCGGGGGGCTCGCCAAGGAAGGCATTACCTTCATCGAGCATGGGAACTCCTTCGCTCTGGGCGATGCCATGAACCGTGGACATGCCCTCCTCGGCGCGCTCGGAGCGGTCCCGGCGCACCTCGACGACAAGGTGCGCCATATCCAGTCGCGACCGGGCGTCCTCGGCGCGCGCATGTGCGGCGCTGGTGGCGGCGACTGCGTGCTTCTTCTGGTGGACGAGCCCCGGCGGGGCGCGGCTGCCGTCGACGACGTCGGCTTCGAGCTGTTGTCCCTCAACCCCACCCCCCACGGGCTCCGGGAGGAGCCGGTCTCAACGGAGGTACCCCGTGACTCGTGAGATGCGCGGCACCGCGTCTGCCTGCTCGAACATCGCGCTCATCAAGTACTGGGGAAAGCGGGACTTCACCGACAACATCCCCCTCAATGGGTCGTTGTCCATGACCCTGTCCCAGGCGACGACCACCACGACGGTGATCTGGGACGACACGCTCTCTCAAGACGAGATCTATCTCGACGGCGAGCGGGTGCTCGATGGTCGAGGCCTCAGGGTCTCCCGCTATCTCGACCGCATCCGCGCGGACTACTACCGCATGCCGGCGCGGGTCGCGTCCATGAACAGCTTCCCCGCAGGCACGGGCATCGCCTCCTCCGCGTCGGGATTTGCGGCGCTCGCGACGGCGGCGTTCGCCGCGATGGGCGAGGAGATGCCCTCGGACACGGAGATGACGCGCTGGGCACGGCGGGGCAGCGGGAGTGCGTGCCGGTCGATTCACGGCGGCTTCGTGGAGTGGCTACCGGGCACGTCCGACGCGGACAGCACCGCGGTCCAGCTCGCGGGAGAGGACTTCTGGGACCTGCGCGACCTCGTGGTCCTGGTCAGCAGGGCCCCCAAGGCGATCTCCTCGAGCGAAGGGCACAAGATCGCCACGCGCCACCCCTTCATGGCGGCCCGGCAGGAGCTGCTCCCCGCGCGGATGCTCGCCACCAAGGGCGCAGTCGCTGCCCGCGATCTCATGACCTTGGGAGCCCTGGTCGAGCAGGAGGCGCTCGAGATGCACGCCATCATGATGAGCGGGCAGCCCGCCGCGCTCTACATGCAGCCCGGGACGCTGAAGCTGCTCCACGCCATTCGCGCGTGGCGCGAGGACGGTCTGCCGGTGTTCTTCACGCTGGACGCAGGTCCCAACGTGCACGTGCTCTGCGAGAGCCGGGACGCCCCCGAGGTGCGAGCCCGGATCGAGCAGTTGATGCCGGGTCTGAGCATTCTCGAGAACCGGGCGGGACCCGGTGTCCGCGTGCACGAAGACCACCTGCTCTAGCTCCGGGTAGGCTCCCGGCGTGAGCGCGATCTCCGACCGGCCCGACACCTCCCCCGGCGTGCGGCCCACCATCGCCACGGCCTGCGGCAAGGTCATCCTGCTGGGTGAGCACTCGGTGGTGTACGGAGAGCCCGCCATTGCGGTGCCCCTGCCGCCCCTTCGCCTCAGCGTCGTGCTCGCGGAGGGTGCCGATCCCGACCGGCCCCTGGCCGTCGATCTGGAGGAGGGCGCGCCTCCGGACGCCCACGACAGCGTCTCGCGCGCTCTGGGAACCGCGGCGGCCGCCCTCGATGTGGCCGTGCCGCTTCCGGTCCGCGTCGCGGTGCGCACGGGGGGACTTCGTTCCGGCATGGGCACGTCGGCGGCTCTCGGCGTCGCCATGGCCCGCGCCTTGCTCGCGTGGCACGGCGAGGAGGACGACGGCGCGCGCGTGCTCGGGGCGGCGGAGGCGGTGGAGCGCTTGTTCCACGGCAACCCCTCGGGAATCGATCACACGGTCAGCGCGATGGAGCGCCCGCTCTGGTTCATCAAGGGCAAGGGGACCGAGGCCTTGGCGGGCCTGTCACCCCTGCGCCTCGTGCTGTTGCGCCGTCAGAGCGAACAAGCGACCGTCGCCATCGTGGGCGCGCTGCGCGAGCGGCTCGCGGGGGAGCCGGCCCTGGTGCGCACGGTGGCCGACATGGGGCGCATCGCGCGGGAATCCCGCTCCGCTTGGGAGGCGGGCGACCTCTCGACGCTCGCGAGCGGCCTCAACGCCCAACAGGCAGCGCTCGACCACCTCGGGGTGGTGCACGTGCGCGACCGTGAGGCCATCGCCGTTGCTCTCGACGCCGGCGCGCTCGCGGCCAAGATCACGGGCGCAGGAGCGGGGGGAAGCGTCCTGGCGCTGGTGCCAGACGACGAGACCTCCCAACGTCTGCTGACGGCTTGGGGGCCCGACGCCCTCGCCTACACGACGGGGCTCTAGTGCTGCTCGAGGTCCTCGAGGAGGCAAGGGCCTGCACGATCTGCACAGACAGTCTTCCCCTGGGGCCTCGGCCGATTCTCGCGGCCTCGTCCTCATCGCGCATCGTCATCGTGGGGCAGGCCCCCGGGACGAAGGTGCACGCCAGCGGCGTCCCCTGGGACGACGACTCCGGGCGCCGGCTGCGCGAGTGGCTGCAGATCGACGACGCGGTGTTCTACGACTCTGAGCGCGTCGCGCTCCTGCCGATGGGGTTTTGCTACCCCGGCCGAAAGGGCTCTGGCGACGCCCCCCCCAGGCCCGAGTGCGCTCCGACGTGGCACGAGCGGGTGCTGAGCGGCCTCGACTCTCCCCGCCTGGTGTTGCTCGTGGGCCAGTACGCCCAGGCCCACTACCTGCGCAGCGCGCGGCAGCGCACCCTCACCGAGACGGTGCGCCTGGGGGAGCAGTACGGCGCGCTTCGCTTCCCGCTGCCTCATCCAGCCTGGCGCGTGCGTGGCTGGATGAAGAAGAACCCCTGGTTCGAGACGGACGTCCTGCCCCGCCTGCGAACCGCGGTGACCGAGGCGCTCGACCTGCAAGACCCCAGCCCCGCGACCTGAGGTCTTGGTCTCCTGGCCGCTCTGATCACTCCGTTGTGAGCGCGGTCTTCCAGTTGCCTCGACGCCACCACCACCAGCTCACGATGGCCTTGAGGCCCGTGCTGACGGCGATGGCGATCCACACCCCCACGATGCCGAGGCCCACCGTGTAGCCGAACACCCAGGCCATGGGGATCCGCGCTGCGGTGAGGGAGCCACTGATGATCAAGGGCGGAACGGTGTCGCCGGCTCCCGAGAAGCCCCCCTCGTAGACGACCTCGATCCCCATCGCCACGAACACGACGGCCTGCCAGCGCAGGTACACCGTGCCCGACTCGATGATTGCGGGGTCATCGGTGAAGGCGTCGAAGAACCACGGAGCGCCAGCCATCAGCAGGGCGGTGCAGGGCAGCATGAACGCAGTGCAGATCCGCAGCGCGGCCCGCACGCTCTCGGCGGCGCGCTCCGGCGAGCCGGCACCCAGATGCTGGCCCACCATGGTCGCGGCGCCCACCGAGAACCCCACGGTGATCATGTAGGCGAGGCTCTCGAGGCGATGCCCGATGCCCAGAGCGGCCATGTGGAAGCTCCCGAAGTCGCTGATGATGCGTCCGAGCAGGACGTAGACCGCCGAAAAGCCGAGGCCCGCGATGGTGATTGGCGTCCCGATGCGGGTGATGAGGGCGGTGACGGCGCGCTCGGGCTGGACCAGGACCAGGTGAATCCCGCGGCGCCGGAGGATGACGAGTCCCACGACAGCGCCGATGGAGTTTGCGATGGAGGTGGCCCAGGCGGCGCCGCCAATCCCCAGCTCGGGGAATGGCCCCCAACCCCAGATGAGCGCAGGGTCGAGTCCGAGGTTCACGACGAGGGTCACTGCGGTGAGAGCCAGGGCGGTGCGGGTCTGTCCCAGGGCGCGGAACGCGGCGGTCACTACGGCATAGACCGCGAGCGTTCCGCAGCCGAGAAGGCAGACCCGCACATACTCGCTCCCGAGGGCGTAGGCCTCGGTCGCCGGGCCATAGCCGAGCAGATCGAAGTACAGACCGCGCCCAGGAATCAGCGCCATGAGGAGAGCGGTGACGGCTGCGCTGACCCAGAGCCCCTGCACGAGGGTGCCGGCGATGCGCTCTCGCTGCTGCGCGCCCTCGTAGCGCGCGACGAGGGCGTGGGCACCGGTTCCCGCGAGGTCGCAGCAGATGTGGATCATCCACCACGCGAAGGCTGCGCCGCCGATCGCCTCGAGGGCTCCGTCTCCGAGGCGGCCGACGAACCAGCTGTCCGTGAGGAAGTAGCTGGTGCGCAGGAGCCCCAGAGCGATCATCGGGCCCGCGACGAGCCAGACGGCGCGGCCGGGAGGCAGCGCGAGGAGGGGAGGCGGGGCCGACCCGTCCTTGGAGTCGGTAGAGGGCTCAGCCGTCGGAGGCGTAGAAGGCATCGAGGTCCGCGCCGAAGTCCTTGGTGATCTCGCGGCGCTTCAGCTTCAGCGTCGGTGTCAGGTACCCGGACTCCGGTGTGAACGCCACCGAGAGCAGGCGCCACTTCTTGGGTCGCTCGTAGTTGGCCAGCTGTGCGTTGCAGTCGGCCATCCAGGTGTCGATCTGAGCCTGTACGTCGGCGCGGGCCGCGATCGCCGCCAGGGAGGTGTCGTCGTGGCCCTGCTCTGCTGCCCAGAGCGGCGCCTCCTCCTCGTCGAGAGTGAGCAGGCAGCTGAGGAACTTGCGTCGGTCCCCATGCACCATCGCTTGTCCGATGAGCCGGTGCTGCTTGAGCAGGTTCTCGATTCCGGCGGGGGCGATGTTCTTCCCGGCGGCGGTGATGATCAGATCCTTCTTGCGGTCCGTGATGGTCAGGAAGCCGTCGGGGTCGAGCGTTCCGATGTCGCCCGTGCGGAAGAAGCCGTCCTCGGTGAAGGCTGCTGCGGTGGCCTCGGGGTTCTTGAAGTACGAGCGAAAGACGCCCGGGCCCCTCACCTCGATCTCGCCGTCCTCGGCGATCCGCACGTCGGTGCCCGGGATGGGCCGGCCCACGCTGCCGAAGCGGTAGGCATCGGGCGTTCCGGTGGTGGCGGGGGCGCTGGTCTCCGTCAGGCCATACCCCTCGACGACGAGCAGTCCCGCGGCGTCGAACCATTCGGAGAGCTCGACGGCCAGGGGAGCTCCGCCCGAAACGATGAGCTCCAGGTTGCCTCCGAGCTTCTCGCGGATCGTCTTGAACACCAGACGGTCGTACAGCCACATCCGGAAGCGGTCCACGAGGCCAATGCGCTCTCCCCTCCGCTCGGCGGCGCGCACCCTGGTGGCCACGCTGAAGGCCCGCGCGAAACCGGCTTGCTTGGCGGGGGGCATGGTCTCCACCCGTGCGAGAGCGCGGGCGTGAATCTTCTCGAGGACCCGAGGCACGACGGCGAGCACGTGGGGGCGCGTCACCGGGAGGATGTCCCCCAGCTCGGTCATTCGAGAGGTGTAGTAGCCGGTCCCCCCGAACCTCAGGCCCTGGTAGACGGCGTAGCGCTGAAGAATGTGGGCCAGGGGGAGGAACACCAGACCCACCCAATGGGGCTCGAAGCCGATGATTTCGGCCACCGAGTCCGTGACGTGAAAGAGGTTGCGGTGGGTGAGCTCGGCGCCCTTCGGGGGACCTGTCGTCCCCGACGTGTAGACCAGGGTGATCAGGTCGTCGGGCTCGGCGGCCGACGCGTGTTCGCGCAGCCAGGTGTCTCCCTGGGCGAGGGCGGCGTCTCCTTCGCTTCGGATCACCTCCAGGTCCACGATGGGCGTGGTCATGCCCTCGGGCGCCGTGAGGGGACTCATCCCCACGATCAGCTCGACGTTCGGACAGCTCGCGAGGGCGGGAGCGCAGTGGTCGAGGTCCCCCTGGTCACCGAGCACCAGGACCTTCGCCTCGCTGTGTTGAAGGATGTACGCCACCTGCTCGGGAGTGCAGGTCGGGTAGATGCCGACGGTCACCAGGCGGCCGAGCAGGTTGCCGCAGTCGCACTCGACCCATTCGGCGCGGACGCCAGAGAGCACTGCGATGCGGGTCCCCACCTCGTATCCACGGCGCAGGAGCCCAGCAGCCCAGCTCGCATTGTTGCGACGCGCTTCTGCGGGCGGGACGGCGCGGAACCCCCCGCTCGTCTCCTCCGCAAAGTAGGCAGGCTCCGGCGATGGGTCGTCCATGCGCCAGAGCAGGACTTCGTTGATCGTCTCCTTTGCGAACTTCATGGCCGGGAGGATAGGGCGTCCGTCCGAGACTGGGCGGTCGGTGCCCGTCGAGCGCCGAAGCGAGGGCCGATGCCCGCTGGTAGGATCGCGGCCGGTCGATTCCGACCCACAAGACGGCAGGCGAGATGGAGACCAGGGGAAAAATCTATCTGGCCACCTCGGACAAAGGTGTGCTGGACACCCTCCGGGGAATTCTGGAGCCGGCTGGGTACCGACTTCAGGAGCCCATGGATTGGCAGCTCCTGTCGGAGGAGGTGGGGATTTTTGGGGCGGACGTCGTCCTGCTCGGCGATCGGCTCCGCAGCGGCGACGCGGCGAGGAGTCTGCGTCGACTGAAGGATCCGCGCCGGAACGACTGCGCCGTCATCGTGCTCGCCGCGGAGGCGGAGGAAGGGGCGGTCACCCGGTGGCTCGACGCGGAGGCCGACGACGTCATCTCCGGTCCCATCATTCCCCGCGACCTGCTCAACCGCATCGGGCTTCAGCTCGAGGTGCGGAACCAGGCAAAGGCTTCGGAGGCCCTTCCGGAGCTGCTCTACGTCAGTCCAGCCGACGCCAGCGACGACGTCAGCGCCCCCCGGCCACCGGACATCCCCGAGCACCTGCCCACCGGTCTCGATTCCTACTACGAGCCCGATCTCTACACGATCATCGAGGCCTCCGAGGCCTTCGCCAGCTCCCTCTCGGCAGAAGACGCGCTGTTCGTGATCGTCCGTCGCCTCGCGAAGACCATTCCCGTGAGTCGCTGCAACGTCACTGTGCGTGGGGTCAAGAACGACGAAGTCATCGTGGTGGCGAGTCACGACGACGCAAACATGCGGAGCCGGGCCATCAAGCTCTCCCGGTACCCCGAGATCCGGCGTTGTCTCGAAGGGGGCGAGCTCGTGCTCATCGAGGATGTGCACGCTGACGACGACATGCGCGTCGTCCTCGACTTCATCAAGTCCGTCGACTTGCGCTCCGCGCTTGTGCTGCCCCTCTACGTCAAGGAAGTCGCTGTGGGTGCCCTGAGCCTCACGAGTCGTCGCGCCGCGCACGGGTTCACCCAGCGCGAGCTCCTCTTCACCCGCGTCATGGCGAACATGGCGGCTGGAGTGATCGCCGCGGGCGACATCATCGAGCGCCTACGTCGCGGGGCGGGCCAAGAGGAAGAGGTCGCGGTGTTCGACGAGGTGGTGCTCGGCGTCGACGAGGCGATCGAGGGGCTCATCGAAGAGCTCGAGCGCAAGTAGCCAGGCGCGCGGACGAGCTAGGCCGGTCGGCCGTCCACGATGATGCGCTCGCCGCCGAGCTTGGCCGCGAGGACGCCTTCCAGCCGCTCCCCGGCGCCGACCTCGACCTCGGCCCACAGAGCCGCGTCCTTCACCGTGGCTCCGCCGGCGATGGTGTTCAGCGCCCCGATGCTGGCCGACGGTCCGATGGTCGCGCCGGGACCCACGAAGTTCCGCGGTCCGAAGAGGAACGGTGGCTCCAGCGTTGCACCTGCCAGGCCACCCACGGAGTCAGGGTTGCCGTACTCGCGTCCGGTCGCATCCACGGCGTAGCTCGCCTCCTGGAAGACCGCCTCGAGAGGGTCGACGTCGGTGGGGACTGGCAGAAACGCGCGCCCCGACAGCATCTCCTCCTGAGCGTCGAGGTACCGACTCGGGGTCCCGACGTCGTGAAAGAGAGCGTTGGGTGCGAGCACATGGGCCCGCAGATCGGCTCCGTCGTTCAGGAGCGGCGCATAGCCCTGGCGCACGATCCCGCTGAACGTGCCTGACGGCGGAAGCACCGCGAGCACCCCTGGCTCGATGACATGCACACCGCAGAAGACGGTCGGAGTTGCCGCCGCGACATCCTCGTCGGTCACTCCGGGGGGTCGGCCGAGTCCAGCCAGGTCGACGATGCGGCCCTCGGAGTCCACCCGCACGGCCCCGTACGACTCCGCGTCCGGGTGGGGGATGCAGAGCAGGGTCGCGAGAGCTCCGTGGGCGCGTTGTGCGGAGTGCGTGCCCCACAGCGACGGGAGATCCATCTCGAGGATCGAGTCGCCGTTGAGCAGCAGGAACGGCGATCCGTCCTGCGTCAGCTCGCCCTCCAGCTTCTTGAGGGCGCCGCCGGTGCCGAGGATCTCGGGTTGCTCCACCGAGTAGGTGACGCGCATGCGCTGGAGTCGGCGCTGGACCCACGCGTCGAGACGCACGGCGAGCTTGTCTGCCATGTGGTGCGAGTTCACCCAGGTCTCGAAGCAGCCTGCGGCATACAAGTGGATCAGGGGATGACCGATGAGCGGACGCCCAAGAAGGGGGACCACGGGCTTCGGCACGTGCTCGGTCAGGGGCTTCAGGCGGGTCCCAAAACCGGCCCCCAGAACCAGGGCGCGGACCCCCTTCAGGGGCGGATGAGACAACTCGTCACGTTCCGTCATGAATACTGCTCCATGATGCTGTCATCCGGCGATCCAGCCGGCGAGAGGGGCATCATGCGCGTCGTTACCGTGGCTGGCACCCGTCCGGAGCTGATCAAGCTCGCGCCACTCATTCCGTTGCTCGACGCTCGCTTCGAGCACGTCTACCTCTTCACGGGTCAGCACTACTCGCCCTCGATGGTCCAGGTGTTCCTCGATGAACTCGACGCGCGGGCTCCGGATCGTTGGCTCGATGTCGGCAGCTCGGATCCCGAGGCCCTCACCGTGGCCACCCGCGACGCCCTGGCGGACATCGCCCCCGACGTGATCCTCGCCTACGGCGACACGAACTCGACCCTCGCAGCCGGCATCGGCGCCGAAGAGCTGGGAATCCCCCTCTTCCACATCGAGGCCGGCATCCGCAGCTTCGATCGTTCGATGCCCGAGGAGGTGAACCGGGTGCGGGTCGACGCGATCGCCGCCCTGAGACTCGCACCCACGGGCCTGGCCACGTGGTTCCTGACGGCCTTCGAGGGCTACGACGCGGTCAGCTGCCCCGCAGTGGGAAACCTCGTGGTGGACGCCTGGCGGCGGCATCGTCCCCTGATCGACGCGCGGCCCGCACCGGCGCTCGCCGCGCCCTATGCCGTGTTGACGATGCATAGGCAGGCCACGGTCGACGACCCCGAGGTGTTCGCTCGCGCGCTCGCTGAGCTGGCCCGGGTGGACATGCCGATCCTGTTTCCCGTGCACCCCCGCACGACGGCGCGGCTGGAGGCGTTCGGGCTCGAGTGGCCCGAGAACATCGTCGTGAGCGAGCCCCTGGGCTATCTCGACTTCTGTCGAGCGATGTCGGGCGCTGCGGTGCTGTTGACGGACTCCGGTGGTGTGCAGGAGGAGGCGATCAGCCTCGACATTCCATGCGTCACGCTCAGGCCGAACACCGAGCGGATGGAGACCGTCTTCCTGGGGGCCAACCGGCTCTTCGATCTGGCGCGAGACACCGACCTCGCGGGCGTCGCGGCGAGGGCCATCGCCGAGCACGACGCGCGACCGTATCGGCTCAATCCCTTCGGGGACGGACGTGCTGCCGAGCGGATTGTCGCGCTGCTGGAGATGTTGGGGGGTGGGGAGACCACCGTGACCTTCCAGGACGCCCCGGGCATCGTGGGCCTGGAGGCCCTACGGGCCGCTGCGGCGACCCTTGGGAGGAGGGACGGATGAGGAGAGGGATTCTCGCCGCGCTGGTCGTCGCGTTGGCGTTGCCGCTCGGTGCTCGGGCACAGAGCGACACGGCGCGGGCGGAGGCGCTGGAGGCTTCGTCCGTCTGGAGGGCGGAGAACCGGCTCGACCTCGCCGAGGAGGCCCTGTGGGCCGTCTGGGGCCTCGGGCAGAACGACGAGATCAAGGTCGAGCTTGGCGAGGTGGCTGTTGGGCAGCGCCGGCCGCACGCCGCCCGCTTCCTCGTCGATGGAGTGCTGGAGGGCACCCGGGGTCTCGCGGATCTCGTCGGCGGACTGCCGCCCGCATCGAAGGCCAATGGATTGAACGCCGCGATGGCGCTTCGCGCAGAGGGCAAGCTCGACGAGGCGGAGTGGGCTCTCCGAGGCGTGCGAGACCAGCAGGCTGCGCAGCTCGAGCTTGGGTATATCGCCTCGGCCCAGGGCCGATCCCTGCGGGCCCGCGACCACTTCCAGCGCGCCTCCGAAGGGGCGGATGACGCAGTGTCCGTCCTGGCCTACCGGGAGATCTGGGTGCTGCCGAAGACTCTGGCCGAAGGCGTCTTCGGGCAAGCTCGCGACCTGCGCGCTGCGGGGGACACGGCGGCGGCGGAGCGCCTCCTTCGCGCGCTTCTCCCGTTCGAGAACCGCCAACGGATCGCGCTGGAGCTGGGTTGGACCGCGGTCGCTGCCGGTGACCCCGAGGGTGCCGACCCATGGCTGACCGAAGCCGTGGCCGGGGAGGACGCAACCCTCGCCGAGTCCGCGCGTTCGCAGCTCGCGGCATTGGCGGTCGGCGCTGAGACGCCACCGGCCGAGACCTCGGCGGCAGACACACCGATCGACCCCGCGGCCGAGCCGCCGGAGCGCGTCGCCGAGACCACACCGCCCGATGCGGCATCTGCCATCGCAGACACCATGGCGGCAGCCAAGGCGCTGCGGGCCGATGGCCAGTACGTCCGGGCGGAGGAGGAGTTCGAGCGGGCGCGCGGACTTGGAGTGAGCGACCAGGTCATCGACATGGAGCTGGCCTACACGATGCTCGACGCGGAGCGGCCCGAGGCAGCGCGTCTTGCTCTGGAGTCAGCCAGCAAAGGCCCCGATGCCGACATCGCTGGTCGCGCAAAGCAGCTGCTCGCCAGCGTTGCGCGCCGTCTCGGGGAGCGCTTCCTCGCCCAGGCTCGCGCCTACCGAGCCGAGGAGAACTACTCCATGGCTGCGATGTCGTTGGAGACCGCCGAAGAGCAGGGCGGGGACGCCTGCTCCGTCGCGCTGGAGCGCGGGTACCTCGAGGGCGAGCAGGGCCACGGGACGAAGGCGCGCAAGGCATTTCGGGAGGCCGCGCGCTGCGACGACGAGGCCGTGTCCGCGGCGGCCAAGGGCGAGCTGAAGGCCAGGTATCGCCTCTTCTGGGGTGACTTGTACGCCGAGTTGTATGGCTGGCATCGGTTCTTGCCGTCGACTGGCTCGACCAACCTCGTGCCCACGGTGCGCGTCCGGGGGTACATCCACCCCATCCCCAAGCTCGACCTCGACCCCTACATCTTCGCTCAGATCAGCCGCGACCTGGCCTCGCAGGGGAACACCGTCAGCGGAGTGCCTCTCATCCTGGCGGACAATGTCGCGATGATCGGCGCGGGCGTGCTCCTCCGGGGGTGGAAGCGGCGGGTCGGGATCTACGCGCAAGCGGGGCCTGCCTTCAACCTGCTCGACGACGGCCGGCAGCGCGTGTTCTTCGACGCGCGCGTCGCCGCGTTCTTCGCGGTCTCGGCGCCGACCTGCTCCCCAGCCCCTCAAATGGCGGCCCCCGGAGCTCGGGTGGGGTTCGCTGGGTGCGCCGAGGTCTACGCCGAGGCGGTGTGGGTCAGCCGCTTCGACAACAACGTCTTCACCCTCGGCCGCGGTCGTCTGGGCTTCACTGCGCTGGTCACCGGACCGGTCGCCTGGCAGCCCATCGCCGAAGTGCGGGTGTTCAAGGACATCAACAACGACTACTGGAACAACCTCATCGACGCGGGGGTGGGGATGCGGTGGCGGCTGCTGATGCCCTTTGGTCTCGACGTGATGCTTGGCGTGCACGGCGGTAGCTACTTCGGGCTCGAGAACAACGACCCCGCGCCCAACCCCCTCGGGTTTGCCGAGCTGAGGCTTCAGGCCGCCACCTACATCGCGTTCTGAGACGGCAGACGGTCACCGGAGACAACTGGGGACAGTTGGCGCGTTTGTCGCCCAACGGACCGTGATATCCAATGGGATGAGGCTGAAGGCTTCGTGCATCGATAGATCCGCGGGGAGGCGGATCGAAGCAGAGGAGACTCCCGGGGACCATGGCTGACGCGCTCGATCTGGCGATGCGACTCGTGGCGTACCCCGTGTGCGGCTCGATCCTCGTCAATGGCATCGATGACATGTTCATCGATGCCAACTACTACCTGCGCGGCATCTTCAAGAGTGAAAACCGGGACATCACGGTCGAGGCGCTCAAGGACAAGGCCCCCCAGCGCATCGCGATGATGGTGCCCGCCTGGCAAGAGGCCGAGGTCATCCAGCAGATGCTGGAGCTGAACCTCAAGACCCTGGACTACCCCGCCGACCACTACGACATCTTCGTCGGCACCTACCAGAACGACAAAGCCACCCAGGATCGGGTGGACCACGTCGCGCGGCGGGTACGCAACGTCCACAAGGTGGTCGTGCCTCACGACGGCCCGACCATGAAGGCCGACGCGCTGAACTGGGTCTACCAGTCGATTCAGTTGCTCGAGGAGCGCCGGGGCCAGCGCTTCGACATCCTGCTGATGCACGACGCCGAGGACATCATCCATCCGCTGGCGATGCGGCTCTACAACTACCTCCTGCCCGACTACGACTTCGTGCAGACCCCAGTCTTCCCCTTGGAGATGAACTGGAACTCGTGGGTGGCCAACACCTACAAGGACGAGTTCTGCGAACACCATCTCAAGGACATGCTCGTGCGGGAGCAGATCGGCGGGCTCGTCCCGTCGGCGGGTGTCGGCTCGGGGTTCGCCCGCGAAGCCTTCGAAGAGATCGCGGTCCAGCACAGCAACGAGGTGTTCAACACCGGTTCGCTGACGGAGGACTACGAGATCGGGATGAAGTTCCGACTCGCCAACAAGAAGACCTACTTCGCGTGCCGCTCGATCAAGCGAAGCCGCATCGTCGAGCGCGGGCTCTTCAAGAAGCGCAAGGTCCGCATCATCGAGGACGAGTACATCGCCACGCGCGAGTTCTTCCCCGACTCCCTCAGGTTCGCCGTTCGTCAGCGTTCTCGTTGGGTCCTGGGCATCGCGATGCAGGGCTGGGAGCAGATCGGCTGGAAGGGCACCCTGCCCGTCCTGTACTGCCTGTACCGGGACCGCAAGGCGCTCTTCACCAACTACATGAGCATCTTCGCGTACGTGCTCGCTGCCTACTGCGTGACGCGGCTGACGGTGGGTTGGGTGAGCGGTCGGCCGTGGACCTTCGACAACATCTTCGCCCCGGGCTCCATCCTGTGGTGGTTGGTGATGGGGAACACCCTCATCCTCACGTGGCGCGCACTGATGAAGTACCTGGCCGTGGACCGGATCTACGGTCCGCTGCACGGCTTCCTGACGCTGCCGCGGTTCTTCGTGAGCAACGTCATCAACTTCGCCGCCACCAGCAAGGCCCTGAAGCAGTACATCAACCACAAGATCACGGGCGAGCCTCTGCGGTGGCTCAAGACCGAGCACGCCTTCCCCAGCGTGGACGTGCTGCGGACCTATCAGCGGCGCCTCGGCGAGCTGTTGATGGACCGGGAGGGTCTCAGCGAAGACCAGATCCAGCAGGCCCTCGAGCTGCAGGGGGCCACCGGCCTTCGCCTCGGCGAGGTGTTCACGATGACGGGGATGGTCAGCACGCGATCGGTGGCCGACGCCCTCGCGGATCAGCTGTCGATGCCCGTGGTGGACCCGGATCCCTACTCGATCCCCCTCCAGCTTCTCAGGAGGGTCCCCGAGGCCGACTCCGAGCTCTGGGGTGTGTTGCCGCTGTCCTTCGACGACGAACACGTCGACGTGGCGGTGGGCCAGGCCCCCGAGTCCGACCTGCGCGTGAGGCTCGAAGAGCTGCTGGGCGCCAAGGTGCGCTTCGTCTTCGCCGCCGAGGGGGCGCTGCGACGCTCTCGGGAGCGCGCGTATCGGCGCATCCTCACCGAGGAGGACGGCACGCTACGGCCTCAGCGGCTGGGCCAGGTCCTCAAGAATCGAGGCCTCCTCACGGAGACCGAGCTCCACGAAGCCCTCGAAGAGCAGGGCCAGACCGGCGAGTTGCTCGGTGAGCTGCTCGTGCGCAAGGGCTGGGTCAAGGAGGCGGAGATCTCGCGGACCCTCGCCCAGCGTCACTCCGGCGGCTTCCGCACCATCTCCGCCGCTGAGGCGGATCCCGACGCCCTTCGGACGGTGGGCTACGGCCTTTGTGCGCTGTACGGCGTGGTGCCGCTGAACACCGAGTTCGACGACGGCGCCCTCGCGGTGGCCGCCTCGGGGCCAGTGCACGACGAGGTCCTCCTGCTCATCAGCGCGAAGCTCGGGACGCCCGTCCGCACGCTGCTGGCGCCCGCCCTTGATGTGCGCTCCGCCCTGGCGGCCGCGAGCAACCAGGCGTGGCCCGACGGAATCGTCGCCAACACCGGCGGCCTCGACGGCTGTGAACTCCAGGCGATCTCCGCCGATCCCGACTGGGGCGGCGACCTCGAGTCCCTCGCAGCCGGCGCCGTGCGCACGGCCCGCGCGCCCATCGACTACCTGCTGGCCGCTGGAGGGGTGTCCGCCGACATGGGCGCCCGCCTCCGCGCTCGCGCCATGGGCGTCGCTCTCGCTGGAGCGAGTCGCGTGGATGATCAAGACGACTGGCTTCCGCCCGGTTGGGCCCTTCGCGGGGACATCCAACTGCTGGACGTTCAGCCCGGAGCGCTCGTCGTCGCTGCTCCCCACCCGACCCCGTCCCTCGCTCGCGAGGTGGCGACTCTCTTTCCCGACCACGCGATCGCCTGGCGCGTCGCACCCTACAGCCGCTCTCTCCAGGAGCAGGCTGCTGAAGGAGCGTGGCAAAGTGCGCCCGCTCCGACCTTCATCCGGACCGGAGGACCCTGACATGTCCACCCGACTTCTCGTTCTGCTCGCTCTCGCCGGCTCCCTCGCCGCCCCTGCCCCCGCTCATGCCGCCGAGGATGCGCGGGAGGCAGCCTTTGAGGACCTCGCCGCCAATGAGATGCGCGTGCGCGACATCTCCTTCGGGACCGACCTGGCCCGCGACGGCGACATGGCGCTTGTGGGCATCAACGCCATCAGCAGCGTGCGCTTCGGTATTCCCGACTACTGGGACGTGCAGGGGGAGCCCGAGCTGCACCTGGATGTCGCTCGCTCGGCGATGTTGATCCCCGATGTGTCGGCGATCACGGTGTGGGCCGACGGGCGTCCCATCGGGACGTTCTCCCTCGACGGTGATCCCGCCGAGGTGGATACGCAGATCCTGAAGCTGCCGCTTCAGGCGGAGAGCGGGTACCACTCCTTGCAGTTCTGGGCCTATCACCGGTCCCGTCTGCCCTGCGAGCTGAGCGACCACCCCGGCCTCTGGAGTCGCATCCTCGAGAGCTCGTTCGTGCGCGTGACCTACCGCCCGAAGAGCCCTGACCTCAGCTTGAGTGACTGGCCCTACCCCTTTCGGGACGACCGCGACCCGGATCCGGCGCGGGTCGTGCTCGCCCTGGGCGAAGATCCCAGCGCCGAAGAGGTGAAGGCCGCGGGCTACATCGCGTCGCACCTCGGCCACATCAGCGGCTGGCGCCCCATGGACCTCTACGTGCACCAGGGCAGTTTCGCCACCGCGCCGGCCGGACACATCATCGCCTTGGGCCGCAACGACGCGCCGGGGCAGGTGATTGGCGACCTCAGCGCACTGCTGGGGGGGCGGCCGGAGGCAGAGCTCAGTCAGGCAGCGGATCGCATCTCCACGAACAACCTGCCGAAGTCGGGGATGATCACCCTCGCGCCCCGGGCACCCGGGTCCATGCGCTCCGTGCTCGGCATCGTCGGCTCAGACGGTGAGGGGCTCGTGAACCTCGCGCGGGTGTTGTCGAACAAGGAGTCCAGTGGCCTGCCCGTCGGCATGGTCCAGCTCATCGACGGGTTCGAGCCGCCCACGAAGATGGAGCCGCGACGCTGGACGGGCACCGTGCCCCCCGAGACGAGCTTCACCCTGAGCGACCTCGGGAACGACGATCGCATGGCGATGGGCTACCACGGCGGCACCGTCAGCATCCCCCTGAACATGGTGCCGGACGACCACCCGGTCCCCGGATCCGCGCGCTTCGAGCTCGTCTACTCCTACTCGGCCCAGGCCGACCCCACGAACTCCCGCCTCGATGTCTTCCTCAACGGCGCGGCCGTCGGCGGCGTCGCGCTGGACGAGGTGGACGGTCGCAACCACGTCAAGCTGCTGCTCGAGCTGCCCGTCCATGAGATGGGACCCGAGTCTCGACTCGACGTGCGCTTCGCCCTGCTCCAGAAGGAAGAGCCCACCTGCATCGGTGAGGATCGCGAGCACCTCTGGGGCACTGTGCACAGCGACTCGCGGCTGACCATGCCGCGCGACCGCTGGGCCCGCATTCCCGACCTCTCGCTGGTTCGCTACGGCGCCTACCCCTTCGGGCTGCACCCGGACCTCTCCGAGACCGTCTTCGTGCTGCCCAGCCAGCCCTCGCGCACCGAGCTTCAGCTCTACGCGTGGCTGTCGGCCGAGCTCGGCCGCGTCGCCCGTGGTGACCGCTTCGCCTACGACGTGCGCGTCGGTGCGCTGACGCGGGAGGCCACCGAGGGCCGCGACATCATCGTCGTCGACAGCGGGCCGCAGGGCGCCCTCATCCAGAAGATGGGCCTGCTCGATTCGATGTCGTTCACTCCCAAGGGAGCACCCGGCGTCAGCCTCGCTCTCGCCAGCGGCGGGATGGTGGCCCTGGGCGCGGACCCGCGTGTGGCGTACTTCGAGGAGATGATTCTCCCCTGGAACAAGGACCGGGCGGCCATCGTGGCGTACGCAGCCGAGCCCACCCTGTTCGAGCGAGTCGGTCGTTGCCTCAACGGCAGCCCGCTGTTCGACCGGCTCACTGGTCGCGTGACGCGCGTCGCGTCGTGCACTGATCTCGCGGCGATTCCCGTCGAGGAGGCGCGCGTCATCGGCGAGCGCCCCGTCCGAGAGGCCGCCTACGAGCCGATCCGGAACAATTACTGGCTGATCCTCGCGGGGATCGCGCTGCTCGTGTTCGTCGCCCTGGTCCTCCGCGCCTTCTGGCTCGCACTGGGACGCAGTGACGCCTACGACGGCGAGGAGATGCCCGGAGAGGTGGTCTGATGGCCGACGACGATCCCCGCAACGCCGCAGGGGAGAGTCTGCCCTACGACCCGTTGTCCACGAGCATCGTGGGCAACACGGGGATCCCCACCCGCGCGAGGGTGCTCGTGGTCGATCCGGACGTGCGCTTTGGCCTGTTGCTCAAGGGATTCCTCGAGACGCGGGGCTGGGGGGCCCTGTGGGTCTCTGACGGACGGAAGGCGCTGCGCGACTGGGACCGGCTTCGTCCCGATGTCGTGGTGACCGAGCTCGACGGTGAGGACATCGACGGGTTCGAGTTCGTCGCCGCGGTGCGTCGTCGGAGCAGCACGCTGCCCGTCGTGGTGTGCACCCGGCTCGCTGGCGCCACCCAGTGGACGCCGTCGGATCGGCGTGCACTCGGAGTCGAAGCGGTGCTCGTCCGGCCCGTGCAGTTCATGCAACTGCACAGCACCCTCGAGGCGGTTCTGGCCGCCTGAGGCTCTTTCTCGCGGTCGGAGTGGCGATAGCCCCACCGCTTCGTGTCTACTTCATCCTTGAGCGGGGCCACGCGGCTCCGGGGTGCCCCAGGTATCCTGGCCGCAGTTTGACTGCTGAGGATCCAAGAGCGGTCCACGTAGATGAGGGTGAACATGACGGATATTCTTCGATTTTCTGCGCTGGGCGCTGTGGTTCTTGCTCTGGCCGGTGGCCCGCAAGTAGCCGAAGCCCAGCTGTCTCCACAGCTGAACGTGCAGCAGTTCGTACCTGCCGCCAGCTATCACGAGTTCCTCGTGACGGACTCGGCGCGGATCGCACCTGCGCTGACGCCGTTCTTCGACCTGCAGTTCAACTACGCGCACCGACCGCTGCAGCGTGAGGACCAGGACTTCAACCGCCTGTTCGGCATCGTCGACGGCGTCGTGGGCGGCGACTTCCGAGCAGGTTTCGCCTTCACGAACTTCCTCGACGTGAGCTTGAACTTCCCCTTCATGCAGCTCGGCCTGACGGGTGACGGCGCGCCGGCGGGCTACCAGAACTCCACGTTCTACAGCATCGGTGACCTCGGACTGACGGTCCGTGTCGCGCCCCTGAACGCGGACAAGATGCCCATCGGGCTGGCCATCATCCCCTTCGTGACGTTCCCCACCGGGAACTCCGATCTGTACGCCTCTGATGGTCACCTGACCTTCGGCGGCAAGCTCGCCATCAGCAAGCGCATCAAGTTCTTCCACTTCGCGGTGCACGCTGGGTACATGGTGAAGCCCGGAAGCCAGATCGTGCAGGGCTCGATCAGCGCGGGCGACGAGGTGCCCTACGGCGCCGCGGTCGGGATCTCCCCGACGAACTTCATGGACATCAACGTCGAGTTGATGGGCACCGGGATGATCGGATCGAACCGCGAGAACATCGCGGACAACGTCCCGAAGACCCTGATTCACGCTCCCTTGGAGCTCCTGGCGAACCTCCGGTTCCGCACCCCCATTGGCCTCGACATCACCGTGGGTGGTGGACCCGGCCTCACGCCCGGCGCGGGTACTCCCGCGTTCCGCGTGTTCGGTGGCGTGTCCTGGGCCGTGGCTGAGGGCGCCGGAGACCCCGACGGCGACGGAATCACCGGCGCCACGGACAAGTGCCCGAAGGAGAAGGAAGACTTCGATGGCTTCGAGGACGCCGACGGCTGCCCCGAGGACAACGACAACGACGGCGTCGCCGACGCGGACGACCAGTGCCCCGACGAGCCCGAAGACCAGGACGGCTGGATCGACAACGACGGCTGCCCGGACACGGACAACGACGGCGACGGCGTCCTCGACGCGGACGACCAGTGCCCGAACGAGGCCGAGGACATCGACTCCTTCGCGGACGACGACGGCTGCCCCGAGGACAACGACGAAGACGGTGTCCCGGACGACAAGGACCAGTGCCCCGACGAAGCCGAGGACCAGGACGGATTCGAGGACGCCGACGGCTGCCCCGACCCGGACAACGATGGTGACGGTGTGCTCGACGCAGACGATGTCTGCCCCGACCAGCCCGAGAACATCAACGGCGAGAAGGACGAGGACGGCTGCCCCGACGACGTCAGGGCCATCGTCAAGGGTGAGAAGATCGTCATCCTCGACCGGGTCTTCTTTGTCACCGGCAAGGACACCATCATCAAGAAGTCCTTCCCGGTGCTGAACGCGGTGGCTCAGACCCTCGTGGACACCCCGCTCATCACGAAGGTCCAGGTCGACGGTCACACCGACGCCCGGGGCGAAGAAGAGTCCAACCAGGCTCTGTCCGAGCAACGTGCTCAGGCGGTCGTGAAGTACCTCGTCGGCAAGGGCGTGGACGCTGGACGACTGACGGCGAAGGGCTTCGGCGAGTCGAAGCCCATCGACTCCAACGAGACCGACGAAGGCATGCAGAACAACCGCCGCGTCGAGTTCAACATCCTGGAGCAGTCCACTCCCGAGCCCGAGCCCGAGCCCGAGCCCGAGCCGACCGAAGAGGAAGGCGCTGAGGGAGAGGGAGCCGAGGAAGGCACCGAAGAGGCGCCTGCCGAGGAGTAGAGGAGCCCTGCGGGTTCCTTGGGAGTTCGCTCGGCGAGCTCCTGGGGGCCTGCTGGTCCCGAGGAGTTGGCGCCTGCCAACTCCTGGGAGTCGCCCCTCGGGCTAATTCCGAAGAGACATGAGAAGGGCGCCGTCGTGATTCACGACGGCGCCCTTTCTCACGAGACGGCCTCGCGTGCCGCCAGGGGCGACCTCGGTGGTGGCCTGGGGCCATACGCACGCCGTGGCGGGCAGTGTGTGCCCCCCCACCGGCAAGCCCGTCTCGGACGCGGTGAGGGGCGACGACGGCTGGTCGCCGAGGTTGTGGAGGATGAGCTGGCCTCCCCCGAGGGGCGGAAGCTCCCCGGTGGAGCGCAACTCGGACCCGTCCAGCACCGCGACGTGGGCCCGGGCCAGCACGGGTCGCCAGGCGGAGTAGAGCGCCATGGATGCGGTCAGCCGTGGATTGATCTCGATCAGCCAGGTGCGGGCCTTTTGCTCGCCCAGGTCCTGGACGACGAAGTCGAGCCCGAAGTGCCCTCGGTACCCGTGCATCGCCAGCACGGGCCCCAGGCGGCGCGCGAGCTCGTAGGGGCCGTCCTCGGGCGAGGGCGAGGGTCGCCAGGTGAAGTCATTGCCGCAGGACCCGAGGCGATAGGGCGTCAGGCGTGGATCGCCGGTCACCTGGACGATCGGGGCCGTGCACAGGACCGTGCCCGCGCTGTCGACGACTGCGTTGATGGTCCCCGGGCGGCCGGAGATGAAGCGGCTCACCTTCACGGGACGGCGGTTCAGCTCCTGGACCAGCGAGTCCCATTCAGTCTCATCGCCCACGGACCAGGTCTTCCGACCCATGAACCCGCGGGGTGACTGCACCACCACAGACTCATCCTCAGGGGCCCCCACGAGCTCTCTGAGCCCCTCGAGGGTGATCTGCGGGCCCACGGTCACCTTTGCCTGGGGGGGCAGCCCCACGGGGTCTGACGGCCCAGGAGCGGGCACGATCCCGGCCTCCGCTGCCAGCTGCCGCAGGGTGAGCTTGTTCTCGAGCCGCTGGGCGATGCTCGCGGGCGGCAGGGCGAGGGTCGCCCCGAGCTCGGCGGCGCGCTGCTCGAGGCGCCGCGAAGGCTTGAAGCTCAACAGCCGCGACGGCTCCTCGGCGATGAACGCCGCCACGCGGTCGTCCGCCAGGAGCCGGAGGGTCGTTGCTTCGTCAGGGAAGGGGACCAGAAGGAAGGGCACTCCCAGCGCCTCGAAACGGGCCGCCCACGCCGCATCCCCGTAGGTGATGACCGCGCTGAGCTCTTCGCTGAGGGCGTGCGCGAGGCACAGGGCCATCCACGGGTCGTGCAGCGTGGCGAGGAGTCGACTCACAGGGGGCTCAGCCCGCGCTGGATCAGCAGGTCCCGCAGCTCCAGGTACGAGGTCGCGTCGGCCTCCGCGCCGCCCTCGCTGTCGTCGTCGTGCCACTGGTCGCCTCGTCCGGTGATCACCGCGACGACGGTGCCCCCCACACGGCCTTCGGCGGCGAGCTGAGCCACCCCCGCGAGCACGGCTGCGCCCTCGGGGGAGACGCGGAGCGGGCCACCGTCCTCGGCACCCCGCTCCGAGAGGCGAGCCGCCATGGACATCACCTCGTCGCTGCGCACTGCGATGGCTCCCCCACCGGTGGCCACGAATCGCTGGGCGAGCTCGTCGGCGCCTGGGGGATTGCGGATGCCCAGGCGTCCCGCCGGGCTGCCGGGCTCGTCCTCGAGCTCGGGGTCGAGGCTGCGCGCGAGGCCAAACCGAGCCCGAACCGCCCCGAAGCCTAGCTAGAGATG
>JAGSHC010000102.1 GCA_023954745.1 Deltaproteobacteria bacterium | reverse complement strand
GCATGGCCATTCCACTGCCCGAGGAGGAGACGCCGCTGCGTCTCGGACCAACCAATCATTCGATCGCCCACGAACGTGCGGTCCGCCGTGGAGGAGTGATAGGTCCCGGTCCCGCCGTCGAGCAGATCGCCAACGGCCGTTCCGGCGCCAGTCTCGGGGTTGATGGAGATCAAGCGACCGTTGCCCTGGTTGCCGCCGCCGTGGTTCAGGAAGCGCGGGGCGATGGGCAACACCATCGCGCTCTCCGGGATGGCCGTCGTGTCGACGTTGTACTGGCTCCCCACTTCTCGTCGGTCCTCAGCTCCGGGCGAAGCAGCCGAGACTCGGCCGCGTCGCTCCCGGGCGGTCGATGCGCCTGCACGTCGTCTCTGGCGGTGTCGTGCGCAGTGGGGCCTGGGGAGACCTACCGGCCAGACGTCTCGTCGGGGGGGGGCACCGGAACCCGCAGCGTGACCTGCCCGTCCGGGCCCGCCACCAGGGCGCCAGCGGGGGCCTTCACGCGCACGTCGTGCAGGTGCTGGGCACCGTCGGCTCCCGTCTCCAAGCGGCCGTGCAGCACGATCTCGGGCTGGCGCAGCAACGCCTCGGGCGTGCCGGCATCGATGGTGCGCCCTCGCTCGAACCGCACGAGGTGATCGCCCAGCTCGAGGGCCTCAGCTGGGTCGTGGGTGACGAGGACGGCGGGCGTTCGGTGGCGCCTCAGGACCCGCCGAAGCACCGAGCGCACGCGGGCGCGCCCCGCGCGGTCAATGGAGGCAAAGGGCTCGTCGAGCAGGAGGAGCTGCGGCTGCACCGCCAGGGCGCGGGCGAAGGCCACGCGTTGCCTCTCGCCGCCCGAGAGAGAGCCGGGCCGCGCGTCGGCGAGGTGGGTCAGCTCGAGCTCTTCGAGCAGCTCCACCACCCGAGGGTCGTCCCGACGGCGCCGCTCCCGGGGGAGGCCGAACGCCACGTTCTCCGCGACCGAGCAGAAGGGGAAGAGGGAGTGGTGCTGCGGCACGTACCCCACGTGGCGATGCCGGGTCGGCACGTCCACCGACGCCGCGCGGTCGAACAGCGTCTCTCCGCCGAGTCGAATCCGTCCGCTGCTCGGGGTCACCAGTCCGGCCAAGGCCGAGACGGTCAGGGACTTGCCGGCTCCCGACGGGCCGAACAGGACCAGCACCCCGCTCTCCAACTGCAGCGTGACCGCCAGGTCGAACCCGCCCACATGCAGGGTGAAGTCCGCGTCGAGCAAGGCCATCAGCGCCCCTCCAGGCGCACGTTCAAGCGGGACGCGGCGAAGACGACGGCGACGGAGATGGCGGTGAGCACGACCACGTAGAGCATGGCGCGCGCGTCGTCCCCCGCCTGGTACGCGGCGAAGATCTCGAGGGGCATCGTGTTCGTCTTGCCGGGGATGTTGCCCGCGAACATCAGCGTCGCGCCGAACTCCCCCAGGGCCCGCGCGAAGCCCAGCACCAGACCCGCGACGATGCCTCGCCAAGCCGCGGGGAGGGTCACCCGCCGGAACAGCGCCAGGGGGCTCAGTCCCAAGGAGCGACCCACGTGCTCGAGCTCGATGGGGACGGCCTCGATGGCGGGCTGCACCGTCTTGACGATGAGCGGCAGGGCGACCAGCGACGAGGCGATGACGGCGGCTGCGGGGGTGAAGACGAGCCGCACCCCGAAGAGCGACTCCAGCACCTCTCCCACGGGACCCTTGCGCCCGAGGAGCACGATGAGGAAGAAGCCGACGACGGACGGAGGCAAGACGAGGGGGAGCAGGATGATCGCGTCCACCACCGACCGGAGGCGATAGCGCCGGCGAGCCTGCACCCATGCGATGACCAGGGCCGGCGGCGCCACGATCAGCAGGGAGAGCGCTGCGATCTGCAGCGACAGGACGATGGGAAAGGTCGAGGGGTCGTCCATGGTCGCCGTGACTCTACTTCGGACCGAAGCCGTACCGCGCCAGGATGCTCGCCCCCGCCGGAGCAGCGACGAACTCGAGGAAGGCGCGGCCGGAGGGTGAGGGGGTGACGGCGGCGCCTACGACCTCGGGGGTCGGTGCCCCCTCCCACCGGGCGCGGTCGAGGACCCGCACGTCCTCGACGCCGTGGAGATCGGTGGAATAGACCGCAGCCGCGGCCACCTCGCCCCGGCGGGCATAGGCCAGCACCGCGGCGACGTCCCCGGCGTAGACGACACGGTCCTGTAGGGCAGCCCAGGAGCCCAACTGCATCAGCGCGTCCTTTGCGTAGGCCCCAGCCGGCACCGCCGCGGGCTCCCCGATGGCGAGTCGCTCGGTGACCGGCAGCTCCGTCAGGGTCTGCCAGGTGAGGGCGGGAGAGTCTTGGGATCCAATGAGCACGAGCTCGTTGCTGGCCACCTTGCAGCGGGTGGCGCCGTCGGCCAAGCCCATGGCGACGAGGTCGTCCACCGGAGAGGCCGCCGCGAAGAGGACCACGTCGATGGGGGCGCCGCCCTCCACCTGACGCATCAACGTCCCGGAGCCGCCGTAGGTCACGGTGACGGGCTGACCGAAGGCCTCGATGAGGGACGGCATCGCGGACCGCATGGAGGCTGCCGCCGCGACCGTGGGGGGGGCGTTCGGCGTGGCAGGGCCTTGTTCCGCGCCACGCCCACAGCCCCCCAGGAGGATGACGAGCACCCCCGCCGACAGCCAGCGCAGCGAAGTCGGCACGGCGTCAGCCCTGATAGATGATGGAGCCGACGTCCTCGCCATTGAGGGCGCGGGTCAACATGCCGGGCTTCAGGCCGTTGATGATCTGGAGCTCCTTGCAGTGCTTCGCGCGCGTGACGTACTCCAGCACCACCCTCTCCACGACGACGTCAGGGAGATCCTGCTTGATGAGCTCCTGCGCGGTGATGCGCGGAATGTGCAGCGGAAGCTTCTCGAAGTCGTCGGGGAGCATGTAGATGCCGCCGTGCTTGGCGAGCAGCATCTGGAGCATGCGCGCCAGATGCTTTGCGCTGACCGCCCGAAGTTCGTAGGAGGGGTCCGTCCAGCGGTCGCTGAAGAGCGGGCCGAGTCTCCACGCCTGCCCTTGTCCCCAAGCAAAGGCGGGGGCCTGCGCCTTGACCCAGTCCGCGTCGATGGTGGCCCGCGTGGCCCCGGACTCCATCACCAGCAGCGGGCGCTGAAGCGCGCTGACGCCCCCCGAAGGCTCGGGCGCACCGCAGGCCACGAGAGCGCCGAGGGCGAGGACTGCGAAGGGCCAACGGGTGCGCGTCTGCATGAGGCTCGGAACGCTACCTCAACTGGCGAGTCCGGGAACCCATGAGGGCTACTCGCGTCGGCGACGGTGCAACATCGCGCCGGCCATCAGGGCCAGGGCGAGAGAGCCGCCCGCCGCGGCGGTGTTCCGGCTGATGGAGCTGTTGCATCCGCCGGTGCTGTCGTCGTCATCGTCGTCGCCCGACGCGCTGTCGTCGTCATTGGCGGCGGTGCTGTCGTCGTCATCGTCCGCCACGTCCGCGAGGGCGGGGGACGCGATGAGGAGGCTGGTGGCGAGGAGCAGCATGAGCAGGGAGAGGATGTTCTTCATCGAGAGGACTCCATGGGAGGGCCGGGGACCGGCGGTGAGCAGGGTCAGGGCCAGCCGAACAGCTGGCGGAAGGTGAAGCCGAGGCCTGCGGAGAGGCCGTTGGCGAGGAGCGCCCAGAGCAGCGCGTCAGAGACGCCGAGCTTCTTCATGAGCGCGGCCTCGGCGAGGACGGCGAAGGTCTCGGCGACGGCGAGGTAGCCCCACCAGCCCAGGTGGGGCTTGACGAGGGGCGGGAAGAGGAACCACACGAACGGATGGGTCAGCGCGCTGGCGAGGAAGCCGAGGCCGATGCGGTGGGCCCATGGACGGCCCGTGAGGGCGGCTGCCCACACGGGAACCTCTACGACCTGCGTGAAGGCGAAGGCGACGAGCCAGCGGATCATTGGCTGTCCTCCCGGGCGCCAGGGCGCCCCTCGACCAGGAAGTACGCGGCCGCGGCCAGCTCGAGCACCCCGTGGAAGCGAGCAAAGTGCAGGTACTCGTACCGCGCCTGGGCGAGGTCGATGACCGCCCACACCGCGAGCCCCGCCGTCGACAGGATGGCGCCCCACAGCACCACGGGGCCCACGTCGGCGACGAGAGCGTCCCAGGAGCGGCGGAAGGTGCGCGGCGCAACCCGGTCCCGGTCTTCGTCGGGGACCATGCGCAGCCACATCCAGTAGTGCACGGACTGTGCGAAGGCGTAGAGCAGGACGAGCCGGATGCCGAGGGTGGGCTCGACGCCCCGGGCGAGCACCCTCAGGTGATCGGTGACCCCGAGACCCGGGAGCAGGCTCGCGCTGGCGGCGAGCACCCCGTCCATCCACCCCATGCCGAGGGCGACGGAGGCGAGGAGGAAGGCGCCGAGGGGGAGGAGATGGAGACGCCGGCCCCGTGGGCGCCATGCCCACCAGAGCGCCACCGCCACGAAGTTGTGGGCGTGGGCGAGGATGAGGGTGGCGAGGCGGTTGTTGAGAGATGTGGCCCAGACGAGGCCGATCCCGGCGAGGGCCCCCAGGATCTTCCGCCAGCTGGCGCCGTGACTGGCCAGGAAGGCTCCGGGCACCGCGAGCATGCCTACCCACAGGTCGGCGCCGAAGACCAGAGCGCCCAGGGGGGCGCCCACCGCGACCACCCACTCCGCGCGTCGATGCAGCCCGGGGCGGGCGACGCAGTAGCGCAAGTCTGCGAGCAGATGGGGGACTCCGAGGAGGATGGGGCTCAGGGCGAGCATCCACAGGGGCATCGTGGCGGTGAACATCAAGGACACGGCCACGAGGGCCACTCCCTGGACCGCGACCCGGAGCTCGCGGTCCACCACCAGCACGCGGGCGAGGGGTCCCACCGCGCGGAGCAGTCGGGTCCTGAGTCGGTCGAGGGGCCGGAGGGCTGCGTAGACGGCGGCGAGCACGGTCCGACGATAGAGCAGGGCTCGTGCCAGACCCTGATGCCGGTCAGTGCCCTGGGCCGGTGCGATGTGTGGCCTTTGGCTCAGGGGTGTGGGAAGCAACACAGCGGCGCGCGCTCGCGGCGGATGCTCCTGCGTCGTGGCTGGCGACCCGTCCTCCCACCCACCCCGGTCCGACTGGTCGGACGTTCAACTCTGGGGCCACCATGACGACATCTCGACTCGCGCTCGGCGGCACGCTCGCCCTGCTTCTCTCCCTCCTCTTCAGCACGGCGGCCGTCGCCGCGCCGGTCAGCCTGAAGGGCAAGGTGCTGGGCACCGACGGCCAGATCGAGACGCCGCTGGCTTCGGTCAAGGTGACGATCACCGCGCTCGGACCGACGAAGGGAAAGAAGGAGGCGCCTGCCAAGGACCTCATTGGTGTTGCCATCACGAATGCCAACGGCGGCTACTCGATGACGGAGCTGTCGAGTCCGTCGCTGGGAGAGGACTTCCCGCTGCTGCGCAACTGGCGCTACGCGGTGCATGTCGAAGCCCCGGATCATTGGATCTACGACGACGAGTTCACGGTCGGTCGGAAGGGTGATGACCTCGACTTCGTCATCAAGAACAAGGACTTCGAGGTCATTGACGACTCCGGTGGCGTGCAGGAGGACGACCGGCCCATGGGCATCGGCGGCTCGGTGCGGCGGAATACGTAGCCGGGGCGCCGTGGCTCTCCGCCCCCGCTATTCGTGCCGCAGGGCGTCGATGGGGTTCATGCGCGCGGCGCGCCGGGCGGGGAAGTAGCCGAACGTCACCCCGATGAGGGTAGAGAAGACAAAGGCGAGCGCCACGACGTCGGGCTGCACCGCAAAGGGCAGCTCCATCGCGGTGCTCACCCCGTAGGACCCCAGGAGTCCGAACAGCACCCCCACGGCCCCGCCTCCCACGGACAGCACCACCGCCTCCACGAGGAACTGCCGCAGCACGTCTCTTCCCAGGGCGCCGACGGCGAGACGAATCCCGATCTCCCGGGTTCTCTCGGTCACCGAGACCATCATGATGTTCATGATTCCGATGCCTCCGACGAGCAAGCTGACGGCGGCGACGGCGGCGAGGAACGACGTCAGGATCCCCGTGATCCCGGTGAGCATGTCTTCGATCTCGCGCATGTCCCGCACCGTGAAGTCCGGCTCCATGCCCTCCCGCACGTGGCGGCGCTCCGTCATCAGCGCGAGCACGTCGGCTTGCACCCGTTCGGTGTTCGCCCCCGGCTCCGCGGACACGTAGATGACGCCGACGTCACGGTTGCCCGACAAGCGCCGCTGAAACGTCTCCAATGGCAGAATCACGAAGTCGTCCTGGTCCTGGCCGAAGGTGTTCTGCCCCTTGCTCTCCAGCACGCCAACCACGACGCAGGAGATGGGTCCCAGGAGGATGCGCTCACCGATGCCCGCGCCGTCGCCGAAGAGCTCGTTGCGCGCCGTCTCTCCCAACAAGCAGACGTCCGCCCCCGCGAGCAACTCGGCCGGGTCGAAGGCTCGGCCCGTGCCGATGGTCCACGTCAATACGTCGAGGTAGCCGGCGTCCGCGCCCACCACTCCCGTGACGTGGGTCTGGTCTTCGTAAGCCGCAGTCGCCGCCGACTGCGACGTGGGCGCGACCCCAGCGACTCCTTGCACCTGCTCGGCGATGGAGTGGGCGTCGGTGAGGTTGAGAGGCGGGCCTCCAGAGGGACCTCCCTGACGACCTCCCCCCGCGTGGACGAAGAGGAGGTTCTGACCAAGGCCCGCGAGGTCCTGCTCCACGCGGGCGGTGGCTCCGCGGCCGATGGTCACCATGGCAATGACCGCCGCCACCCCGATGAGCACGCCAAGAGACGTGAGGGCGGTGCGGACCCGGTTGCGGCCGAGCTGGCGGAGCGCGATGCGTAGGGCGGAGCCTCGAAGCATCAGACCTGCGCCTTGCTGACTTCGGACCGTGCGATGCGGCCGTCCAGGAAGTGCACCGTGCGATCGGCGTAGGCCGCGATCTCTTCCTCGTGGGTCACCATGACGATGGTGATGCCACGGTCGCGGTTCAGCTTCTGGACGACACGCATGATGTCCCGGCCGCGCTCGGAGTCGAGGTTGCCCGTGGGTTCATCAGCGAGCAGCACCTGCGGTCCGGAGACGAGGGCCCGGGCGATGGCGACGCGCTGTTGCTGCCCGCCCGACAGCTCGTTGGGCTTGTGCGACTGCCACTCGAGCAGCCCCACCTCGTCGAGGGCTTCGAGGGCGCGGATCCGGCGCTCGCGGCTGGACATCCCCCGGTAGACGAGGGGGAGCTCGACGTTCTCCACGGCCGACGTGCGGGCCAGCAGGTTGAACCCCTGGAAGACGAAGCCCAGGTAGTGGCGCCGCAGGAGGGCCCGCTGCACCTGATCCAGGTCTGTGACCTCGACGCCGGCGAAGGCGTAGCTCCCTGTGGTGGGGACATCGAGGCAGCCGAGCACGTTGAGGCAGGTGGACTTGCCCGAGCCCGAGGGGCCCATGAACGCGACGAAGTCTCCCTGACGGACCTCGAGATCGATGCCGTCCAGGGCTCGGACCTCCGCCGCGCCTTCCCCGTACACACGCGTGATCCCCTTCAGGGACACGAGGGGGGCATCGGACTGTCCCCCCTGGATGACCCGCAACCGGCTCACGGGCGGACTTCGGACAGCAGCACGCTCATGCCTGGAGTCAGGCCTTCGCCCTCGATGATGGTGAGTCGACCATTGGTCGCTCCCATCTCGACGAGCACCGGACTAGGAGGTGCCTCGGCGGCCTCGACCCAGAGGCGTCCCACGCCGTCCTCCAGGGGCTCGGGGGTGACGTTCGACGGCGTGAACCGCAGAGCGCCGTTGGGCACCGCGAGCACGTCGGCGTGGGTGGCGGCGACGATGGTCGCGCTGGCGGTCATGCCGGGCACGAGGGCCTTGTCGCTGTTGTCCACGGCGACCAGGGCTTCGTAGGTCACCACCTGGCGCATGGGCTTCGGGGCCAGGCTCACCTTCATCAGCGTTCCTTCGAAGGTGCGGTGGGGGAACGCGGCCACCGTGAAGCGCACCGCCTGTCCGTTGCGAACCCGCGCGATGTCGGCCTCGTCGATGTCGAGCACCACCTGCATGTTCCCCAGGTCCTGCGCGATGACGAAGAGGGTCTGGGCCTGCAGGGTCGAGACGACGCTCTGCCCCACCTCCGCGTTGCGGCTCAGGAGCACACCGGAGATGGGGGCCTTGATGACGGCCTTCGAGAGGTTCACCTCCGCGAGGCGGAGGGCCGCCCTCGACGCCCGCACCTGAGCCCGCGCGGCGTTTCGCCCCGCGACGGCTTGTTCGTAGGCGCTCTCCGCGCGGTCGCTGGCGTCCTGGGGCTGGGCGCCCTTGCGGGCGAGCTCGGCGGAGGTGTCGCGGGTCTGGAGAGCGAGCTTCTCGGCGGCTCTGAGCTGTACAAGTCCCGCCTCGGCCGCCTTCACCTGCGCGCGGGCCTGTTCGACCTGGGCCTCGATCAAGGCGGGGTCGAGGCGCGCGAGAACCTTGCCGGCTTCGACGGTCTCCCCGGACTCCGCGCCGACCTCGATGAGGACGCCTGAGAGCTCCGACCCCACATCCACCTCGTCGAGGGGTTCGATGGTGCCCACGGAGGTCACGGTGATCTCCAGGTCTGTGGCAGATACCACAGTGCTCTCGAACGTCGGACCCGCGGGAGCGAGCTGGCGCGAGGCCCACAGGCCGATGGCCCCGACGGCGAGGACCAGGAGCAAGACCCACAGCCAGCGGGATCGCCGGCGCCTTGCATTCTCGGAGTTGAGGACATCCGCGATGTCCGCAATGGGGGTCAGTTCCTGCGCTTGCTGTGCCATGCCCCGTCATACCGCAAGGAGCGTGCCGCCCAGCTACTCCTCGGGAGCGTCTTCGGAGAGCAGCTCCAAGAATCGCTCCCGCAGCAGGCCCCGCTCGCCACGCAGGAAGCCCAGGAACGCGTTCCAGCGCACCAGTTGGGAGGTGGCGTGCAGCGTCCGCCGCAGGGCGGACTGCCTCTCGAGCACCCGGATCGCCGCCCAGCCAGAGAGCATGAGGAACACGAGGGCCCACGCGGACGCCAGCACGTTGGTCCACAGCGGCAGGCCGAAGAACACGACCACCGTCACCACGACGTAGCTCATGAGTACGCCCATGGTGACGAGCAACATGCGGGTGGTGGCGGTGACGTCGTCCCGGGGGGAGAGCTTGCGGCCCATGACCACGGCGGTGGCCAGGACCGGCGCGTGGAGGATGAGGCCCGGCAGGGCCAGCGGCAGCCAGAGCGCGAGCAGCAGGGCGTGTCGGGCGAGGCGGAGGGTCCAGTCGAAGCGGCTGGGGTCGGAGCGAAGGGCCTCGTCGCTCATGTCGAGCTCCTCGAGTACCTGGGCATATCCCCGCGCCTGGTCGAGCAGCTCCTTCATGGCTGGGTCGTCGGCCCGGTCCTCCCAGGCGTCGGCGACGAGGCGCGACAGTTCCGCCCGTTCGGCGAGCTCCGTGTCGTGCTCCGTCAGGGCCGCGCGCAACACGTCGAGGGCCCTCGCGGTCTCGAAGTCCGGTGCGTTGACGGTCACCTCCCGCAGAGCATCGTCGAAGACCTCGGTGAGGTCGCGGGCCTGGGCCCGCAGGGTTTCGTCTTCCGTCTGTCCGTCCTGCGGAGGGCGGGGTGGAGGGACCCGAATGGGGGCGCCGTAGTGCACCAGGACGCGCCCGCGCATGCGGTCGCGCTTCCAGTAAGTGAGGCCCACGGGGACGACCGAGGCCCGGACTCCGCGGTCGGCGGCTCCGAGGGCGATGCGCGCGGCGCCCGTCTTGAGCGGCGCCAACTCGGGGCCAGGGTTGCTGACGCCCTCGGGAAAGATGCCGAACGCCTCGCCGCGTTCGAGGACCGCGTCCAGGGCGGCGAAGGCGCTGGAGTTGTCGACCTTGCCGCCTTGGTTGTCCATGCGTCGGTGGATGGGCACCCCGCCGGCCGTCTTCACGACCCAGCCAATGCCGAGCTGTTTGAAGAGAGGAGCCTTGGCGGCGAAGGCGAGGGGGCGCCCCACCGTGATCGCGATGAGGAGCGGGTCGAGCAGGGAGTTCGGATGGTTGCCGATGAGGATGACGGGACCGTCGGGCAGGCCCTGGCGACCGGTGACCTCGATGCGTCGGAAGAAGACCCGCCCCACCAAGGTGAGGAAGAGCATGAGGAGGCGGCGCATCACGCGCGGGAGGATACCCGCGTGCGGAGACTGGAGCTTCGTGGGTCTGGCACGCCACCGGCATCACCCTTACACTGCCGCGTCGCGCCAGAGGCCCTGGCGCCAAACGACCTGGAGATTTGATGTCGCGCACCCTGCTCGCCCTGCTCGCTGCTGGGCTTCTGACCACCGCCGGATGTGGTGGAGACGATTCCAAGACCGAGCCCACCGCCGAAGAGGGGGCCGACGCCGCCAAGGCAGGCGCCGAAGCCGCCAAGGACGGCGCCAAGAAGCTCGCAGATGCGCGGGCCAAGAAGCCGTCGAAGGAGCCGATTCCCGCCCCGGACGACGTCGCAGCGGCGCCGGCCGACGCGCAGAAGACGGCCAGCGGCCTCGCCTACAAGGTACTCACCGCCGGGACGGGCACCGAGCACGCCGCAGAGCGTGACACCGTCAAGGTCCACTACACGGGCTGGACGACGGACGGGAAGATGTTCGACAGCTCCGTGCAGCGGGGCCGCGAGGCGAGCTTCCCCCTGAACCGCGTGATCGCGGGCTGGACCGAAGGTCTGCAGCTGATGGTCGTGGGAGAGAAGACCCGCTTCTGGATCCCCGAGGACCTGGCGTACAAGGGCCGGCCGGGCAAGCCCGCCGGCATGCTGGTGTTCGACGTGGAGCTCTTCGAGATCACCGTCGCTCCGCCCCCGCCGAAGGTCCCGGACGACGTGGCCGCTGTGCCCGCCGACGCCGAGAAGACCGAGAGCGGCCTCGCCTACAAGTTCATCACCAAGAGCGACAAGGAGGGCCGCATGCAGCCCGGCCCAGTCTCCCTCGTGCAGGTGAACTACACGGGCTGGACCACCGACGGAAAGATGTTCGACAGCTCGGTCACCCGTGGCCGTCCCGCGATGTTCCCCCTGAACCGCGTCATCGCCGGTTGGACCGAGGGTCTGCAGCTCATGGCTGAGGGAGACACCGCGCGCCTGTGGGTTCCCGAGGCCATGGCCTACAAGGGAATGGCTGGAAAGCCGGCTGGCATGCTGGTGTTCGATGTGGAGCTGCTTCGCGTGATGCCCACTCCGAAGGGTGGCGGTACGCCGCTCGACGCGCAGGGCAAGCCGATGCCGAAGCCCGAGCCTCCCAAGGTCGTGCCCGCCATGGCGCCGAAGCCGAAGACGGCCGCGGCGGATGGTGGTGGCACGCAGCCGACGACGAAGTAGGCGCTCCGGCGACCTCGTCGCCAGAACGAAGAGAGGCCGGTGCCGCGTTGTCGCGTCACCGGCCTCTCTGCTTGGGTGCTGAGGACAACCCTCAGCGCGGGGCATCCGGCTCCCGGATGAACAGGCGCCGGGGAGCTCCGGTGGGGACTACATGCTGCCCATGCAGTGCTCGACCCCGCTGTCCATGGTCATGCAGGCCTCGCCGGTGTCGCAGTCCGACGCGGTCCAGACGCCGCTGGTGCAGGTCTCGACCTGAGAGTCGTCGCCCGAGATGCAGCGCTGTTCTCCCTCTTCGCACTCGTCTGCGGCCGGGCAGGCCGAGATGGCGATGGCGCCGAGAGAGAGGACAGCCATCGAGATCCAGATCTTGAGATTCATCAAACACTCCTGGTGTGGTGGGCCACCGGGGCCCGGTCGCGAGAGCTTGCCCCAGGTCCGCGTCGAGCACAGGTGGGGAAGGCTCCCCTGCGACGAACTACCGCACCCCGGTCACCGGCTCAGAACCCCGAGTTCGGCCCCTCGAGAAACACCAGCTCCTGGGGTGTGCTCACGCGTCCGAGCGCCTCGTTGCGGTGGGGGTAGCGCCCCCACTGTTCCACGATGTCGCGGTGGCTCTTTGCGTAGCCAGAGAAGCCTGCGAACTCGGGGTGACTCTCACCCAGGGCGGCGAAGATCGTGAGCGACAGGTCGTGGTCGGCGAGGCGCTCGCTGTGCATCAGCGGCATGTAGAGGAATGAGCGCTCGGCCCCCTCGCTCAGGTCCTTGTCGGCGCCACGGTCGAGGGCGTCCCGCAGGACTTCCCGGGCCTTCGCGTCCCCGATGAAGCTGCGCGCGGAGCCCCGGGCGATGGTGCGCGTCACCTGATCGAGCAGGAGGATCAGAGCGAGGGTGCCCCGGGCGGTGGTCTGCCAGCCGTCGTAGGTCCCGGCCACGGCTTCGTCCACGTGATCGCCGAACTGCGCGCGGATCTCCTGGTCGACGGCCTCGTTCTTTTGCCACCAGCGCGCCTTGCACTCCTCGGGGGTGCCAGCAAACCAGTAGTCGAGGAGGGCCTGGGCCACAGGAGCGAGACTCACGACTTCCCTCCGTCCATGAGGGTGAGACGCTCGCGGCGGGCGACGCGGTCTTCGCACGAGACCGCCTTGTTGCCCAACCAGGCGTCCCACGCTCCGTGGTCCGAGGTGTCTACACCGTCCGTGCTGGCGACCGCACGAAGGTGTGCCTGAAGGTCGCCGAGCAGGTCGGCGTCCATGAGGTCGATGTGCTGCATGAGGCTGCCGTGCAGCACGCGGTAGACGAGCTTGAGCTCGGACAGCGGGTAGTCGGAGAGGGCGTTCATGCCGGCAAGCTAGCCGCGGGAATCGGAGGTCGCACCGCCCCGACTGGTCAGGTCTCGTCGATGGCCACGTCGCGTAGATACCAGCCGGAGTCCAGGCGTCGGGTGGGAATCGACGGGTCGTCCACGCCCATGGCGAGGGTGAAGCTGCCGGTGCTGGGGGGCGCCCACGCGTGCTCCCAGAGCGTCCACGTCAGGTTTTGGGCGTGCTCGTAGGTGTCGACGGGTACGGGCCCCTCGCCCCAGTCGAGGGTGAGGGCGTCGGTGGTCTGGGTCCCGCCCCACATGAGGCCGACGACCTTGTAGAGGATGGAGCCGTCGGTGACTCGGTACTTCTCGACGCGAATTGGCATGGCGGCGATGTGGATGTCACCGGGGCTGTAGGCCGAGGCGAGCGCGTGGGCCTGAGTCTGGTGGGTGCGCTGCGCGAACTCCTGCATCTGGGAGGTCGCTGGCTCATTGTCGTCCACGAAGGCGATGCGGTTGACCCACTTGATGCAGCAGCAGCCGTACCAGCCCGGCACGAGGAGGCGCACCGGATAGCCGTGGTCTGCGGGGAGGGGCTCCCCGTTCATCGTGATCGCGAAGAACGCCCCGGCCGCGGCCAGCTGCTCTCGGGTGTAGACCCAGGCCGCGCCAGGAGTGCTGAAGGTGCTCCCCTCGCTGTGGCCGTCGAATCCCTCGATGAGGATGCGCGTCGCCGCGCCGGTGGGCGAGGCGAGGTCGAGGACATCGGTGACGGGGACTCCGGACCATTGCGCGGCGGAGAGCAGTCCGAACCGGCCGCCACCACCGTTGCCCGAGCACTCCATGAGGTGCACGCCCTGGTCGGTGGCCATGCCCTGGAGTGTGGCGAGGTCGACCTCTACGTCGGAGTCCACCAGACCTTCGATGGTCACGCCCCAGTCGGTGAGGTCGATGAGGTCCGGCTCGCGGGTGCGGATGTAGAAGTCCTCGTTGCTGAGCACGAGGGTGTCCTGGTCGAGGTCGGCGAGATCGACGTAGCGTCGGCCATCGAGCCCCTGGTTGATGGTCTCGTCGAGGGGGCGGGTCGCGTCCGGGCCGAGCTCGGCCAGCCCCAGGAACTCGGCGCCCTCGAAGGGGTCGCTGCCGGTGGCGTCGTCGTCATTTGCGGTGGCGTCGTCGTCGTTGGCCGCGCTGTCGTCGTCGTTGGCGGTGTCGTCGTCGTCGGTCAGGCTCCCGGTCGTCGGACAGCCCACCGCGAGGCTGCCTGCCCCCGCGCCGATTCCCCTGAGAAACCACCTCCTGCTCGGCCTCATCCTCGTCTCCCTCGCGCCGGATCAGCCGGCATGGCACATGATAGAGGCCGTGACTCACTCAGAAGATGCAGTGTTTGCTTCCGCCACCTCCCTCGCCAAGGCGATTCGGGAGGGCACCACCTCCAGCGTGGACGTCGTGGACGCCCACATCGCGCGGTTGTCCCGGGTCAATCCGGTGATCAACGCCGTCGTGGCCGAGCGCTTGGACGCGGCTCGAGCCGAAGCGAAGCGAGCAGATGAACGCATCGCGGGCGGCGAAGCAGATCTGCCCCCGCTGCTCGGGGTGCCCTGCACCATCAAGGAGTGCTTCGAGGTCGACGGCATGCCTTGGACGTCGGGGCACGTGGCGCGGGTGGGGCGCGTGGGCACCAAGGACGCGGAGCCCGTGGCGAGGCTCAAGGCGGCGGGAGCCGTGGTGCTCGGCGTCACGAACGTGAGCGAGCTGTGCATGTGGCTCGAGACGAGCAACCGGGTCTATGGCCGCACCAACAACCCGTACGACCCGAAGCGCATCGTCGGGGGCAGCTCGGGAGGGGAGGGGGCCATCGTCGGGTCCGGGGCGTCGCCCTTCGGACTCGGCGCCGACGTCGGCGGATCCATTCGCATGCCCGCCTTCTTCAACGGGGTGTTCGGCCACAAACCGAGCGGTGGCCTGGTCCCCAACACCGGGCAGTTCCCCATCGCCGAGAACCAGGCGCTCCGCTATCTGACGACGGGCCCCCTCGCGCGGCGCGCGGAGGACCTGATGCCTCTGCTGGAGGTGTTGGCCGGCCCCGACGGCGTGGACACGGGCTGCGAGCCCATGGAGCTGGGCGATCCGTCGTCCGTCGACCTGTCGTCCCTGCGGGTGCTCGACATGGTCTCCGATGGCCGCACCAGGGTGCATCGTGAGCTCCAGGAAGCCCAGGAGCGCGCTGCCTCACACCTCGAGGGACTCGGGGCGACGGTGGTGCGCGAGCCACTCCGTGAGCTTCGGCACGGGGTGGAGATCTGGTCGGCGATGCTCGACGGGGCCGGGGGGCAGAAGTTCGATGTCACGCTCGGCGACGGCCGACCGGTGCGTCTCGGGCGGCAGCTCCTTCGATGGAGCGTCCGACGCTCGCCGCACACGCTCCCCGCCCTTGGACTCGCGGGGATCGAGCGGCTCTCGGGCCTGACCTCGGGGCAGCTCGGCAAGTTTCGGGCGATGGGCGAGGAGCTGCGCCAAGAGCTGGAGCGTCGCCTCGCGGGCAACACTGTGATGCTCTACCCCAGCTTTCCCGAGCCGGCGCCTCGCCACTATGTGCCGCTCTTGCGTCCCCTCCGCTTCGGATACACCGCGCTCCTCAACGTGATGGAGGTGCCCTCGACACAGGTGCCCTTGGGGCTCTCCCGTCGAGGGCTCCCCCTGGGCGTCCAGGTGGTGGGAGCGCATGGGCAGGACCACCGGACCATCGCCGTGGCGACGGAGCTGGAGCGCGCCTTTGGTGGGTGGGTGCTGCCCGACACACCGACCGGTTAGACTGAGCGCGCGCGCGCGGGTTACGCAGCGCATCCGCAGGAGGACGCATGGCGAAGGTGAAGGTGTACCGAGGGCGGGTTCACCTCTTCGACAGGAAGCTCGACCAGGACGAGCTCGTCGTGGGCCGCAGCGCCGAGGCCGAGATCCCACTGGAGAGCCCCGCGGCGAGTCGCAAGCACGTCAAGATCGTGCGTCGGAAGTGGAACTGGTACGCCGAGAGCCTCGGCACCAAGAACCCCGCGATGCTCAACAAGCGCCCGTTCACCATGGACAAGCTCAAGCACGGCGACACCATCGTCATCGCCGAGCACACCCTGGTCTTCGACTATCCACGGTCGGAGCAGGTCAAGGAGCGAGACCTCTTCGAAGGACGCGCCGGGGCCGCCTACCGCCTGGGGTCGGTGGACATCCAAGACGCGCTGGACACCGGGTCGGTGAACGAGGCGAAGCTCGACCAGGCGCGGCAGTCCGCGGTGGGAGTCAACGCCACGCAGATGGTGGACCCCAACGACCTGCACAAGCTCATGTCGCAGATGGAGAAGCGCCGCGGCGCACACCTCGTGATGGCGATGTCGGGCAAACGATTGGAGTTCCCGCTGGAGGGGCGGACGCACGATGTGGGCTGGACCGAGGGTTGCTCGGTCCATCTCCCGGGGACGCGGCTCTTTGGGAGGACGGGAGCGCGGCTCGTCACCACCGTCGACGGCCGGCATCGCATCTCCGCCTCCTCGAAGTGGGTGACCGTCTACATCGGCGGAAAGCCTCTGGAAGGTGACCGGATCCTGAGGGACAAGGACACGGTGTTGCTCAAGCACTTTCTGGGCTTCGGCACGGCGAAGCTGAAGTACGAGGCGGCCATCGCCATCGGCCCCCAGCGCCGAGCCGCTGCCACGCGGACCGCCACCTGAGCGACTCTCTCCGGATCGCGTTCGTCGGCGACGTGCACGGCTTCTTCGACGAGGAGGACGTCCGGCTGTTCGACGCTGGCGGCTACGACCTCATCGTGTTCGTGGGTGACCTGGCGGGGCTCCGGTTGTCGTCGACCTTGCGGGTGGCGGGCCTCATCGCGCAGCTGACCACCCCGACCCTGGTGGTGCCTGGCAACCACGACGCCCCCAACGCTGTCCAACTCCTGGGCGAAGTGCTGCACAGCCGCGCGCTCATTCGCCTCGCGGACCGAAACACGGAGGGGAGGGCCGACGCCATCGCGGCCGCTCTCGGCTCCCCACTGGCTGGCTACTCGTTGCACGACGTGGGGCTGGGGATGCAGATCGTGGCGGGGCGCCCCCACTCCATGGGCGGAGACGCGTTGAGCTTCGCGCCGTTCTTGAAGCGGCGATTCGGGGTGGAGAGCCTGGAGGCCTCTGCGGACCGACTCTGCCGTCTCGTGGACGAGAGCACGGCGCCCAACCTGCTCTTTGTGGCCCACAATGGCCCACTCGGCCTTGGTGACCGTCGCGACGACATCTGGGGCTGCGACTTCCGCGCCGAGGAAGGGGACTTTGGTGACCGGGACCTGGCTGTGGCGGTGGACTACGCCCGGGCGCAGGGGCGGGCCGTCGTCGCTGTGGTCGCGGGGCACATGCACTCGAAGGTGCGCGGCGGGGGAGAGCGCACCGCGCGGGTGGAGCGGGACGGGACTCTGTATCTCAACGCCGCGCGGGTGCCGCGAATCTGGAACGATCCCGACGGGCGCCCGGTGCGCCATCACCTGGCAGTGAGCTGGGACGGCGCCACGGTCCGAGCCGAGGAGATGCGTTGGTGAGGCGACCATGAAGGCGAAACCGTCACCGAAGCTCAGCTGCATGATGCCCACGGGGCGCGTGCTGACCCCGGGGGATCGCTTCGCGCGCTTCGGCGTCGAGCGGCCCTCGGGGGCCACCTACAGCAGGACCGAGGGGTTGGACGTGGGCTTCCCCATCGTGCCGATGTTGCCCTTCGGGCTGACCTACGAGCTCGATCTCGTCTTCATGACGAAGCATCCCAGCTGGAACATGCACGAGTACGCGCTCATCCGAACGAGCGCGGGGCTGGTGTGGCTGGCGAAGGACGCGAGAGAGGGCAGCCTCGAGCAGACCATCATCGCCGGGGTCGACAACATCGACGACTGGATGCCCGAGGTGCCGGTGCAGCGGCGTCACCAGGCCTTCGATGTCATCGAGGCCATCGGGCCCGACAGCGTCGAACTCAGCTTCGACTACGTGAACTGGGACGGCGAGCGCACTGAAGTGTGGTTCGAGGGTCCCTTCCCCAAGAGCGCGCGACCCAAGCGCAACGGCTCCACGATGGGGCACAGCCGGGGTCAGCTGATGGCGGTGCTCGACCTGCCGTTCCAGAACCTGGGGCGCAAGGGGCACGTGACCATCGCCGGCCAGCGGCAGAAGCCTGCCCGCATCCTGGGCATTCCCGTGACGGCGGCGCTCCAGCAGACGCAAGGAGGCCTGGTCACTGGATCGTGGCTGCAGCGGTCGGCCGAGGGGGGCTTCACGAGCGACATCACCGCCCGATCGGGGGCTGTGATTCCTCGGAGTTGGACGCTGAGCGAGGTGGCTCCGTCGGCGGCCCCGTCGGCGAGGGATGGGGCGGGGCCCTCGGTCTATGCCGTGCAGCGGGACCCGGATCGGGAGATTGGGGCCCGCTTCCTCCTGCGCCCGGATGGGGCGCAGGAGTTGGTGCAGCTGTGGTCGTGGCAGTTGGGGCAGTCCTCGCCGGGCTTCGTGGCGCGGTTCTGTCCTGCGTTGCCCGACTTGCGGCGTCGGTTCGACGGCGAGGTGGTCGTGGAGTGGGTGGGCGATGTGGCCGGTCAGCTGTCCCACGCGCGGGGGACCGCCGTGGCGCGGTGGACCGACGAGGGTCCCGAGGTCGAGCTTCGGCCCGCGGAGCCGTGGTGGGTGTGGGACCGGGCCATGCGCACGACCGTCCGCCTGGAGGGCGAGGGCGTGCGCGTGGATGTACAGCGAATGACCCCGGTGGGGAGCCCGCCGTCGCATGGGCGGTGCGTGCAGACGGACTGAAGTGGTGGCGGGGGCGCCGCACTCTGCGGGTCTCTCGACCCGGGGCTGCGCCCAGCGGACTCCAGGCTCCTCCCAGCACCCGTGCCGCCAGATCCGAGAATCGTGATCGGAGGTTGAATAAACCACCGTCCTTCGTCGTCCCTGCCACACCGGTCTTTTGGTTGGCGACCGGCCCTACGAAGGAGCCCCACGATGTCCTCTCCCCCTGTGAAGCAAACCTCCACCTTGTCTCTTCTCACCATCTTCGCTGGTCTGCTGTGCGTGCTCTTCGCGAGCTCCGCGACCGCCGCCACGGTCACGACCTTTCCCGGCGAAACCGACACCGACGAGCCCGAAACCACGTCAGAACACGGCGAATCGAGCGCCAGGGTCCACAAGAAGAAGCGTCGCACCGTCCTGGGCGACCTCAACAGTCGTTGGTTCCACGTGGGTGGTGGCGGGGGCATGGTGGTCGACCCGTACACCGCCCAGGCGCGTCCCGCGGGGCGCTTCGTTCTCGGTGGTGGCGCCTACACGATCGGGCTCTATGGCGGTGGCGGCGTGGAGGTGACGGGCTCCGCCCTGACGACCCCCAGCCTCTCCGGCGTCGGCTACTTCGGGGTCGCGATCCCGGTGCCCGTGGTCCATCCCCTCGTGGGCGTGCGTGGGCACGTGGGACTGCACGCGAAGGAAGACACACTGCGTACGACGGGGATCGGTGTGGTCGCCGGCCACGTCGGTGCCGGCCTGCAGACGGGCTTCATCATTCGCGAGTTCGATGGCCGTCCCGGCATCCGCCTGATGGTCGACGCCGGGGCCGAGTACCGACCCGACGACGGCAAGGTGCGCCCCGACTTCTTCGTGACCTTGGCCGCGGTCTTCTAGCCGGCGGTCACTTCAGTCCTCGTACACGCCCAGGGCGAGCACCCCCTCGTCGGACACCTTGAGCACCTCGGCGCTCAAGGGATAGCCGCTGCTCTCGAACTCCCGGCTCACCACCACGGCGAGCATGGGGATGAGCTCCTCGGCGTCCGCCTCGGAGAACAGGTAGAGGAAGTCCCGGCAGGGCGCGACGGCACAGACGGGCCAGCCGATGACCGGCTCGACGACGCTGCGCAGGGACGGGGCGCGTAGGAGCGAGGCCTTGAAGGCCGAGTCCGTCGTGAGCATGGCGAGGCGCTTCCCGCGCACCTCCTCCACGACGAGCTCGGCTTCGCCGAGAAGCTTGTCCATGTTGGCCCGGGCCGCTTCCTCCACGTCCGTGGTGCTCGCGTGCCACAGATCCAGGGATGCGGCGCTCAGCCAGGTGATGCGGCGCTCCTCGGGGTCGGTGTACGCGAGGACCTCGGCGATGGCGGGGGTCAAGGGGCTGTGCAGGGACGCGCCGAACTCGGAGTCCGACGGCTCCAGGGTGATGCGCAGGCCAGAGCGGGCCACGAGGTAGGGCGGCAGTCCGCCGGGGCCGGCGAGGATGGCGTCGATCCAGGGAGCGAGGATGCCCTCGTCCCCGTCTCGGAGAATGGTCGCGAACACGTTGTCGGGGCTGATGAGCAGCTCCCGGACGCTTGGCCCCGAGATGCGGAACCGGCGCGGGTCGTCCGTTGGGGCCAGCGTCAGTCCGCGCCCGTTGAGGAGCTGGGTGAGGCTGGCGAGGAGTTCGCGGCGTCGGGAGGGCTCGGGGGTCGACATCAGGCTCCTGATAGAGTCCCGGCCGCCCCTCCGTCAAGGGGAGCCGGGAGGTGACGTGATCTGCTCACCCTTCACCATCGACCCCGAGTTGAGGGTGGCTCGGACGCCGCCGGGCTCGTTCTACGACGACGAAGAGCTCCACCGGACGATGAACGAGGTGGCCTTTGCCTCCTCGTGGCAAGCACTGCCCGACCCGCCGGCCCTCCAGCGATTCGATCAGGTGCCACTGCGCCTCCTGCCCGGCTCGCTCGACGAGCCAATTCTGCTCGTCCACGACGGCGAGCGGGAGCGGGCGCTGTCGAACGTCTGCACCCACCGGGGCGCCCTGCTCGTGGACGCGGCCCGCCGAGGAAAGCGGGTCGCTTGCCCGTATCATGGCCGGTGCTTCTCTCTCGGGGGGGAGGTGCTGGCGGCCCCGGGCTTTGCAGGGCGCGAAGCCGAGCTACCTCCCTTGCCGGAGCTCCTGCTCGCGTCCCTGGGGCCCATACGATGGCTCGCTCGGGAGGGTACGCCGCCTCTGGCCCACGTCCTCGCGTCCCTCGATGCTGCGGCGCCGGGGTTGCCGTGGGAGCGGCTGGTGTCGCGGCCGGACCTGGGCGCGGACTACGAGGTCGACGCGCACTGGGCGCTCTACGTCGAGAACTACCTGGAAGGACTCCACATTCCCTTCGTGCATCCGGGACTCGATCAGGCCGTGGAACGCGCCTCCTATCGCAGCGTCGTGGTCCCGGGCGGCGTGCTGCAGACCGCGCAGGTGCGGGGCAAGGGGCCGACTCTCCCCGGCGGTGCCGCTGCTCTCTATCTGTGGCTGTTCCCAAACACGATGCTGAACGTCTACCCCTGGGGGGTGTCACTCAACGTGGTCCAGCCTGAGACCACGCGGCGTTGTCGGGTGGCGTTCCGCTCGTTTGTCTGGGCGCCGGAGCACCTCGGAGCGGGGGCAGGGGCGGGTCTGGACGCGGTGGAGTTGGAAGACGAAGCCGTGGTTGCGCGGGTGCGGCGGGGCGTGGGGGCTGGGCTCTACGGGCGCGGACACTATGCGGATCCTGCAGAGACCGGTGTGCACCACTTCCATCGGCTCTTGACCGGGGCGCTCTGGGGGTAGGTCCTGACGGGAGGTGGGCAGCGCCTGTGCGGCACGCGTGACCCAACTGTGCCCCGCTGTGTCCCCCGGGTTTCCTACGGAGGGCGAGCATGAACTCATGACTGGTCCCCGCGTGTTCATGCTTCTGGCTGCCCTCTCCCTCCTCCCCGGTTGTTGGGAGCAGTTCGAGGACTTCGTCGACCCCATCGCGGACGACGACGACTCCTCCGCAGGTGACGACGACGACTCCGTGAGCGACGACGACGACTCGGTGGGTGACGACGACGACGCGGCTGGGGACGACGACGACTCCGTGAGCGACGACGACGACTCGGTGGGTGACGACGACGACGCGACAGAGATCCAGGATGACGACGACACGCCGGTGGG
>JAGSHC010000427.1 GCA_023954745.1 Deltaproteobacteria bacterium | reverse complement strand
TTGTCGACACTCGCCGTGAGCAACGAGGTGAGCTTTCTCCCGGCGAGGTCGCCGTCGTCGTTGAGCGCCGAGATGCGCTCCCGCGCCTCGCGCAGGAACGCCGCTGGGTCCGTGGCCAGGTGCAGGGCGGCGCTCACAGCATCCTCACTTCCCCAGGCTGACCAGGGGCTCGGGGTCCCGGAAGGCGGCGAAGAAGTCGTTGCCCTTGTCGTCCGTCACCACGAACGCCGGGAAGTTCTCTACTTCGATGCGCCAGATGGCTTCCATCCCAAGCTCGGGCCACTCCAGGACCTCCACCTTGCGGATGCAGTCCTTCCCGAGGCGCGCTGCGGGGCCACCCACGGAGCCGAGGTAGAAGCCGCCGTTCTCCTTGCAGGAGGCAGCCACCGAGGCGTCGCGGTTGCCCTTGGCCAGGATGACGAGGCTGGCGCCCTTGCCCTGGAAGACCGGAACGTACGGGTCCATGCGCTGGGCAGTGGTCGGGCCGAAGGAGCCCGAGGCGTGGCCTTCCGGGGTCTTCGCCGGACCCGCGTAGTAGATGGGGTTCTCCTTGACGTAGTCAGGCAGATCACCCGTCTCCTCCAGCACCCGCAGCAGCTTGGCATGCGCGATGTCGCGGGCCACCACCATCGGACCGCTGAGCAACAGCGCATCCCCCACGGCGCACTTCGTCAGAGCAGCCCGGATGCCGTCCATCGACTGGTTCAAGTCGATGTGAGTCGCGCCGGCAAAGGCGTCCTCCACCTCGGGGAGCAGGCGGGCCGGATTCGTCTCCAGCTCCTCCAGCCACAGGCCGTCCGCGTCGATGCGGCCCAGCACCTGCCGGTCTGCAGAGCAGGAGACGCCGAGCCCCACGGGGCAGCTCGCGCCGTGGCGAGGCAGGCGAATGACCCGCACGTCGTGGCAGAAGTACTTGCCGCCGAACTGCGCTCCGATGCCGGTCTTGCGGGTCATCTCCAGCACGGTCTCCTCGAGCTCGAGGTCCCGGAACGCGCGGCCGCCGGCGCTGCCACTGGTGGGCAGGTCGTCGTAGTACCCCGTGGACGCGAGCTTGACGGTCTTCATCGTCAGCTCCGCCGAGAGGCCTCCGATGACGATGGCGAGGTGGTACGGCGGGCACGCGGCGGTGCCGATGTCGTGCATCTTCTTCCACAGGAACTCTTCGAGGCGGTCGGGCCGAAGCAGCGCCTTCGTCTCCTGGAAGAGCTTGAACTTGTTGGCGGAGCCACCGCCCTTCGCCACGAACATGAAGTGGTACGCGGCGCCCTTACCGGCGAGTAGATCGATCTGCGCCGGCAGGTTCGTGCGCGTGTTCTTCTCCTCGTACATCGTCAGCGGCGCAACCTGCGAGTACCTCAGGTTGTCGTCCTGGTAGCGCTGGTACACGCCCCGGGAGATGGCCTCCGACTCGTCGCCGTCCACGATGACCCGGTGGCCACGCTTGGCGATCACGGCGGCGGTGCCCGTGTCCTGGCACATGGGGAACACGAAGTCCGCGGCGATGATGGCGTTGTCCATCAGCTCCCGGGCCACGGCGCGGTCGTTGGTGGAGGCTTCGGGGTCCCGGAGAATCCCCGAGAGCTTCTCCAGGTGCGCCGTGCGCAGGAGGTGCGACGTGTCGTGGTAGGCCGCCGAGGTGAGCTCGGTGATGGCCGTGGTGGGCACGCGCAGGAAGGTCTCCCCGTCCAACTCGACCGTGGAGACGCCACCCTGGCCGACGTGGCGAAAGCTGCGGTTCGCGGCGGGGTCCGCCTGGAAGATGGGCTCGTAGTTGAACTCGGTCATGACGCCTTCCCGTGGCACTTCTTGAACTTCTTGCCGCTGCCGCAGTGGCAAGGATCGTTGCGGCCGATCTTCGGCTGGTCCCGACGCACGGTCTCCTGCGCGTGGTGGTGGTGGTGGTGTCCGTCGTGGGGGTTCTTGCCGGTGCGCACCGTCGTCAGGAACTCCGGAAGGGTGCTCTCGAGCCCACGCCTCAGGTCAAAGGCCGCAGGCACGTCCTGAGTGTCGATGAGATGCTCGATGTAGGCCCGCAGAACCGCTGGCACCTTCTCGGCCAGGGGCGACCGCCGGGGGAAGTGGTGCGGCAGCTCGTGTCCGAGCAAGCCATGCAGGTCGGCGCCAGAGAGCAGGCGGGGAGCGCGCTGCATCATCCCGTACGACACGCTGATGAAGAGGCGAGCAATGGACTCCTTGTCGTCGGGCGAGACCCCGAGGGTCTCCGCCTGGGGGGAGGAGAGGAAGGCGTCGAGCTCAGTCTGGATGGGGTCGTCGGTCATCAGGTCTCCGGTGCGAAGGCGGAGATTAGTCCATCAGCCCAGGGGAAGGGCACGCCGACGCCGAGGGCCGCCGCGTCTACCATCGACCCAGTGAGCATCTGGCCCCGCATCGCCCTTCTCCTACTGATCGGGCTCGTCCTCGCGCTCTGGACGGGGCGGCACGACTTCGTGCCGGCCGGGCCCGGGGCGGACGACCCTGGCTTCGGAGCCGGCTCCGACTGGGACGTGCAGTGGGCCCAGGGTGACGCGCTGCGATCGAGTTGGGAGCGTGGCGAGCTGCCCCACTGGGACCCGATGCCGGACTTCGGTGCCCCGCTGCTCGCCCACCCCGAGGCTTGGGTCGCCGCCCCGAGCTACCTGGTCTTCGGTGGGACCCGCGACGTCGCATCGGGTCTCCACGGGCTCCGCATCGTCTCGGTGATCGCCCTCGTCCTGGGCCTCGGCCTGTTGTGCGTCCGACTCGAGGTGCCCTCCATGGTGGGAGTCGCCACGGCGGTGGGGGTGCTCGCCTCGTTCGAGTGGGAGCAGCGGCTGTACTCGGGGCACGTGATGATGCTCGGCATCTGCTGGTGGCCCTTGGCGGCCGCGGCGGTGCTGGAGGCCTTGAAGCGCCCGACGCGGTCCGGCCGGATTCTGGTGGCCGGAGGAGCGGGCGCAGCCATCGGGATGGCCTCGCTGCAGGGCGCTCACTATCCCACGGTCCTTGCCCCGCTGGTGCTCGGCCTCGTGGCCTGGGCGGCCGTCGCCGGCGAGCGCTGGGTCGCGGCGTTGGTGGGCCTCTTTGCGGCGGGAGTCCTCATCCCCTGGGGAGCTCCGGCGCTCTCGGCGGGGGTCAGCGTAGCGGCGGGCGCGGTCCTCCTC
>JAGSHC010000056.1 GCA_023954745.1 Deltaproteobacteria bacterium | reverse complement strand
CGGTGGTCGCCGCAGCATTAAAAACTAGAACTCGTGAACAGGTTCAGGAAGTCGATGATCGAGATCCTCGGCCCGGCCGAAATCGAGAAGATGCGAGCCTCGGGGCTCCTGGCGGCCGCGTGCTTGCGCATGGCCAGCCGGGAGATCAAGCCCGGGCTCAGCACGGAGCGCCTCGACAAGCTCTGCGCTGAGTACGTGCGCGACCACGGTGGCATCTCGGCCCCCCTGAACTACAAGGGATTCCCGAAGTCCATCTGCACCTCGATCAACGAGGTCGTGTGCCACGGCATCCCCACCAAGAAGCAGGTGCTGAAGGAGGGGGACATCGTCAACGTCGACGTGACCACCATCCTGGCCGGCTACCACGGCGACACCTCGCGCACCTTCAAGGTGGGCAAGGTGAGCGCCGAAGCGGATCTGGTGACGGACGTCGCTGAGAAGTGCATGTATCTGGGAATCGAGCAGGTGCGCCCTGGTGGCCGCGTGCGCGACATCGGCGCGGCCATCGAGGACCACGCCCACGCCAGCGGCTTCTCGGTCGTGCGCGACTACTGCGGTCACGGCATCCATCGGGTCTTCCACGCCGAGCCGCAGATCCCGCACTACCGCTTCCGCGGCGCGAACCCGCGCTTCAAGCCGGGCATGACCTTCACCGTCGAGCCGATGATCAACGTCGGGAACTGGCGCGTGAAGCTGCTGGGCGACGGCTGGACGGTCAAGACGACCGACGGAAAGCTCAGCGCCCAGTTCGAGCACACCCTCCTCGTCACCGAGGACGGGCATGAGATATTGACCTCCTGGGACAACCTCGAGGGCTCCAAGTACGAGTAGTGGGGCTCGGAGGCCCTCGATCTCTGCGTCGGCTGCCTCCTCCCTCCTTGCAACGCACCTTCAGTGCGCCTCAGTCGACTCGTCGTTGCCTCCTTGACCTCGAGCGCCTCCGCGCCCCCCTACAGGGCGGGCGCTCGGTTGGGTGGAGGCGCACCCTGGGCGCGCTCACCCCGAACCCGCGTCAACAAGCGGGGGGTGCGCCGCACCCTGGGCGCGTTGCCCCCGAACCAGCGGGGGGTGCGCCGCACCCTCCACGACTGAGGCGCACCTCAGTGCGTCGCAGGGAGCGACCGACGCAGCTGACGCAGAGATCGAGGCTCTCAGCGCGCCCGAGCGCGGAGTTGGGCGACGATCGACTCGATACTCGCCAACCCAAACGTAATCTTCTTAAAGAAGCTCGGGTTGTGGGGGACCATCACGAAGTCGGGGTGGCGTCGCCAGATCTGCTGGAGGTGACGGTCGAGCCGCACGGCCGTCTCCAGATCCTCGATCCGCGACGGATTGCCGCCCTCGATGGAGAGACCCGCCGCGGCGGCCGTCTCGAAGAAGATGACCGCGTCGTACCGACCCAGCTCGTCCTCGAGCGTGGTGCCCATCGCCTCGAAGAAGGCCTCTTCCCGCCCAGGCCAGTAGGCGGCGCCATCGACCGTTCCTCGGTCACAGAGCAGAATGCGGCCTGGGAAGCGCGCCGCCTGCACCTGCTCGAGGCTGCGCTGCGCCTGGAAGATGGCGCGCTGGGTTGGCACGACCGCCGCCGGGTCATCGATGCGAGGGAAGCCACCGCTGAAGAGCAGCGTGGCCGCTTCGGGCACGACGACCACCTGGTCACCGATCTCTCGGCGGAACAGATCTGCTGCCGTCGTCTTTCCGCCCCCAGGGCCGCCCGTGAGAACAATACGGAGCTGGCCGTTGACCTTCTCAATCGGCGGGGACGCGTCGTCGGGCATCCGTGACCTACGGGTCGGTCGCCGACGTGAGGCGCGGAGGCACGTAGCCCTGGAACTCGCGGTCAAAGTCTTCGATGAACGCGTCCTTCTTGCGGTGGGCTGACTTCAAGTCGTGCTCCAGCGCGAAGAATGCGCAGCCGATGGCCCGGCCCAGGAGGAACCCGACCCGACGAATGGTGCGGGGACGAAGCAGTCCGCTGACTCCGTTGAGCTTCCACTGGAACCGGACGACCCACCAGGCCGACTTCCGCAAGGTCATGCCGAGGGCACGGTAGATGTTGAGCCGCTGCGGCTCGTACGCGCTGTCCGCGAGGTAGTCGACCGTGTCGTCCTTCGGCGGGCAGAACTCGGGGCCCGCGAGGATGTCCTCACGGTAGGGGTCGGCGAACCCAGCGTTCTGGCCCCGCTCCACGAGGGTATGCAGGTCCTCGTAACACTCCTGGATGAAGTCGAGCTGGTTCGTCGGGTCGATACGCTTGAGGAACTCGGGCTGGAGGTGCCAACGCCCGATGAACATCGGTACCCAGAAGCCGAACCACCAGATGTACTCGAAGTAGATGCGCCAAGACATCGCGCTGGCGTTGCCCAGGTGCTTGTAGTGGTCCCGCACCGTGTGCAGCGACGTGCGCGCCCACCCGATGTTGAAGTGGTTGAAATTCGACCGCTTGTCCTCCGCGTCGGGCTCGCCGGCCATCTTCGCGCGGATGACTTCGGTCACCGAGGTGACCATGAAGGCGATGGAGGACGTGCCCATCGAGTAGAAGGGGTCGTTGAAGTGAGCGGCGTCCCCGATGGTGTACCAGTTGTCCTCGCCGAGCATCTCGTCGCTGATGTGCGCCGGACGCACGAGCGCCTTGAAGTCCTCGACCTCGCCACTGTCGGCCAGGGCGTGCACGACCCCGTGGTGCTTCTCGAGGAACGCGAGGAGCTTCTCCTTCGTCGCCAGATCCTTCGTGCTGTGCCGCTGGCGGTGCGCCACCACGCCGATGGACAGGATGTTCTCCTTGCCGCAGAGCGGAATGGTCCAGACCCAGTGCCCGTCACCGAAGAAGTGGTTCGTGGCAAAGTAGCCCGACACCGACGAGCGCCGGGTCTGGGTGGTCGACTCGATGAGGGAGGGATCGACGCCCTTCACCCGGATCCAGGAAGCAAAGGAGTCGAGGCCGTAGAGGTCCTCGGGCTTGCGGCGAATCGTGTCGCGCTTGCGGCCGATGAGAAACGCACGCCCACAGGCATCCACCAGGTGGCCGGCGGTCAGCGTCTGCTCCTCACCCTCGCCGGTGGTGGCGGTGACGGTGTGGTCCTCGCCTTCGCCGAAGCTGAAGTCCGAGACCTTGCCGCGCACAAAGTGCACCCCGGCCTTCGCCACCATCTTGGTCACGTCACGCTCGAAGCGGCCGCGATGCAGCTGGAAGCAAGGGATCTTCGGACCCTGCGGCACCCAAGAGCTGAAGTAGTCGTTGGCCGTCTCCGTGGTGCCTTCCTGCTTCGCCCAGTGGAAGTTCAGGCCGTACTTCGGAGGACAGGTACCGGCGAGATAGTTGGCGAGGCCAAGGTCGCGCGTCATGAAGTTCGCGGCGATCTCGACCGTCGACTCGCCGATCTTGTCGATCGCCGCGATCTCGTCGGGAGTGCGGGGCTCGATGATGGCGATGGAGGCCTTCGGCAGGACCCGGGTGAGGTGCAGCGCCTGCACCAGGCCGGCGTAGCCGCCGCCCATGATCACGACGTCAAAACGCGTCGCGCTGGAGAGTTCAGTAGCGGTCTGCTGCAAGCGACACCTCAGGCTCGGGGCCGAGTTTCATCGGTCCCGGTGCGCTTGTTTACCTGACCCTGGCCCTTCGTGCGCGCAGAACTGGCGCCGAGCCGCCCGCAAGACGAGCACGGAGACGCAGCCCGGGCCTGCTTCTCCCATTGAACCTCAGGGTTCCAGAGCCATACTCGGTCCGTGCGACGAACCGTCCTCACACTGACTTGCATCATGTTCACGGGCTGTCTGCCGGGCGAGGAGCTGGTGTGTGACTCCGAAGACGGGACCATGAGGCGAGCTGCGGGGCGGGATGTGCTGGTGCGCTCGCCCATCGACGAGGAACTCACTCCGCGCGGCACCGTTCTGCTCTTTCATGGCCTCGGCGAGTCTGCGTGCACCTGGGTGGACCGGGTGGAAGGGCGCCGCCTCAGTGATCGGTTCCGGGATCTGGGCTTCACGGTGCTCGCGCCGGACAGCGGTCCCAACACGTCCGCCTGGCGTACGGGCTGGCCCGGCAACGACGATGCAGCGGGCATCGACGCCACGCTGCGCGACCTCGCCGACGCCTCGGTCCTCGACCTCGACCTTCCTGCCCTCGCTCTCGGCCACAGCAATGGTGGGACCTTTGCCCCTATCTGGGCGGAGGAGTCCTCGACGGTCTCCGTGCTCGCCGCGGTGGACGCCAATGGCTGGGGGAGCGACGCCCTCGGGGGCGCAGCGTCCCCCCCACCGGTGCTGTTCATCTCGGCCAGGAACGACGTCATCGTGCCTCAGAGCCTGACACGCGCCGCGGAACAGAAGGCCCGGGATGCCGGGCACGAGGTCGAGAGCCTCGAAAACGAGCCTCAGGCGGTGCGGTGGAACCGCTTCGCGCGCATCCCCACTGTGGACGAGGACAGCTCGCGCGCCTTCTTCGACGCCCTGGAGGCCGGTGACTTCCTCGACAGCGACGGCACCCTACGAGCGAACCCGCGGCTGGACCGCCGGTGGGTCGATGTCGTGCCCGACGAGCTCTCCGAGCACGTCGACGCCCTCGAGGAGCAACTTCACGTCCTCTTCGCCGAGCACCGGTTCAGCAGCGACAATCGTGAGGCCATCGTCAGCTTCTTCGACGCCGCGCTGGAGGACTGAGAGGAAGGCGGGGAGCCCTGCGGGAAGGAGAAGCGGAGGGAGGCGTGCTCATGCACGTCGCACCGACCGACGACGCACCCGACGCAGAGATCGGAGGCCCCGACCCGTAGGAGGGGGCGGGGCATTCGAGGTCAAGGAGGGAAGGAGAAGCGGAGGGAGGCGTGCTCATGCACGTCGCACCGACCGACGACGCACCCGACGCAGAGATCGGACGCCCCGCCCCCTCCTACCCGATGATCTCTTCGCCGCCGTGGATCCCGAGCACGTTCCCCGTCATCCAGTAGAGGCGGGGGTCGCAGAGGGCAGCGATCGCTCCCCCCACGTCGTCCGTCTCGGTGAGGCGGTCGATGGGGGACTTCGCGACGCTCTTCCCGATGAGCACTTCGTGCCCCGGAATCTTCAGCAGCGCGGCCGTCTTCGTGACACCGGCGCAGATGGAGTTCGCCGTGATGCCGAGAGGCAGAAGCTCGTACGCCAGCTGCCGGATGTGGGACTCGAGCGCGGACTTCGCAGCGCTGACCACGCCATAGCTTGGGGAGATCTGGCGCGCGCCGCTGCTGGTCATCGCGAAGATGCGTCCCCCGGAGGCCATGAGCTCCCGCGTCATGACGTCCTGCACCCAGTAGACCAGCGAGTTCGCCATGACATCCAGCGTCATGTCCATCTGCTTCCGGGTGACCGTCTTGCCCTCCGACGCGACGAACGGGAGCAGACTCCCAAACGCCAGAGAGTGCATCAGGCACTGCACCTTGCCGCCGCCCTCAGCCAGATGAGCCGCGATCTGGTCGCACACCGCAGCGCGCTTGTCGGGGTCTGCAGCGTTCGAGTTGAAGAAGAGCGCCTCCCGGCCCTCTGCTTCGACCGCAGCCTTCACCGCCTCCGCGTTGGGCAGCGTGGCCCGGCGGTCGAGGTGCACGCCAGCAATGTTCCAGCCGTCCTTCGCGAGGGCGATGGCCGCCGACGCTCCGAACCCACTCGACACACCGAGGATGAGAGCCCAGCGGGGCCCCTTGAAGACTTCACCAAACATGCTTGACCCGTCCTGGGCTCAGATCTGCTTCTTCACAGCCTGCGCTGCCCCGGCCTGCTGGGCCTTGTCGGCGTCGCGAGCCTTCTTCAAGGCCTCGAGCTTGGCCCGCGCGGATGCGGTGCCAGCCTGAGCCTGAATCTTCTTGAGCTTCGTCCCGATCTCGGCATCACCGATCTCGGCATTCACATCCGCCTCCGCCTGCTTGCGGGCGATGTGGTCGCGCACGTTGTCGAGGGCCTGGATGTCCGCCTCCATCGACATTCCGTCCAGGGTCTCCTGGATCTGGATACGGGCCTCGGCCGTCTCGAGCTTGGCGAGGGCAGCAGCCTTCTCGCGCTGGAGCTTTTCGATCTCGGCCTGGAAGCTGACGATGGATGCCTTGGCGTCCTCCGCGTCCTGCCGCGCCTGCTCCAGCTCGGTCTCGATGCTCGCGATCCGCGCCTCGGCGTCTTCCTTGCGCTGCAACAGCACCAAGGCGACATCGTCCTCGTCTTGCTCCACGGCGACGGCGATCTGCGCGTCGAGCCCATCGAGCTCCGCCTGCTTCTCGTCGAGCTCCTTCGCGAGCTTGTTTCGGAGAACGATGATCCCCGAGACCGCCTTCTTCAGCTCGTCGTACTTCTTCTTGCGAGCCTGGATGGCCGCCTCGTAGACGGCCTCCGGGTTCTCCTTCTCCAAGTTGCCAACGAAGAGCGAGAGGAATCCGCTCCAAAGGTTCGAGATGCGTGAGAAGAAGCCGCCTTCGGCCATGTTGCTCCCAGGGAACTGGCGCCGTCGAAGGGGTTTCCGACGGGGCCGCGAGGATAGTAGGGATAGGGCCGGCGACGCAACGGAGGCCGGCCTCGATGAATCTGCTCTACGAGACCCCCCGCCCAAGCATTGCGTTCCAGTTCACCAGTCGGGAGCGAGAGACGACGCCGCCTTCCGGTGGCAATGAGGCCTGGGCCGGCTCCAAACAACGAGCCCGGGCTGCCCGAAGATCAGGTGCCCGATCGGTCTGGGCGAGAGACAAGCTCAGCTCAGCGCCGCCGCAAGATCCGCGAGGGACGGTCGCCCGATCCCGGCGTGGCGCAGGAGGGCGTCGGCGCCCGTCGTATCCAGACGCGCTCCTTCGGCGGGGAGGCCGAGAGAGTACGCAGACCCCGACCGACCGAGGGCCGTGAGCAGCTCCGTCACCGTAGGCGCCGCAGGATCTGCAACGTGCAGGGTCCCGCCCGCCATGTCGGGTTCCTCGAAGGCAGCGAGCACCGCGCGCCCCATCAGGTCCAGAGGCAGCGCGTGCACGAGGGGAGGATCGGCGTGCACGAGCCACTGAGCCCACCGGGCGCGTCGCGAGCCCCGGCCCAGACCCGCCAGGGGATCAGCCACCCGCGCCGGGTCGCGCTTGTTCACGACCGGGTGCGCAAGACGGACCACGGTGGCCGGAACCGAACGCATCGCACGGCGCACGTGCCGCTCTGCCAGCAGCCGACTCTCCGCGGCGACGTCCGCACCGAACCCTTGACCGACAAAGAGGTCGTCCTCGAAGAACACCCCGCGATGATCTCCCACCACGGAGAAGTCCGAGACGTGCATGAAGCGACGCAAGGGCTTCTCTAGCGTCCCGGCCAGCTCGAGGAGCGCGCGGGTGCCACCGAGGTTGGTGTCGAACACCTGATCCCGAGGCTTGTCGGACCGACGCTCACAGGCGGCGTGCACCACCCCGTCGCACTCGGCCACGATCCGCGACCGGGACTCATCGTCCGTGATGTGCGGGGCCAGGAGATCCCCGGTGAACAGACGCACGCGATCCGCAGCGGCGGCGTCGGTGAGCCGGAACGCGCTCACCCGCTCCCGGAGCGCCTTGCGGCTGCCCTTGCGCACCAGCAGATACACGCCGAACCCAGCTCGGGCGAATCGGGTGGTGAGCTCCCAGCCGACGACCCCGCTCCCCCCGGTGAGGAGCACCGTGGAGGACGTCATCAGTCCGCCTCCACCAGCGAGCGCGCGTAGACGCCATCGATGTCCGCGCCGTTGGAGATGACGTCTCCCACGAAGGGCTCACCGGTGTCGGGGTTGGTTCGGGCAGGTGCCGTCACGAGGCGCAGGTAGGTGAATCCGTCGCTCCGCAGGGCGGACCCCAGGCCTCCGTCCTCGGGCATCGCATCGAGGTCGAACGCGTCGCCCCCGGCCTCGAGCGAGAGCGGGTCGATGGGGTTCTCCTCCTCATGCAGACGCACCGGCGTGCGGCCCGCAAAGCCCACCCAAGCCTGGGGATCGGAGGAGTACTCGAGCTCGTCGTCGGCGACGTAGTCGTGAGGAAACGCCATCCACTCCACCCCATCGATGGACACCTCGACCACCACCAGATCCATGAAGACACCGCTGCCGGCGCGGAAGGGGTTCTCGAAGACCACCACGTCGGGCCCGGGACCGTTCAGCACCCGCCGGTCGGACCAGCGAAGAGTCAGGCTGGACCCGCTGTCCCAGTCGAGGGAGAAGACATCGGTGCCACCTGCGTCGTCGCCGAGGCCGCGCACTCCATTGACCGCCCGTGCCGGGTTCAGAAATGGCGCATCGAAATCGGCGCCTGGAGCGTCCACGACCTCGTCGGCGCAGACTCGATCCAAGCCATAGTCGCAGGGGTCGAGCAGCGTGACGTCGTCGTCGTCCATGGCCGCCGAATCGTCGTCGTTGGCCGAGTCGTCGTCGTCCACAGCGGGACAACCGGCGAGGGCCAGCAGGAGCATGACGAGCATCAGGGTTTGAGAGCGCATGGGCGCGGGAGTATGCCCGCGGATTCTCCCGACCGGCTAGAACTCCCCAATGCGCCCTCTCCTCCTCGCCGCCCTGATCGCTGGTGGCTGTCCGGCATCGACTCCTCCGAAGGGGGACGTGGCGCCCGTCCCCACGGACACCCCGACGCTGGCTGACGCCGAGGCGTTCTACGCCTCCCAGCCCCGCTTCATGCGCCCCCTCCCCCACTCCAAGACGCCCACCGGACTCACCGACGTGCGGAGCGCCACCTGCGGGACCTGCCACAAAGCCATCTACGCCGAGTGGGCCGTCAGCACCCACGCGCACGCGTGGACCGACGACGCCCAGTTCATGGCGGAGCTGCACAAGTCCGAGAAGCAAGGCGTCGACTGGATGTGCATCAACTGCCACACCCCCGTCCTTACCCAGCTCGAGGAGGTCGTGGTCCGTCTGGAGGGGGGTGCGAAAGACAAGCCCGTCCGCATCGCGAACCCCGTCTTCGATCCCGAGATGCAGGGCGACGCCATCGGCTGCGCCACCTGCCATGTGCGGGACGGCGTCATCCTCGGCCCGTTCGGCGACACTGCAGCCCCTCACCCCACCCGGAAGGCCCCCGAGCTACTCACCCCGGAGGTCTGCACCCAGTGTCACCAGGCGTCTGCACACTTCCCGGAGATCAACCTGCTGTGCGCCTTCGGGACGGGGGCTGAGTACGAGGCCGGGCCGTACGACGACGAAGGCAAGACCTGCCAGAGCTGCCACATGCCGATGGTGGACAGGCCCCTCATGAAGGGCACCGAGACTCGGCCCACGCGCCGGCACTGGTTCGGGGGCTCCCTCATCCCGAAGGCCCCCCAGTACGCCGAGGAGGTCGCTTCCTTCGCGAAGCACTACCCCCACGGCCTCACGCTCGCCTGGGACGTGCCGACGGACTCTCTTCCCGCTGGCAAGCAGACCCTCACCGCCACCTACACCAACGCCGAGGCGGGGCACCGCCTGCCCACGGGGGACCCCGAGCGCTGGGTGACGGTCCGCGCGACGGTGCAGACCGCCGACGGGGCCGTGCTCGCCACGGCCGAGGAGCGCCTGGGGAGCGTCTACACATGGTGGCCGGAGATCGACAAGGTGAGTGACAACCGCCTCGCGCCCCGGGAGTCGCGCCAGCTGACCCTGTCCTTCGATGCCCCGGTGGGCGCAGAGCTGACGATGACCCTCTACGCGGAGAAGGGACGCCTGTCGCCCGAGGTGATGGAGTTCCACCAGCTCGAGGGCAAGGCGGTCCCGAAGATCGTGTTCATCGACGAGACGCGCACGGTCCGCGTGCGCTGAGGGCGCACGGAACGCATCGGTTCACTGGGCCGCGAGCCACGCCTCCGTGACGGCGCCCGCGATGTCGCCCGGGGCCGCCCACCTGGCGTTGCTCATCACGGTCACGCAGACCTCGCGGTCCGGCAGCATGCGGAAGGCCGTGCGGGTCTTCTGCTGCGAGCCTGAGTGGCTGACTCGCCGCTCGCCGTTGCTGGTTCCCACGCCGAACCCGAGTCCGTACGTGGTGTTCGGCGTGCCGGTGGCCCAGAGCACGTCGTCCCGCTGGCTCTCGGGCATGAGCACATTGGACGCTACGCCCGCGCAGTAGCGCGCGAGGTCCTCTCCCGTCGAGATGAAGCCACCTCCAGGCAGCTTCCAGCTGACGTCCGAGTCGCCGTCCCGCGTGATGTCTTCCCCGTCGCGCTCGTAGCCGATCGCCCGGCGAGGGAGATCCACCCACTGAAAGTCGGGCGTCATCGTGGTCATCCCCAGGGGCTCGGAGATCTGCGCGTCGACGACCTCCTCGAAGCGGGCCCCGTACTGCTGCTCCAACACCACGCCCGCCAGGTTGAAGCCGAAGGTGGAGTAGCTGTACTCGGTCCCGGGCTCGGCGATGAGCGGCGCATCCTTGAAGAGCTCGACGGCCCAGGCGATGCCGGTGTTCACGGCGGGATCGTCGGTCTCGGCCGGTGGAGGCACGGGATAGACCAGGCCGTTGCTGTAGTGCTGGATCCCCGCGGTGTGGGTGAGCAGCTGCCGCAGATCGATCTGCCGGGAGGGCTCGGGCAGCGTCTCCACACAGCTCAGCGCCTGACAGTCCCCAGGCAGGTATCGGTCGGGGACCGCGTAACCAGGCACGATCCCCGCGATGTCCGCATCCAGAGACACCGTCGCGTCGGCGAGCCCCTGGACCGCGATCACTCCCGCGAGGCTCTTGCTCAGCGACGCCCAGCGAAAGAGCGTGGCTGAGGGATCCACGGGGACCTGAGCCTCCACGTCCTCGAAGCCGAACCCCCTCAGGTAGACGATCTCCGCTCCCCGGGAGACGCCAACGACCAGCCCCGTCAGCTGCTCTGCGTCCATGGCCGACTGGACCACTGCGTCCACCGCGGGCACATCGACGGCCGCCATGGAGATGGCGGGAGGCGCGGGGGTGGGGGCTGCCGTGGGCGGGTCGACGGGAGACGATGCGGAGGGGCAGCCGAGCAAGGCGCCAGCGAGGAGGGCGAGGGAGAGCCGGGGGGCAGGAATGCGCACACCCCGACTGTACCGTTGACCGGATCCGGTCGCGCCGGTAGGTTCCCGCCGCTCCGCGCCCCGGCAATTCACTTACACACGCGCGTGAGCATGCGAGAGGCCATCCATGGCGGACTTGTTCCAGCGCTGCCGCGAGTACACGCTCATCGAAGACGCGAAGGCGGTCGGGCTCTACCCGTACTTCCTGCCCATCACCGAGACCAACGGCAGCGAGGTGGTCATCGAGGGCAAGAAGCGTCTGATGCTCGGGTCCAACAACTACCTCGGGCTGACGTTCCATCCCAAGGTGCGTGAAGCAGCGAAGACGGCCGTCGACGAGTTCGGCTCGTCCTGCTCCGGCTCGCGATTCCTCAACGGGACCCTGGCCTTGCACGAAGAGCTCGAGGGACGCCTCGCCGCGTTCCTGCGCAAGCCCGCCTGTGCGGTGGTCACGACGGGGTACTCCACGAACCTCGCGGCCCTCGGCGCGCTGATGCAGCGGGACGACGTCGCGATCCTCGACCAGCAGAACCACGCCTCCATCTACGAGGGCGTCATGATCTCGCGCTGCCGCATCAAGCGGTTCGAGCACGTGGACATGGCCGACGCCGACCGCGTCATGAGCTCGCTCAACCCCGCGAAGAACGCCGCCATCATCACCGACGGCGTGTTCTCGATGGAGGGGGACATCGCGCCCCTGCCCGAGCTCGTCGCTCTCAAGAAGAAGTACGGCACGAAGCTGTTCGTGGACGACGCCCACGGCCTCGGCACCATGGGCCCCAACGGCCGCGGAACCGCCGAGCACTTCGGCGTCGAGGACGACGTCGACCTCATCACCGGCACGTTCAGCAAGAGCTTCGCCTCCATCGGCGGCGTCATCGCCGGCCCCCAGGAGGTCATCAACTTCATCCGGCATCACGGCCGCTCGCTGATCTACTCGGCGTCCATGTCTCCCGCCCACGTGGCGGCGGCCCTCGCGGCCCTCGACATCATGGAGAACGACCCGGAGCCGCGCGAGCGCCTGCACGCCAACGTGCGCCGCATGCGCCAGGGCCTCAAGGACCTGGGCTACCGCGTCGGAGAGGGCGACACCCCGGTGCTGCCCATCTACATCGGCGAGGAGATGAGGATGCTGCCCTTCTGGCGCATGCTCTTCGACGAGGGCGTCTACACCAACCCCGTCATCCCGCCGGCCGTCGCTCCCGACGCCACCTTGATTCGCACGTCCTTCATGGCCATGCACACCCCCGAGCAGATCGACTTCGCGCTGGGCGTCTTCGAGAAGGTCGGAAAGCTCGCTGAACTGATCTGAGGCGCCCATGACCGTTGAGCTCGTCGAGGTCCCACTGCACGTCAAGGGTTGGGGGATCTCCCTGCCCTGGGGCGGCTTCTTCCGTACCAGCGCCGGCAAGCTCATCGATCGCTTCATCCGCGTGCAGTGGACGGCGAACGCCCGCTACCCCGGCTCCCAGTGGGTCGCGCCCCTGATGATGGACCGGCGCGACTACCTGGACGTGCACAAGAACCCGTTCTTCAGCCACGCCGAGGTGGGCTGCTGGATCGCGGTGAAGAACGGCGAGGACGTGGGCCGGATCGCCGCCGTGTCCGACGCCGGGTGGGAGAAGCACCACGGCGACAAGGTCGGCTACTTCGGCTTCTTCGACTGCTCCGACGACCAGGAAGTGGCTGACGCGCTGCTCGCCAAGGCCACCGAGTTCCTTCGCGGGCAAGGACGCACCGACATGGTCGGCCCCTTCGACCTGAGCACGAACTATCAGGCCGGCCTGCTCGTCGACTCCTTCGACAAGAAGCCCGGCGTCCAGATGCCCTACAACCCGCCCTACTACGAGACCCTCATCCTCGGATCGGGCCTCGAGCAGCGCAAGGACCTGTGGCAGTGGTGGCTGTCCACGGGCACGCCCATCCCCGAGAAGGTGGTGCGCGTCTCGGAGAAGGTGGCGAAGCGCAACAACGTCGAGATCCGGCAGATGGACCTGGCGAAGTGGGACGACGAGGTCACGAAGGTCCTCGCCATCTACAACGACGCCTGGGACGCCAACTGGGGCTTCGTCCCCGTGGGCGAAGAGGAGTTCCGCCACATCGCCGCAGACTTGAAGATGGTCGTGAAGCCCGAGACGGCGCTCATGGCCGAGGTCGACGGCGAGCCCATCGCCTTCTGCATCTCCATCATCGACATGAACCAGGCCCTGGACGGACTCAATGGAAGTCTCGTGCCCACCGGGCTGTTCAAGCTGCTGTGGCGCACGGAGATCAAGAAGGACTTCGTGAAGCGCGGACGACTCATCGTCATGGGCGTGAAGTCGGGGTACCGCCGGCGTGGCGCTGACTCCATCCTGTTCGTGGAGACCCACCGCGGCGCCAACAAGTTGGGGTGGGATGGGGCCGAGATTGGCTGGACCCTGGACGACAACGACATGGTGAACCGCGCCATCGAGTCCATGCACGGGACCAAGATCAAGACGTACCGCGTCTTTGGGAGAACGCTGTGAAGGCACTCGTCACCGGCAGCAACGGCTTCATCGGAAGCCACCTCATCGAGCTTCTGCAAGACCGGGGCGACACCGCCTACGCGATGGTCCGCAAGACGAGCAACGTCGACAACCTCGCGGGCCGCACGGTGGACTACCGCTACGCAGGTCTGACGGACCCCGACTCCCTCACCGAGGCCATGAAGGACGTCGACGTCGTCTACCACCTCGCTGGGATGACTGCGGGGCGCGGCGTGCAGGACTTCGAGCGCGTCAACGGCGGAGGCACGGCCAATGTGATGGCTGCCGCCAAGGCGGCTGGAGTGGAGAAGGTGGTCTACGTGAGCTCCCTCGCCGCGGCAGGCCCGTCTCACCACGACGTGCCCCGCTCGGAGCACCACACGCCCTCCCCCGTCAGCATCTACGGACGCAGCAAGTACTCGGGTGAGAAGGCGGCCCACGACGCAGCCCAGGACGGCAAGCTGCACGTCACGATCGTGCGCCCCCCGGTGGTCTACGGCCCTCGCGACGATGACTTCCTGCAGGTCATCCAGATGGCGAAGAGCGGGCTGATCCTCAAGCTCGGCTTCCACGACGCCTGGTTCAGCGCGGTGCACCCCCACGATCTGACCCGCGGCATCTTGCTCGCCGGCGCCAAGGGCAAGTCCATCCCCGTCGACGACGCGCACGCCCTGGTGGGCGGCGGACTGGCCCACGACGTGGCCCACGACGGCCACCACGAAGCGGGTGAGGGCGTCTACTTCGTGACCGATGGCGGCCAGTACACCTGGGCGGGACTCGGGCAGAAGAGCGCGGAGGCCCTCGGCAAGAAGGGCTTCGTGGTCACCTTCCCCGTGCCCCTGGCCTACACCGCAGCCTGGTTCAGCGAGATGTTCGGCAAGGTGACGGGCAAGCTGCCCATCTTCAACCGCGACAAGGTGCGCGAGGGCGCAGCGAGCGGGTGGTGGGCCTCCATCGACAAGGCCAACGCCGAGCTGGGCTTCACCCCCGAGATGGACTTCGAGCGCGGCATCGAAGACACCATTCGCTGGGCGAAGGACAACAAGCGCCTCTAGACGGCTTCTCTCTCCAGGAGAAGCCGCATTCCCACCGCCCGATCAGGGTGCGGCGGATCGTCGCACGTGGTGTGCGAGCCGAAGCAGGCGCGGGTGGGTACGTATCCTCGATCCGTGCTGAAACCCCTCCACGCACTCCTCCTCGCCTGCGCCGTGGCTCTCACGGGCTGCGCTGCGAGCGGTGACCCTGCCGACGACTCCCCCCTCGTCGTGGACAGCGACGGTGGAACCTGGACCGCCGAGGTCACGGTTCGGGCGACGGGCACCGGGTGGGTCGAGGTGCCCATGACGCTCACCGATGCCGAAGGAGCCGCGACCGGGCTCGCCATCGAGTCCGACGTATTCATGCCCGCCCACGGGCACGGCAGCTCGGAGCGGATCACCACGACCGAGCTCGAGGGCGAGCCCGGGGTCTACAACGTCAGCGCGTTCTTCACGATGCCCGGTGAGTGGGAGATCACCTCCCGCGTCGACCCCGAAGGCCTCGACGAGGCGGTGGTCTTCACTGTCGAAGCCCTCAGCGAATAGCTCCATGCACCGCCGCGCCTCCCTCCTCATCGCCATGCTCTCGCTGCTGGTCGCGGGAGAGGCAGCCGCCGCAGCGTGCTGTGTGCTCGCGGCGCCGGGACGCACGGGGCGACTGCCCGAGGCCGAGGTGTTCGGAGCCCTGGCGGCGTACAGCGTGGAGAGCCGCGTCGGCAACTGGAGCAACAGCGGCGACCTCTCCTTCGCCAAGCAGGACCTGCAGTTCACCCACCGCTTCGTCCCGCAGCTTCTGGTGCGCCCGCATCGGGTGTTCCAGGCCTCCGTCGCGATGCCCATCCTCGTCAACGGCACCCGCTTCGGGGACGACGTGTACACCGGAGGAGGGCTCGGTGACCTGGCGCTGATTACGCGCTTCGAGCCGGTCGCCGTGGGCTCCTTTCGTGCTGCGCCACCGCTCCTCGGCATCGGGTGGGGCTTCTCGCTGCCCACGGGACGAGCCACCTGGCGGGTGGACGACGGAAACCCAGCCGCGGTGACGGGGACTGGGTATCTCTCCACGACTCCGGCGGTGACGCTCGACAAGACCTGGCAGCGCGGCGCCGTCGGGTGGGACGGCTCAGGGACCTTCTCATTCCCCCGTCCGGGAGACACCACTCGCTCCGTGCCGGGCATCGGCTTCAGCACCTCAGTGTTTGGGGCGTTCTTCGCCAGCTCCGACGTGACCCTCAGCACCACCCTCGGCATCCGCGGGAGCACCGCGGGCTGGCGCGCTGGCAAGGCGGTGGGCAGCCCCGGCTTGGAGCCGTTCGGTGGGTTCGGCCTCGTGCTCGAACCGCGGCGTCTCCACCGAGTCACCCTGGGCATGCAGGGCTCCATTCCCATCCCGAAGCTCGGGCTGAGCCGGGGGGTGACGATCACCGCCTCCGTGGGGTACTCGTTCTCCGTAGCGCGCGGCGGCAAGGCACGCGCCCTCGGAGGAACCGCGCACGGTGGTTGAGGCCGCACCCGATCCGTCCATCGACCTGAAGTGGCTGATCACCTTGCGCTGGGCTGCCATCGCCGGGCAGCTCTTGATGATTGTCGCGGTGGTCTTCGCTCTGGACGTGGCGCTGCCGTGGGCCCCGCTGCTGGCCATCATCGCGGTGGAGGCCGCCACAAACATCGTGGCGCAGCTCCGGCTGTCGGGATCCGAGTCCCCCGAGCGGGTCGCCGGCGCACTGCTCACCGTGGACGTCCTCGCTCTCACCGGGCTGCTCTACTTCTCGGGAGGGCCCCACAACCCCTTCAACTTCCTCTATCTCGTCTACATCGCCCTCGGCGCGGTGGTCCTCCGCCCGAGCGCGACCTGGGCCCTTGCAGGACTCTCGGCCGCGGCGTTCGGCGCCCTCTTCTTCGACAGCGTCAGCCTCGACGCCCTCGGAGGGCACGGCAGGCACGACATGGGAGCCATGGACCACGGCGCGATGGACCACGGCGCGATGGGCCACAGCGCCATGGGCCACGAGAGCATGGACCACAGCGCCATGGAGGCGACCCAGCCAGCGGTCGACCCCATGGACCTGCACCTCCGCGGAATGTGGGTCGCGTTCACCATCGGCGCCGCCTTCATCGTCTACTTCGTCACCCGCGTGAAGACCGCGCTCGCCGAACGCGACCTCGCGCTCGCCTCCATCCGAGAGAGAGCGGTCGTGTCGGAACGGCTGGCGTCGCTCGCGACCCTCGCCGGCGGTGCGGCTCACGAGCTGGCCACACCCCTGGGCACCATCGCCATCATCGCCAAGGAGCTTCAGCTGGAGCTCGAGGAGCAGGAGGCCGGGACCGCCGTGGAAGACATCATCCTCATCCGCTCACAGGTCGACCGGTGCCGCGGCGTCCTCAACCAGCTGGCTGTGGACGCCGGGGAAGCGCCAGGGGAGAGTCGCGACGAGATCGGGTTGGATGATCTGATCACCGGGGTCGTGGAGGGCCTGAATCGGCGCAAACGCGTGACGGTCGAAGTGCCCAGCGCGCTCGTGGCGTGCCAGATCCCCGGCTACCGCAGCGCCATGGCCCAGACGCTCGGAGGAGTGCTGCGCAACGCGCTCGATGCGTCCAACGACGACCAGTCGGTCACGGTGACCGCGTCGCGGGGGGACGGCGGCGTGTTGATCACCGTGCATGACGAGGGCACCGGAATGGACGCGGCGACTCTCACCCGTGCCACGGAACCGTTCTTCACCACGAAGCCAGAGGGCAGCGGGATGGGTCTGGGCTTGTTCCTCGGTCGCACGGTGCTCGAGCGCCAGGGCGGATCGCTGACCTTGGAGTCGACCCCCGGGGTGGGGACCACCGTGCGGATGCTCTTCCCCTGCGAGAAGATGCCCTAAGGGGCGGGGACCCTACTTCTCACCGGTGTAGACGCCCTCGCCCGGGCCGCGGCCCAGGGCGTCGTGACACTGGGAGCACGCGGCCAGGAGCTGCCCGTAGATGGTGCCGCGCTCGGACTGGTCCTTGGCGGTGAGACCGGCCGCGCCCAGTTCGTGCACCTTCTCGCTGGCCGCCGCGACGGCCGCGGGGGGCTTGGGACCAAAGGTCTCTGGGGGCAGAGGCGCCTCGGCCAGTTCGTTGAGCCCGCGGGTCCACAGCGCGGCGTCGTGCGCCACGAGGCCTTCCCACATCCGATTGACGGCCCAGGCGTGACGCGCCATGTGGCCAGGCAAGCTGAGGTCAGCCTCGCTGGGCTTCGGCACATCCTTGAACGCGAGCTTGGCGCCGGACCGCTCGTGGCAGTCGCCACAAGCGACTCCCACCTTGCGCGCGGCGATGGATGCCAATCCCAGGGACTCGACGGTGGTCACGGTGCCCGCCGCCTCCTGGATGGTGCTGAGCAGGGCCGGAGCAAACTCCGGCACGTCCGCCAGAGGCTCGTGGGAGGCGAGGCGCCCTGCCGCCTCACGGCCGGCGCCCAGATCCCCGCGCACCACCGCGTCGTGGATCGCGCAGGCGTCGGCGAAGTGGTGCTTCATGTGGGGCACCGCCGCGTCGCCATAGGACGAAGTCGCAGTCTTGGGGGGCGCTGGCGCACCAGCTTCCGTGGGCTCGGGCGACGCGGGGGTCGACTCGGGTTCCTCAGAGCAACCGCCGAGCAACACCAGGGACAGACAAGCGAGGAAGCGTGCGGCAGACATGGAAGGAGCATGCCTCAGGAGGGGACACGAACGCGATAGGCACCCCCGAATGGAGCGCGCCATCAGTAGACTCCGGGCCGTGTCTCGCCCCCGGATCCTGCTCCTGAGCGCCCTGGCCGTCCTGCTCCTCGGGGGCGCCGGGGTGCTGTGGTTCGCTACTCAATCGGGTGACGAGGTGGCCACGAGGGTCAGCGAGCGGCTCGAGGGGGCCCTCGGGGGCCGCTGCAAGGTGGGCGGCGCCCAGGTGCTCTCCCCCCGCAAGGTGACCTTGAGCGATGTCGCCTGCGCCGTGGCTGAAGGACCGCTGGTGGGCTTCGCGGCAGTGCACGTGGAGGTCGAGCTCGACGGAGCGGCCCTGGGCACCCTCCCACCGGTGCGGAACGTTCTCGTCGACGGGCTGCATGTGCGGCTGCGCTCGCTCCCCATGGACATGGGCGACGACGATGACTCCGGCGACGACGATGACTCCGGCGACGACGACGACGACGACGACGACGACGACTCTGCGGGGGACACCTCGCTCAGCGGCATCGTGCAGGCCCTCGCCCAGCGGTTCGTGCGCACGAAGGCCTGGCTCGACGACCGCCCCGGCGGCGCACTGAGTGGAGAGTTCCTCGGTCGCATCGCCGACGGCGGCACGATGCGCATCGAACGCGGCACCCTCGAGCTGGACGACCGTCCTGCCGACCTCCCGCTCCCCGAGGAACTCAGCGCTCGCCTCGATCGCACCGGCGACGTGCTCGCCATTGGGTTCGCGGCGACGCTTCCATCCGGCGGCACGGTGCAGGCCCAGGCTGAGACGACCCCCGACGGCCTCTCCAGTGGCGCCTTGGAGCTCACCGCCGTCGACCTGCTTCCCTTGCTCGAGCGCACCGAAGCCTTCGACGTGCGGAAGGCCATCGTGTCCGGTGAGGTGTCCTTCGCCGCAGGGGAGGAGAGCTGGCCCCTGCAGCTGCAGTTCGATGAACTGACGGTCAGTCACTCGTTCCTCGGCGAGGAGCCCGCCGTGCTGCCTCCGGTCGGCACGCGAGGCAGCCTCGCGCTCTCCGAGGGGAGCCTCGTCCTGCGCAAGGGGCGCTGGGTGGTGGCAGAGCAGGGCGGGGAGCTCGCGGTGCGGCTGGGGCCCCTGGAGAACGAGCCAGCAGTTCAGGTGCGGACTGGCGGCCAACGGCTTCAGCTCGGCCGCTTGCTCGCCGCGCTCCCGGAGACGCTGCTGCCCGACGACTGGGCCAAGGAGATCCAGGGCACGATGGACCTCGAGGTCGCCTTCGGAGGCCCCTTGCACGACCGCGCGAAGTGGGCCCTGGACTGGGACTCCGACTTCTCTCGCATGGTGCTCGCCGACGGCGAGCTCGCGGCGCAAGTCCGGCGACTGCACGGCCCCTTCTCCCACGTCATCCCCGCCCGCGCCGGTCACCCGGCCCAGCGCCGCACCATCGGGCCTGCAGACCCCCACTTCGTCGCGTGGAAGGACATCTCGACCTGGTTGTCGGCCGCGGTCGTCAGCACCGAGGACGCAGGGTTCTTCACCCACTCCGGCTTCGAGGTGAACGAGCTGAAGGAAGCGATGCTGGACAATCTGCGGGAGGGAGACGGCCGCGGCGGCTCGACGATCACCCAGCAACTGGCCAAGAATCTGTTCCTCTCGGGCGAGCGCACGCTGTCGCGCAAGCTCAAGGAGGCAGTCATCTCCTGGCGCCTCGAGAGCGACCTCCCCAAGGAGCGGATCCTCGAGATCTACCTCAACATCGCCGAGTGGGCGCCGGGCATCTACGGCATCCGCGACGCCGCCGACCACTACTTCGCCCGCACCCCGAAGGTCCTCAAGCCCGAGGAGGCTGCGTTCCTGGCGTCGCTCTTGCCCTCCCCTCGCCGGTATCACGGCTACTACCACCGGGGCCGCGGCGTGACGAAGAACCGGCAGGAACGGGTGCACCAGATCCTGGACACCATGCTCCGGCTGGGGTCGCTGGACCGTCGCCAACACGCCTTGGCGCGGGTCGCCGGGGTCGAACTCGCCCGTTGCACGTTCTGAAGGCGGCGCAGTCCGCTCACGACGCCCCGTGGCGGGGTAATCTGGCGCTTCTGTTCCGCTGCCTGGAGAGCCGCGTTGGCCTTCGTTCTCGTCGGGCGTGACCTCGCCCACTTCCACCTGACCCGTCCGCTCGGCTCCGGGGCGATGTCCGAGGTGTACCTCGCGCGGGACCGGCAGCTGGACCGGGAGGTCGCCGTCAAGGTGATCCTCGACTCGGTCGCTCGGAAGCCCGGCCTGGTCAAGCGATTCGAACGAGAGGCCCGCGCTGCGGGGCGCCTCGACCATCCCAACGTGGCGCGGGTGTACTTCTTCGGTCAAACGGACGATGGCGCGCCGTTCTACACAATGGAGCTCGTCGCCGGCTGGTCCCTGGGGGACCTCATCGAGGCGCGCGTGCGCATGCGCATCGACCAGCTGCTCTCGCTGCTGGCTCAGACCTGCGCCGGTCTCCAGGCCGCCCTCGATGCCGGCATCGTGCACCGCGACATCAAGCCGGCCAACCTGATGGTGGGGCACGACGGCGTCGTGAAGATCGTGGACTTCGGTCTGGCCAAGCTGAGCGACGACAAGTCCATGACGCGCACCGGCACGATGCTCGGCACGCCCTACTACATGGCTCCGGAGATCGTGCGAGGGGAGGGCGGCGACTGGCGGGCGGACATCTACTCGCTCGGTGTGACCTTCTTCCACCTCCTCGTGGGCTACCCGCCCTACGAGGCCGACACGCCCTACGGCGTGATGATGAAGCACATCAACCAGCCGGCTCCCGACCTCGTGAAGGCCAACCCGAAGCTGCCCGCCGGGCTGTGCAACCTCATCACCTCGATGCTGATGAAGAACCCCGAAGAGCGACCGCAGAGCTACAAGCTCCTCCAGGCGAGCGCGATGCGGCTGGCGGCGGACCTCTCTCCGCGGGACCTGATGACCCGCCTCGCGTGGTGCACCCACGAATCCCGAAACACCGTCGACAGCGGCGGCCGATGTGGCTCCTGCCAGCGCCCCTACGGGGGGACGGAGCGGGCAGCGCGGTTCCACGTCGATCTGGTGGGTTGGCATCGCAACGGCGCGGACGAGGACGTCGCTGCCTACATCGGACGGGCCGTCGGCAACCCTCCCGAGGTCATCGCCCCCCTGCTCCAGGAGCTTCCGTTCCGGGCCGCGTTCAAGTCTCCCCGCGAGCGGGCACGTCGCATGCAACGCACCTTCTACGAGATGGGCGCGGACGTCGAGTTGGTGCCTGCGGACGAAAAGAACGCAGGGCTCGGCGAGGACGGCATCACCGAGCTCCCCTTCCGGCCCTACTGGCCCCCGGAGGTCGGCCCGGCGGATGGCCCTGGATCGAGCAACCTCGACACGCGCACCCTGCTCGCGAAGCACTCCGCGGCGGGCCAGCGCGGTCCCAGCAAGATGACCTTGGCCCTCGCCGGGCTGGTGGTGTTGGTGCTGGTCCTCGTGGTAGCGCTCGTCGTCGAGCGAAACGGTGGCGCGCCGGCCATCGACGACGGGGGACCGGGCCTCGCTGGCGAACCGCCCCCGGCGAAGGTGGTCGACGCACGCCCCGAACCGCCCACCAATGAGCAGGCGTCGGAGGACACCGGCGGGTGGAACGGGTCCTTCGGCCACGAGCCCGAAACCCCGCCTCCCGAGCCAACCCCCGCTACGACGGACGAGGTCCCAGACGCCGCTGCCCAGCCCGACGAGCCAGCCACCTCCGCGCCGAGCTCCCTCAACTCCCGGCGCTTCGTGGTGCGTGTCGCCCCGGGGGCGGACAGCGGCGTAGCCAGGGGAGCGCTCGGCATCCTGGAGAAGCAGGCGCAGGAGATCGACGAACTCCTGGGACTTCGCTCCCTGACTCTCGACGTGGAGTTCACCGACGCCGACCACGTGGATGACGACGGCGTGCGGCAGTGGACCGCGGCGACCTTCGCCCCGGAGCTTCACTTCCCCATCGGCGGAGTGTCGTCGGGGCGTGATGGCTCGCTCAAGCCCGCGTCACGCCTGCTCTACGGCCGCTCCGCCCTCCACCGCGCGTCGGGGGCCGCATGCCCACCCTGGTTGCTCGTGGGGCTCTCGCTCGTTCTCGAGCAGGGACCTCGGCCACCCACCGCCGTGGCCGACCTGCTCGTCGGCGACATGGTGGACCCGACGAAGCTCGACGTGACCGTGAACGGCAACCCCCCACGCACCGAGCGACTGCTCCACAGCTACTCAAGCTGGATCGTGTCGGAGCAGGGCTGGCCCAAGGTCCGCAAGATGCTCGAGTCCCTCGAGCGCAGCGGCAGCGTGGAAGTGTCGTTCATTCAGGCCTTTGGCCGGTCTCCGAAGGAGATCTCCTCGGAGTGGACCGCCGCCGTCATCGGGGGTTGAGACAGCTCGCGGAAGCCTGCGCTGTCGTTTGGGCAGGCCGCATCATTCGATGCTGCGTGGTATCACCCCGCTCGTGCAGATCATCCGAGGCTACAAAGCGATCCCGGAGGGCCTCGGGCCGGTGGTGATGACCATCGGTACGTACGACGGACTGCACCTGGGCCATCGGGCCATCATCAAGCGCGTCGTCACCCACGCGCGCCGCGAAGGACTGCCCGCCCTCGTCTACAGCTTCTTCCCGCCGCCGTGGCGCCTGCTCGGACGCGGCACGTTTCCGTTTCTCATCCTCACTCTCGAGGACAAGATCGAGCTGCTGAAGGGCATGGGCGTCGACATCCTCGTCACGGAGGAGTTCACCGAAGAGCTGCGCGCCCTGAGTCCGGGCGACTTCACCACTGACGTGCTGCACCGACGACTGGATCCCAAGGAGATCCACGTGGGTTACGACTTCCGCTTCGGGCGCGGGCGCGCGGGCGACTGGCGGTTCCTCGACGCCCAACTGGGGCCTGGCGGCACCAGCGTGCGCCCCCACGGCGCGGTGCGGCTCGATGGGGAGATCATCGGCTGCAGCGGCATTCGCGAGCACGTGTGTGAGGGTCGCATCGAGGTGGCCAACGACTTGTTGGGGCGCCACCACGTCGTACGCGGCACGGTCGCTCATGGCGACAAGCGAGGGCGCACCATCGGCTTTCCCACCGCCAACGTGGAGCCATCGACGGAGCTGGTTCCGAAGGCAGGCGTGTACGGCGTGCAGCTCACCCGAGCCGGCGGCGAGATCGTGGCCGGAATCGCAAACGTAGGCGTGCGGCCCACCTTCGGTGGAGATCTGAAGAAGCGGGTCGAGGTGCACCTGTTCGATTGGGATGGGGACATCTACGGTGAGGAAGTTCAGGTCTCGTTCGCGTTCCGCGTGCGGGACGAGCGTCGATTCGAGGGGATCGAGGCGCTCAAGGCGCAGATCCGCAGAGACGTAGACACGGTGCGCGCGCGCACGCCGTGGCCCGAGCCGGTGGTCGACGACACCCGGCTGACCTGGGATCCGAAGCCCCGCTGAGCGGGGCCGGGAGGAGCAGCCATGAGCGTCGACGACATCGAAGGAAACCCCGACCTCATCGTCACGGGCGGCTTCCGCTCCGTAGGCAACTACTGCGTCATCGGGCACCCCATCGCCCAGTCCATGTCGCCGACGCTGCACAACGCGTGGTTCGACGACAAGGGGCTCGGGTTCAAGTACGTCGCTCTCGACATCCCCCCGGAGGAGTTGGTGCTGCGGGCTCCGGCCTTGCCCTTCGAGTACTCCGGGATCAACGTCACCAGCCCGCTCAAGCGAGCGATCATGGGCTTCGTCGACCGAATCGATCAGGACGCCGAGGCCGCGGGGGCGAGCAACATCCTCTACCGCGACCGGGAAACGAAAGCCTGGACGGCTGGGAACGTGGACGGCACCGGCTTCGTGCGCGGGTTCGAGGAGGCCACCGGCGCCCCGCTGTTCGGTCGCGACGTGCTCATCCTGGGGGCGGGCGGGGCTGCACGGGCGATCGCCGCCGCTGTCGCCTTGCAGCGGCCGAACGCCCTGATGATCGGGAACCGGACGCCGGAGACAGCCATCGAGCTGGCGAAGCGGGTGGGAGCGACCCAGGCGCTGGGGCTGAACGACCGCATCATCGAGCGCTGCGAGGTCATGCCGGACCTCATCATCAACACCCTGCCACCCATCGCAGAGCCGTTCTTCTTCGAGATGAAGCTGGACGCCTTGCCGGACCAGGCGATCCTTGCCGACATCAACTACCACGTGAAGAATCCGGGGCTGCTGGCGCGCGCCGAGTCCATGGGGCTCATGACGGTGGATGGCCGCTACATGTTCTTGTGGCAGGCGGCGCTCAGCTTCGAGCGCTGGTTCGGCGAGATGCCCGATCTCGAGATCGGACGCAACGTCCTCAAGATGTAGGCGGTCGTTGCGCCAGGGGCTGGCCGAGGGGTGGGCCGCGAATCGCGCCCCCGCCGGAACGAGCGGGGGGACTTGAGACTCAAGTACCCCCCTATCTGCCGCCCAGCGGCGCCTCAGGGCACCCACTCCGGAACGAGCGGGGGGACTTGAGACTCAAGTACCCCCCTATCTGCCGCCCACGCACTCAGCGGGCGCCCACTCCGGACCTTGCGCCGCCAACGCCCGGCTCGGCGCCTAGCTCAGGGGCACGGCCGGGAAGCCGCTCTCCAGGTGGTCGATGGCGTCGAGGCCCAGCTCCACGAGGTTGTCGCGGCACTCGCGCTCGAACCACACCGTCATCGTGGCGCGCACCACACCGATGATCGCGCCCGCGAGGACGCGGGCGCGAAGCTCGTCCTTCTCCGTCCCCGACATCCGCGCGGTGAACGTGACGGCGATGGCTCGCTCCCAGTCACGATCGATCTCCCGCTCGCGCGCGAGCAGGGCCGGTGAGGACATCACGAGGAGTTGCCGGTTGAGCAGCGTCTCGCTGTGGTGGCCGTACTCCCGGCCGAACAAGCGGGTCGCCCGTCGCAGCGTGGCGTAGACACCCTCGGTGGACGTGGCGGCCTCGAGAAAGCTCACGAAGTTGGCGAGCCGCTCCTCCCGATTGGGGAAGACCAGGGCCTCCTTGTCCGGGAAGTAGCGGAAGAAGGTGCGCTTGGAGATCACCGCCTCGGCGCAGATCTCCTCGAGCGTCGTCGCGCGAAAGCCCTTCTCCGCGAAAAACGTGTGCGCCACACGCAGCACGGTCGCCCTCGTCTCGGCCTTCTTTCGTTGCCGCAATGTCATTTGCGTTTCCACCGAGAAAGAGTATATCTCGCCACCTAATAGCAAATGCCACTCAGTGGCATTTGCCGATTGGGAGCGCTTCCGGCAGGCCTCCCAAGCAGTGGATGGACCCATGGCCCCTGGCTCCTCGGCACCCTCGGCCTGGCAAAGCGCCAGCGTCACCCCCGCGTTCGCGCCCGCGGACGTGCTCGCGGCTGTGCACCGCGTGCGCGCCACCGCCCATCTCGTGGCGGATCCCGCCCAGGGACTCGGCGTGGCCATCGGCGGCGAGGTGATTCCGTCCACATCCACGAACGGGATCCCCCACTGGCGCCACATGGCGACCCTGCCGCCCCTGTACCCCGAGTGGCTCGGCGACCGGACCTTCGCCCAGGTCCACGGCGTCCGCTTCCCCTACGTCAGCGGCGCCATGGCCAACGGCATCGCCACCGTGCGCCTCGTCACGGAGATGGCCCGCGCCGGCTTCCTCGGCTTCTTCGGGGCGGCTGGCCTCTCGGTGCCCCGCATCGAAGCTGCCGTCACCGAGCTGCGGGCCAACCTCGGCGACGCGCCGGGCTGGGGCTGCAACCTCATCCACAACCCACACGAGCCCTCGGTGGAAGAGGCCACCGCCGACCTCTACATCCGCACCGGCGTGACCCGGGTCTCGGCCGCTGCCTACCTCGCCCTCACTCCAGCCATCGTGCGCTTCGCCCTCAGCGGCCTGCGCCAGCAGCCCGACGGCAGCATTCATCGCGAGCGCTTCGTCTTCGCCAAGATCTCCCGTCCCGAGACGGCCCGCGCCTTCCTCGAGCCCGCGCCGGCCGCCATGGTCCAGGGCCTGGTGGACCGCGGCCTGCTCACCGCCGAAGAAGCGCGCCTCGCGGCCCGGGTGCCCGTCGCTGAGGACTTCATCGTGGAGTCCGACTCCGGCGGCCACACCGACAACCGTCCACTTGGCGCGCTGCTCCCCACGCTGCTCGGGTTGCGCGACGAGATTGCCGCCGAACACAGCTACTCCCGCCCCATTCGCATGGGCGCCGCGGGAGGCATCGGAACCCCGTCCGCCGCCGCCGCCGCCTTCGCGCTGGGAGCAGCCTTCGTGGTCACGGGCTCCGTCAACCAAGGCTGCGTGGAGTCGGGGCTCGACGCGTCGGGCCGGGCCATGCTCGCCGAGGCTGACCTCGCCGACGTGATCATGGCTCCCGCCGCCGACATGTTCGAGATGGGCGTCGAAGTCCAGGTGCTGCGTCGCGGCACCATGTTCGCGGTGCGGGGCCGCAAGCTCTACGAGCTCTACCGCGCCTACCCGTCGCTGGAAGCCATCCCCGCCCACGAGCGCAGCAAGGTCGAGCGCACGATGCTCCGCGCCACCTTCGACGAGGCGTGGCAGAGCACGCGCGCCTTCTGGGCGGAGCGTGACCCCCGCGAGGTGGCCAAGGCTGAGGCGGACCCGAAGCACCGCATGGCTCTCGTGTTCCGCTCATACCTGGGCCAGAGCAGCCGTTGGGCCATCGCCGGCCTCCCCGAACGCCGCGCCGACTACCAGATCTGGTGTGGGCCCGCGATGGGCGCCTTCAACCGCTGGGCCCGAGGTTCCTTCCTCGAAGACCCCGCCAACCGCACCGTCGTCCAGGTCGCGCGCAACCTGATGGAGGGTGCGGCCGTCGTGACGCGCGCCCAACAGCTCCGCTGCTGCGGCGTGCCCGTGCCGCCCTCTGCCTTCGACTTCCGGCCTCGCCCCCTGGCCTGAGCCGCCCCCTTTCGAGACATCGTCCCTGACGCGCCTTTGCGCTCATCGAGGTATTCCCATGGCCAACCCCTCCCGCACCCGTCCCCCCATCGCCGTCGTTGGCGTCAGCGCCCTCTTCCCCGGCTCCACCGATGGTGACGGCTTCTGGCGCGACATCCTCGCCGGCAAGGACCTCATCAGCGACGTGCCCACGAGCCACTGGCTCCCCGAGGACTACTACGACGCGGACCCCTCGGCACCGGACAAGACCTACGCCCGCCGCGGCGGCTTCCTCGAGAAGGTGGACTTCGACGCCCTCGGCTGGGGCGTGCCTCCCAGCATCATCCCCGCGACCGACACCTCGCAGCTGCTCGCCCTCATCGTGGCCGAGCGCGTCCTCCGGGATGCGACCCGCGAAGGGTTCGAGACGAGCGACCGCTCGCGCACCTCGGTCATCCTCGGGGTGACGTCGGCCCAGGAGCTGCTCGCCACCATGGTGAGCCGGCTCCAGCGCCCCGTGTGGGTCAAGTCCCTGCGCGAGCACGGCCTGCCCGAGTCTCAGGTCCAGGAGGTGTGCGACCGCATCGCGGGCCACTACCAGCCCTGGCAGGAGAGCAGCTTCCCAGGGCTGCTCGGGAACGTGGTCGCCGGCCGCATCGCCAACCGCTTGGACCTCGGCGGCACCAACTGCGTGACCGACGCCGCCTGCGCGTCCACGTTCTCGGCGCTGCACATGGCGGTGAACGAGCTGTACCTCGGCGACTCCGACATGGTGATCACCGGCGGCGTGGACACCTTGAACGACATCTTCATGTTCATGTGCTTCAGCAAGACGCCGGCGCTGAGCATGAGCGGCGACGTGCGCCCCTTCAGCGACTCGGCCGACGGCACGATGCTCGGCGAAGGCCTCGGCATGGTGGCCCTGAAGCGCCTCGACGATGCCGAGCGCGACGGCGACCGCATCTACGCCGTGATTCGGGGCGTGGGCTCCAGCAGCGACGGCCGCAGCAAGAGCGTGTACGCGCCGGTCTCCGCGGGACAGTCCAACGCCCTGACCCGCGCCTACGAGGCAGCGGACTTCGATGCGAGCACGGTGGAGCTCGTCGAAGCCCACGGCACCGGCACCAAGGCCGGCGACAAGGCTGAGTTCGGTGGACTCGAGCTGGCCTTCGGCGGTGACGAGAGCAAGCGTCAGTGGTGCGCGCTGGGCACCGTGAAGTCCCAGATCGGCCACACGAAGGCGGCGGCCGGCGCGGCGGGCCTCTTCAAGGCGGTCATGGCCCTGCACCACAAGGTGCTGCCCCCCACCATCAAGGTGGCCAAGCCCAACCCGGCGCTCGAGCTCGCCTCCTCGCCCTTCTATCTCAACACCGAGGCGCGTCCCTGGATCCGCCCCTCGGACCACCCGCGACGCGCCGGCGTCAGCTCCTTCGGCTTCGGCGGGTCCAACTTCCACGTGGCCGTGGAGGAGTACACCGGTGATCTGCGCCCCGGGCGTGTGCGCTCGCTGGAGGCGGAGCTGGTGCTCCTCGGTGGAGACTCCGGCGCCGATGTGGCTGCAAGGGCCCGTGCTCTCGCGGCGCGCTGCGAGACGAGCGGACTCGAGAGGCTCGCGTGGGAGTCGGCCCAGGAGTGGACCACGACGGCCCACGCCCGCCTCGCGGTGGTGGCGACGGACGCCGCAGATCTTCAGAACAAGCTCACCCGCCTCGCGGCCGTCATCGATGGTGCGCCGAACGAGGCGTTCGCCCGGCCCGACGGCTCCGCCTACGGCGTGGGCGCGCACGAGGGCGACGTGGCCTTCGTGTTCCCGGGGCAGGGCAGCCAGTACGTGACCATGGGCGCGCAGCTCGCCATGAACTTCGACGCGGCGCGCGGGCCTTGGGACCGGGCGGCGAGCACCGAGTGGGCAGGGCTTCGCCTCGACGCGGTGGTGCATCCCCTCCCCCGCTTCTCCGAGGAGGACCGGGTGGCGGACGCGGACCGGCTGCGCAGCACCGAGTGGGCCCAGCCCGGCATTGGCTGCACGAGCCTTTCGGTGTTGGCGATGATGCGCGCCCTCGGCGTGCAGGCCCAGGCGGTGGCGGGACACAGCTTCGGTGAGCTGACGGCGCTGCACGCGGCCGGCGTGCTCTCGGAGCAGGACTTCCTGGCGGCGGCGCGTCGTCGCGGCGAGGTGATGGCGGCAGCGGCCGACGTCCCTGGCGGGATGATCGCCGTATCCGCGCCGGTGGATGCCGTGCGGGCGGCGATGGTGGACGGCGTCGTCGTGGCGAACGAGAACGCGCCCAACCAGACGGTGGTCAGCGGGCCGCTGGAGGCCATCGACCGCGCCGAGAAGGCGTTCGCGGACGCGGGCCTTCGGTGCACGCGGCTGTCGGTGGCGACGGCGTTCCACAGCGAAGTGGTGGCCGGCGGGGTCGCTCCCTTCGGCGAGTTCCTCGCGGGAGTCGAGTTCGGCGACGCCGAGGTGCCGGTGTGGTCGGGCGAGCTTGCGGCTCCCTACGCGGCAGACGGCGCCGAGAAGCGCTCGGTGCTCACGCAGCAGATCGCGCGTCCCGTGCGGTGGACCTCGGTCGTCGAGGGACTGGCCGCCCAGGGAGTACGAACCTTCGTGGAGGTGGGCCCCGGCTCGGTGCTCACCGGCCTGGTGGGACGGACTCTGAAGGAGCAGCCGCACCGCGCGGTGACCATGGACCGCAAGGGCAAGGACGGCGTGGTCGCCTTGCTCCGCGGGGTGGCGCAGCTGGCGGCGGCGGGGGTGGCATTGACGCCCACCGCGCTCTGGGAGGGCTACGAGGAGCCGGTGGATCCCGCGACGGTGGCCGCACCCCGCCTGGCGGTGCCCATCAACGGCGCGAACTACGACAAGGCCTACCCGCCCGAGGGTGGCGCGGCCGCGTTGCCGGCGCCGAACCCCGAGCGGGTCGAGCCGGCGGTGACCCAGGTGGCGCCTGCCCCCGTGGCGCCTTCCGTCTCCGCACCCGTATCGGCACCGATCCCCGCGCAGGTGGCGGTCTCCGCTCCCGTCGCGACTCCGACGTCCCCCGCTCCGAGGACTCCGGTGGCGATGACCGCCGCTCCCGCAGTCTCCGCCCCCGCCGACGCGGGATGGATCGCTGCCTGGGAAGAGGCCCAGCGCCAGAACGCGCAGGCCCACGCTGCCTTCCAGCAGGCCATGGCGAGCTCGCACAGCTCCTTCATGCAGACGGTGGAGGCGTCCTTCTCCACCCTCGCCAGCCTCAACGGCGGCGCAGTGCCCACGGTGACGGCCGCGCCGGTCTTCGCTGCTCCGATGCCGGCGCCGGTGGTTCCTGCTCCTGCCCCGGTGGTGGTCCCGCCCCCCGCGCCCGTGGTGGCTCCTGCTCCCGTCCCGGTGGT
>JAGSHC010000222.1 GCA_023954745.1 Deltaproteobacteria bacterium | reverse complement strand
GGCCATGACCGTGAGCAGGCCGCCGGCACCGGCCAGCAGCAGCCGGACTCGGCCCATGGCGGCGCGGAGGGAGCTGAGTCGCCGGGATGCGCGCACGGTGGGCGCGTCGGAGCCATCGGCCGCCACGGCCACGTACATCATCTCCGTCTCGACGGACCGGGAGAAGCGCCCCGAGCTCCCCACACCATCGGCGCGCGCAGCGAGGACTTCGGGGCGCTGGGCGTGGGAGTCGAGCTCGCCCAACGCCAGGCCGTCGAACTCGGAGTCGCCGAGGACCTTGCCGTCCGCAGCGATCACGGTCAGGCGCGCATTGGCCGGCCCCGCGAGCTGGTCGGTGAGGCGGTCTGCCGCTTCGCTGGTCAGCGGGCGGGGCAGGTCGTGGAGCACGGCGGCCGCGGTCCGGGCGGTGTGCTCGAGCTCCACCGCCGCTTGCTGTTCGAGATACTGGGCGAGCTCGCCTTGGAGCCAGAACCCTGCTGCCCCGCCCCCACCGAGGATGAGAACCACGGAGACGACGAAGAGCTTCGCTCGGACGCTGATCTTCAGGGGGCTCCCGCGTCCGCGGGGGTGTCCCGCGCCGGAGGCTCGTCGCAGAACCGGTAGCCCACACCGCGCAGGGTCTCGATGTATTGACCCGCGGGGCCGAGCTTCTGGCGGAGGCGCTTGACGTGCGTGTCGACGGTGCGGGTCGTCACGTCGGCCGTGATCCCCCACACGTCATCGAGCAGGCGTTCGCGACTCTGGACTCGCCCCCGGCGGGCGAGGAAGGTCTCCAGCAGCTTGAACTCGAGCGCGGTGAGGGGGCGCTCTTCGCCATCGACCCAGGCCCGGTGGGCCTCGGAGTTCACCTTGAGCCGACCGAAGGCCACCGACGGAGTGCGGTTCGGGCCGCCGCTGCGCCCCCGCCGGAGCTGCGCCTTGACCCGCAGCACGAGCTCGCGGACCGAGAAGGGCTTGCACACGTAGTCGTCGGCTCCCACCTCGAAGCCGACCACCCGGTCGATCTCTTCGGCGCGGGCGGTGACCATGATCACCGGCAGGTTGGCCGTGGCCTCTTCGCGCCGAATCTGCCGACAGATGTCCATGCCGGACATGTCGGGCAGCATCAGGTCGAGCAGCACGAGGTCCGGCCGCGGCTCGGCCTGCAATGCGGCGAGGGCTTCGGCGCCTGTGGCGGCGGTGACAGTGTCGTACCCGTCCTTGCCCAGCCGGTACTCCAGCGTCGCGGCAAGGTCGAGTTCGTCTTCGACGATCAGAATCGTTTCAGCCATGGGTCCGAGGCTCACTTCTGTAGGTGACAGCAGTGTGACAGCCTCGTGAAAGCCCTGGTCGCTGTTGGGTTCAGCCCCTCAAGTCGAGCAGGCGTCGCACCCCCTGCACGAACCCATCGCTCCCTCGGCCTTCGGTGACGAACGCGGGCAGCGTCTCCATCCGGTGGGCGAGCTCGGCGACGTTGGCGACGCCGATGGCGAGGGGAAAGGCGGCAAACAGCGGTGCGTCGTTGGGGCTGTCCCCGAAGTAGACGGCGCGCTCCTTGTGGGCCCCGAGGAGGTCGAGACCGAGAAGCTCGCCGACCCGGCGGCACATGGAGGCCTTGTCGAACTCTCCAAACCAGGCGTTGACGTGAATGTCGCTGACCTTCACGTGGCAACCGGCCTCCTCCAGGAGACGCACGATCCCATCGATATCCGACTCAGGGAGCCGCGGCACGTCCTCGCAGAAGTCCACCGCGATGTCGAACTCCCGGTAGGACTGGTCGCTGGCCAGGGCTGCCCCCGGAAACGCAGACAACACCTTGCTCGTCAGCTCCGTGAGCCGCACGCGATTGGCGACGCGGGTCGGGGCGTCCTGGGTGTAGATGCGCTCCATGCGGGCGTCGGGGCCCTTGGACGCGCCGGTGCCGCGCCGAAAGAAGAGACCGCCGTTCTCGCCCACCACCCCTGCGACGGGCCAGGTCCTCGCGATCATGTCGCACCAGCCCGCGGGACGGCCGGTGACCGGAATCACGGTCAGCCCTGCGTCCCGTGCCTCCTCGAGGATGGCGAAGACCTGGGCCGGGATCCGTCCTGCCTCATCGGTGATGGTGCCGTCGATGTCGCTGAACAGCAGCTCCACACCCCGGGCTTGCGCGGCGGACAGGTCGGCGATGGGCCGCATCAGAAGCTCACCAGGGAGTTCATGAGCAAGCCCTTGATGGGCTTCGGATAGAAGTTCGTCGACTTGGCGGGCATGAGCAGTCCTTCCTCGGCCACGGCGAGCACCTGGTCGTTGGGGACGGGCCGCAGCAAGAAGGCCGCGTCCACCGTCCCCGCGAGCGCCGAGTCGATGACCTCGGTCGCCGACGTCCGGTTGTGGCTGAAGCTGGAGTTGGAGGCGGCTCCGCCGGTGTCGGCGCCATCGCCATTCCAGGCGTCACCGATCTCCGCCAGGGCCAGGGGGTCGAGCACCGTCGCGCTGAGCACCGCGGGCTCCACCGAAGCGAGGGCGCCAGGCAGGGTGGCGAGGGCCTGCCGAACCGAGGGCGCGTCGGGTCGAAGCTCCAGCCCCACAATCCCTCCCTTGCGGGCGAGGGCGAACCGAATCCCCGGCTCCTCGAACCACTGGGGAAGTGCGTCGCGCTCCAGAGACGTGATCGAGAAGCGCTGGTCGAGGTCGTCGAGGAACGCCCTGCCCCCCGTGCCCAGCGCTTCGCAGACCCGGTGGGTGGGGCGACTGATGAGGCCGGGCTGGCTGGCGGGCACGAGGAGGGTCATGACGTAGTCGTAGGGACGCTCGCGAGTGACGGGCTGGCCGCCAGCGCAGGCCGCCTGGTACTTCATCGCCGCCTCGACGCGGTGGTGGCCGTCTGCGATGACGGCGTGCTCGTCGCGCAGCGCGTCGTTGAGTTCCACGTGATGGGCCGGGTCTTCGTCGCGCCAGATCCGGTTCTGGTGCCCCTTGCCGTCGTGGACCTCGATGTCGTTGCGGCCAGGATGGCGGTCGAGGTAGTCGGCCAGGATCCCGCGTCGGTCCGGGGAGATCGCCATCACCAGCGAGAACTGGCAACGCGTCGCGGCGAGCTGCGCCGCGAGGGTCTCGGCGGAGCCGCCCCGGGAGAACTCGTGCGGGAGCAGACGGGGAGAGCCTTCGGGGTCGAGGCGGACCAGCCCGACGACCCCGCGCCGGAACTGCTCGCCGAAGCGCTGTTCGTACACATACAGGGCAGGCCGCGCGTCCCGCGCGACGATCCCGTCCTGCTTCCAGCTTCCCAACAGGCGGGAGGCATGGGTGAAGGGCGGATCGTCCTCCTGGGCCAGGGGCCCGCGATCCCCTCGAACGAGCTGGCGCACGTTCCACGGATGTACGTCCCCGACGATGGTGCGATCGCTCGGTTCGCCGCGGACGGCGGGGGAGATCAGTTCGTCGAGAAAGGAGCTGTGGTCGCGGCCATAGCGGAGGGCACGGAGGGGGCGAAGGATCGGCACGTACGGGACTCTACGGTGTGTTTGCGGCGGTGTCCCGGGGGCGAGGTCCCCGACGGCGCTTGACGTTGCGCCCACTGGACAGGGATCATCCCCGCTCGATCCGGAGGTCCCTTGCGCTCTCTCGCCCCCGCCTTGCTCTGCGCCGCCTTTCTGTGCGGCTGTCCGTCCGAGTCTCTCGTGCCCGAGGGCGCGGATACTCGTGACTTCCGCGTGACGTTCACGGACGCCGATGCCACCGAAAGCTGCGGGCAGGGGGTCATCGACGACGCCAACAACCACGAGGAGTACAGCGAGCTGTACCGCTTCTGGTGGCCCGACGGCGTCGACACAGCGAACTTCGAGGTGTGGTGGCGTTTCGAGAGCGAGGCCGATGAGGACTACCGGTTCTTCGCCCGCGGATCCATGGAGGGGCTCCTGAACGAGGGCGTGCTCGTCTACGCGGGCGGGCCCTTCACCGAAGGACGCAGCAGCGGCGACGTGCGCTTCACCATCGAAGGCTCCACGACGGTGCGCTTCGACGACGAGCTCTTCGGCGGGTCCGAGGAGTACATCATCAGCGACTCCAACGCCGATGGGATCCTGCCCGGTTGTGTCTACACCCTGGGTTACACCGGTCGCCTGCTCGCCGAGCAGGACGCCACCGCCGAGTAGCCGCCCCATCCCCTCATTCCGCGCTCGCTTCGGCCACGCCGAGCTGCCCTGGGACCAGCGGGCAGCTGGGCTCGTCCCGCGCCTTCCTCCCTTGCTGCGGAGCACGCTCCTGAGCATGGGACCGGAGCGGCGTCGCTCGACCCTGAGCACCTTCCTTCGCGCTGCCCCCCTCGAGGGCTCGCTCGAGCAGGAGCTCGTAGATGAGGTCCGTCGTTGCTGGGAGGGCGTGCCCCTCCCTCGTCCGCTCCCCGCGCTCATCGACGACGCCCGGGTCATCGCGACTCTCATGGCCATCGAGCGCAAGGACGCCTGGTCCGAGGGCCCCGCTGCGTGCGGCCGGCACATCCAGATCAGCTCGCTCCTCCCCTTGGAGAACGCGCTGAACAAGGGCGGCGCGGGCGCGATCGTCCTGACCGCCAGCTTCGGCGCCTGGGAACACATCGCTCCTGCCCTCGCGCGCCGGGGCTACCGCGTCGGCTTCCTCGACCTACGGCCTCCCGGGCGGCGCCCCGAGCGCTGGCCAGTCCCGGGGCCCGGCCTGGATCTGCGGGTGTTCTCCTCGGAGGGCTATGCCGGCGCGCTCGTGCGGTTCCTCGGAGAGCCCGGCTCCGTCCTGGTGGTCCAGGGCGACGAGTGCGCCTCGGTGCGCTCGGGACACGGAGCGCTGCTCGGCCGCACGGCCCAGGTGAGCTCCACGCCCTTCGAGCTCGCCCGTCGGGTGGATGTCCCGGTGCTGCCGATGTTTGCGGTGCGCGAGCGGAAGGGGCACACCCTGCTCGCTGAGCCGAAGCTGAAGGTGTTCGACACCGGCCGGGGCGACGGTGACCTCGACGCCTCGACGTCGCGCTGGCTCAAGCTCCTGGAGCGGCACGCGCGCCGCCGTCCGGAGCACTACCTGGCGCAGCTCCTCATTCGCCACGCCGGCCGGTATGACGACCCCGCGCCGCTCTTCCCCGACTCCGTGGTTCGGGGTGAGTCTCGCCGCGCGAGCGGCTGAGTGGGAACCCGAACGCCCCCCCCGGGGTCCAGTACGAGCATGGGTACACATCGATGACGCGCCTGTGGATGATGCGAATCCTCAAGGGGGCCGGAGCTGCGGCTCTCCTCGGGGCCGTGCTCGGAGGTTTCGAGACCGCGGTGGTGCTGCGGACCTCGGTCACCGAGATCGTCAACGCCTTGGACCGACTGCTGCTCTGGCTGGTGAACGCCGGCAGCGCGGCCGCGGTGGCTGGAGCCGTCGGAACCGCGCTGGCGGCGGGCGTTGGCTCCGTAGCCGGCCTCTCGAGCGAAGACCGGAGCCTCGCTCTCCAGACCGGCCGCGACCCCACCGGCGGCTGGCTCCCCCTCGTCCTCGGCGGGACGTTCTTCGTGACTCTGTTCACGCTCGTGACCCCAGGGCTGTTCCGAGCGGGCGTCACCCAAGGCGGGCCGGCTCGCGTCGGTCTCGTCCTCTTGCTGGTGCTCGTGTTCTCGGTGGCCTTCACCCTGGCGATGCGCCTCCTGCTGAAGCGTCTCGATGTGACGGGACGAGGTCAGGGCCTGGCGCTCCTGGGGCTCCCCGCGCTGGTGCTCGTCTCCATGAGCTTCGCCGTGTCGGCGCCCATGCTCGGGGGGCGGGGCACGCAGACCAAGGTGCGGGAGGGCACGCCGAACCTGTTGCTCATCACCGTCGACGGTCTGCGCGCGGACCACGTGGGCGCAGGCTCCCGTGTCCGCACCCCGACGCTGCAGTGGATGGCGCGCAAGGGGATCACCTTCTCCCAGGCGACGACGCCGTCCACGTCCGAGGGGCCACCCCTCGGGGCCGTGCACACGGGGCGCCACCCACTGGTCACCGGCTTTGTGGCCGACGGTCAGAGCTTGCCCGCCTCCCTGCCGGGCTCGGGCGCCGACCTGCAGACCCTCGCGGAGAAGCTCCAGTCCGAGGGCTACAGCACGGGCGCATTCGTGAGCTCCGCCGCCCTCGACGGCCGGGCGACGGGTCTCTCCCGAGGATTCACGGTCTACGACGACGGCGTGGGAACGGGTCGACGAGGCAGTGACCGCCTGGCGTTGAAGACGATGTGGCGGTGGATCACCGGAGCCGGCAAGGGCCCCGACCCCGAGGAAGTGCTTCGCAGCGCGTCGGAGTCCGTCAGCCGGCTGGGCGAGTGGATGTCCTGGCACCACGGCGAGAACCAGTTCGCATGGCTGCACTTGAGCGAACCCCGCAACCGCTTGCTGGGCTTCGATCCCGATCCGGCCGATCTCGTCGACCCCATCCCTGGGGAGGCCGGCCGCGCCTATGGAGCGCGCGTCGTCGGTCTGGACGAGGTGATCGGGGACCTGCTTCAGGGACTCGAGGCCGATGGGATGCTCGACGACTGGCTGTTCGTGGTGGTGGGCACCCGAGGGCGCGTCCCCGGGGGAGCCTTCCCCAACGTGGGCGACCCTTGGAGCCAGGTGCCCATGATCGTGTTCGGCGCCGGGGTGCCCGAGGGCGTCCGGGTGGATACCCAGGTGCGGCTCGAGGACGTGCCGGCGACGGCGCTCACCGCGATGGGCTTCGTGAAGCGGCGCTTCGGAGATGGCTATTCGCTCATGGCTCTCGCCGGAGGGACGGATCTTGGAGCTCTCCAGGCCCTGGTGGTCGCTCCGCCGCGGGCTGAGGACGGGCGGTGCGGCATCGCGGTGCGCGAAGGACGCTGGAAGTTCGCCCGGGACGAGAAGGGCAACGGCTCGCTCTACGACCTGAAGAACGACAGCAAGGAAGTGGATGACGTGCAGGAGAAGCACGCGGAGCGCGCAGAGGCGGCGAAGAGCCACCTGCGCGAGCTGCTGGGCAAGCCGAACCCCGAAGTGACCATGCCGGCGCTGGATCCCGAGCGCGCCGCGGTGCTCAAGGCGCTGCGCGACCTCTGAGTCAGCCCGCTCTGTCGGCGGCGACGCGGTTCAGCGGTCCGACGTCACGTCGTCTCGCCGTCCCCCATAGATGTAGTACCAGACCGCCAGGAGCCTCAGCTCGCGCTGGCCCAGCTCCGCCTGGAGCGTCTCCGCGCCCACCGACCAGTCAGGCTCCGCTTCCCAATAGGGGTGGGGCAGGATGTTCCCCCGCGTGTAGCGGGCGCGCTCGATGGCGATCTCCTCGGGAGTCTCGCGCGTGTGGAACAGCTCCCACCCCCGCCGAGGCTCGTCGGTGAGGAGGGCGATTCCGGAGCCGTTGGCCGCCGCCCCGGGGAACCTCACGTACCAGCGGGCGTCCAGGGGCGTGTGGACGGCGCGCAGTGACCACGCGACGAACGAGATGGTGAGCAGCACCGCGACCGTGCTGCCCACGGTGGTCCACTCGGTGCGTTGCAGGGCGTCCCAGAACCTCGCCCCCCCCGCCACGACCCAGACGGCCAGCGGCGGCGTGTAGAGCAGCGCGTAGGTCATCTTCAGCTCATCCCAGTTCTCGTGGGGCAGGAGGAGGGTGAACATCATCGCGAACCACAGACCGAGCAACACGCCGTGGCGGCCCGCCCCGAGAGCCCGCGCCCCGAGCACCGCGAGAGCGAGCAGCCCCGACCCCCAGCAGAGGACCATCTGCGCCGGGACCAGCAAGAAGATGGGGAGGGGGAAGTGGGGGGTGCGCACGACGGTGTCGTGAAAGGGCCAGTTCAGCAGACCGTTGAACTCGAAGGTGGCGCCCAGGAAGCGGTGAGGGAAGGTGGGGCGAAAGCCCTCGAAGTCGCCGTACTGCGAGCTGTGCACCAGGGCATCGCCGAAGGCGTACCCGTTCCAGAGCAGGGTGGGGGAGACGGCGAGGAGCGCACATCCGGCGAAGAGACCGAGCCGTCGGAGGTGGTTCGCCGGGTGGTCGGTGTGCCCTCCGAGCCCGAGCAAACCCCAGAGCACCGCGGGCGCCGCCACCACCAGCTCGGGCCGCACGTTCCCCGCTGCTCCGTAGAGCAGCCCCACGACGGCCGCCGCTCCGTAGGCGCGCGCCCCCGCAGGGCGGCGACGGGCGAGGATCGCGAGGATCACGACCGAAGCGGCGAGGGCAAAGACGTTGGGGTTGAGACGGTTGGCGGCCCAGGCATAGGGCTGGAGGCAGAGCAGGGCGCCGACGCACAGGGCGATGCCCTTGGTGCCGAACACGGCTCGTCCCAGGAGGCACCCTCCGAGGGCGATGAGGCCCCACAGCAGACCGTGGAGCAGTCGAAAGCCCGCGAGTCCAAAGAGGGTGAACCAGGGGCTGGCGACCACGCCGGCGCCGAGGCGCTGGTCCTTGGTGATGATCCCGAAGGTGTCGAGGTCGACGAGGTCCGCGGGGATGCCCTCTCCGAGCTCGTACTCGAGGAGCGGGCTGCCGTCGCGCAGCACGAAGTCGATGCCGGTGCCTGCGGCGTGCAGGGCCGGGGCGGTGACGTAGGTGTCCCAGTAGCCGACGGCGGGTCCCTCGAAGCGAAGGACGGCGATCACGGCGATGAGGGCGGAGAGCAGCAGCGCGGCGCGATCGAAGCGCATCAGCGGAAGACCGGTCGCCCAACCAGGATGGTCGCGAGGATGCGCAGCCCGTTGCGCACGCGCTTGAAGTCGGTGTCGCCCTCGCCGCGCGGGTGGCGGGTCACGGGGACCTCGGCGATGCGTGCCCCGCTGCGGACCGCGTGCAGCACCATCTCCGTCTCCACCTCGTACTCCCGCGAGCGGAAGCGGTCGGGGTCGAGCAGGCGGGTGTGGATGAGTCGGAAGCCGGCTTGGGAGTCGGTGATGCGGGCCCCGTGGCGCACGTTGAGGAGCTCGGTCATGAACCGGTTTCCGAGGCGGTTGGGGAAGCTGATCGAGCCTCGCTTCAGGGTGCCGAGCCAGCGGGAGCCGTTCACGAACTCTCCACCTCCTCGAGCCGCCTCGACGAGGGCCGGGATGTCGGCGGGGTCGTCCTGGCCGTCGCCGTCGATGAACAATACGTAGTCGGGAGAGCCGTCGAGCTCGCGCAGGCCCCGCAGCAAGGCTGCGCCCTTGCCGCGGTTCGGGGTCTGCCGCACCACGCGGGCGCCAGCGGCTTCTGCCTCGGCGGCCGTGCCGTCAGTGGAGCCATCGTCCACAACGAGGACCTCGGTCAGGCCCTGCGTGTGTTGCTTCACCCCGGCGATGACCGGGGCGAGGTTGCCCTCTTCGTTGTGGGCGGCGATGACGCAGGTGATCTTCATGCGGCGCCCTCCTTGGCGGCGTCGTCCAGAGCGCGGGCCAGGGCCACGGGGGCGAGACGCACGCAGCGCAGCTTCTCCTCCGGGACCGCGACCATGGCGGCGGCGAGGGTGGGCAAGTCGATGGCGCGGGCTTCGGCCGGGCTGTGGGGCCGCGCGTTCACGAGGTCGGTGAGCATCGAGGCGGCGGCGATACAGGCGCTGCACGCCTGGGCTCGAAACCCAGCGCGTACTGCCCCGGCGCGGACAGCGACCGTGATCTCGAGGCGGTCATCGCAGAATCGCGAGCGCGCGCGGCCCACCCCGTCGTACTCGTCGACGCGCCCCACATTCCGCGGGTGCATGAAGTAGTCGAGGGTGGTGGGGGAGTACATGCGTCCTCATTGTGACTGATCGGAGGCCGAGTCCCCAGCCAGCCCGCTCAGCTCGGCGGCCCACTTCGCCAGATAGCGCCGAGGCGTACCCGACGAGGCCTGCGTCCCGCGGGAGCCCATGGGTCGCCAGGCATCCCCCTGGACCGTCACCACCTCGGTGCCGGCGGAGGTGTCTGCGCCGCGGACCCGCACCGTGCGTGGGGGCTTCGGGTCTGGCAGGGCGCCTCCCACCGGGCCAAAGACTTGCTTTACTGCCCCGGCCTGGGTCCACTCCAGGTCCAGCAGCTCCAGCGGATCCCCGCCGTCGAGGGAGGCGCCGCTCGCGCCACTCCACAGCGCCCCGCGTCCCAAGCCGAAGCCCACGTCGAGGGGGAACTGCACGAGGACTCCGCTGGGTGGCGCCCGGAACGCCGCCGCGGAGCGGGAGATGGAGCACGCCACGAAGATCACGTCGTCGAGCCTCGCGAGGCGCACGCGCTCGAGCCAATGGACCGGCACCCCGCGTCCATCGGGCAGAGCCACCACCGGGACCGCGGAGTCCACCTGCTCGAGGACGGCTACGGGGGTGGCGGGGAGCCCGAAGGCCCATTGCCTCCGGGTGGCGTGGCGCATCCCAAGGGCCGCAGCGAGGCCGGCGACCAGCGAGGCGCCCTCGGGGTGCACGACGACCCCGGCCAGGGCCATCACCACGCCGAGGATGAGGCCGATGCGTCGCGGAGCTCCGAGGAGAGGGCGGAGGGCGCGGGCGAGGCGCGGAGACGCAATGACCGATTGGCTGTAGAGGAGGTACAGGGCAAGGCAGCCAATGACCACGGCTGCGCCGGAGATGGCGAGCATGGGCTCAGGCGAGCCAGGCGGGGGCGGCGCCGATGGGGCTCCAGCGCCGGGCGCCCCGGTGCTCCACCACGCCGGACTCGAGGCGTCGCAGGATCGGCTCCACGATCCCCGCGCCGTCCGCGCGCACGGCGGGCGAGTCTCCCAAGCCAGCCAGCGACTCGGCGTGCAGCGACAGCAGCAGTCCGGCTGCTTCGAGGTGCTCGAAGCCACGTGCCTGAGTCCTGGACCATGGCCGGACCGCGCCAGCGGGGTCCAGGGTGGGGCGCTCGGTCAGCCACCACACGTGGGCCGCTTCAGCATCGGCGTGACGCTGGGCTGTCTCGACCATGTTCTCCCTCGCCGGGGGGACTCCCCGAGGTGGCCGAGCATAACCGTTGCCTCTGCGGCGTCGCCACGACGGCTGAACGGGGGGG